>CAXTKZ010000013.1:0-40773 GCA_964244985.1 uncultured Acidobacteriaceae bacterium
ATATGTCGCGGGCTTCGACGGGGAAGAAGTTTGATTCGAAGCGGTATATGGAGAATATGCGGGAGGGGAGGTTGCTTGGGGATTAGGGGTGAAATGAAATCGAACGCAGCAATTTGCCTTCAGTAGAAGGCTTACATCAAATATGTTATAACTGACGTGCAAAACGTCAATGCAGCGCCAGCTTCTTCGAATTTCGGACCCATGCAGTGCGATTGCAATTAGATACTGGGTGGCCGCGAAGTGCTTTAGGAAAACAGTATGGGTAAACGACCATGAGAATTCAACATGCTAAGACATATCTGCTGACCGAATGTGCGTTGGTGATTGTGAGTTGCCTGCTGACCGGATATAAATATTTTCCAGAATCCACATTTGAGTTGGCTAACAGTTTAAGGCTTCCAAGGTAGATTAACATGTCACCCAGACATACGCGCGCCTACGCTAGGTTTACGATGAACTACTACATTCCACTACGGAGTAGAAGCGCAGTGTTTAGCTTGCAAAAATTGGGGTTACAATTAATAAGATAGACGCTAAGATAGTTCGTAAAAAGCCGTTTTGTTTAGCAGAAGCTACGTAAGGTTTTGCCTCTGGTTACCCAACCTACCAGGCGATTAACGCCAATGGTACAACTGAAGTAGCCGAGCGCAAAAGACAAAGCCAACCTTTTCTGGTGGCCCTGATGGTCGGGTCGTTCCAGATGAATCTCCCGAAGCACATCTCCCAATCAGGAAGGATAATTGATGTGAAGACAAACTTAAATCTGCACGATGCGACACTACAGTGCATAAATTTTGATTGGATAACAGCGAGCGTAGAATTTCATTTTAGAACTGGCGTTTCATCCTCGGACAAGGTGACAGCTTTAGCTAAAGGCGTTTCCAGTTTGGAATGTCCTAGGCATTTGCCTTGGGGAAGAAGTAGTTCTGTAAACGTAGCGCTAATCGAAAAGACTGAGGAGGGCGAGAATTTAATAATACAAATGCAAAGCGGAGATGTTTTGAGGCTCTGTTGCCAGTCGCTTTCTTGGCAGTAGCTTATAGCCTATAGTGCGGCGGTCAATCTAGTGCGGGCGGTACTGCGGGCCGAGTACGAGTACTGGGCGACTATGTGGGTCCGCCGGTTCCAGCCGTGGGTGGCGAGAACTAATTCCAGCTGGTAATCAGGTAGGCACGCTGGAGTGCAGCGCGGAAACCGACGGAGATTTAATCAAGGCTAACTGTCGCCGTATCGTAGTCAAAACAGGAGCATCATTCTATGTGACGGATGATATTGCTGTTTGGAAGCAGCATAGAGCGAGTGGCTGTAATTAAACGGTTGACGCATATCCATCTACTCCCGCCGTTCTTTGAACCGTAGCGCCACCGGTTGGTCCAGTGCGGTTGTCCACGCCGGGGTGAGAAGACGGACAAGTCCATCACTCTGTTCACGATGAGCCGACTTTCTTTGTGAAAAGCTTTTAAGGCACCTTCTCAGAGCGTCGCCGCGAGCCAACCGCCTCCCATCCCGCTTCTGCCACGTCCACCTAGTGCCAGTGCGAACGGTGTCCCTCCACCAGTAGAAAGTAAGTAACCGTCATCGCTCCGCGCCGCCCTCAGCTGGCGCACGATGGATTTTTACGTGCCAGCCGTTCTCGGGATGTGAGCTCATTCCAAGGGCGTTAACCACCGCTTGCCCATCCATGCTCATTGCTTTCCGTAGTGTCACGGTGAAAACAAACCACGAGCGGGCGCGCCGGCAAACAGTCCTTTCGTAACTTGGGCTGCTTCGTTGTAGGGCATGGGATTGGCCACCATCGTGCTTCAGCAATAGGCAGATGCTGCCTAGTTCTCATTTCACGCCAATGAAGCACCCGCTGCGGATCTTTGCCGTAGAGGGCGTACGCCCAAATGCGCTGCCGTCGCGGGCAACCACCGGGGCGCACAACGGCCTGCACGCGGCAATTCTCGCCCATGAGATTAAAAATGCGTTAGCCGGTCTGGAGCTGTTCGTCAGTCTGTTTGAGGAAGAGCCGGAGCGGCGGCGCGAGACGATCAACCAGATGCAAGCCGGACTGCGCCGCTTGTCCGGGACTGTTGAAAACGTACTCGCCATGGAAAGCGGGGCTGCGCTTCGATTGGAGCCCCTCGCGCTTGGGCCCGCGGTTGCCGCTATCGTCGAGTTTGCACGCCCGGTGGTGGAGCAAGCGGGTTTGCGGCTGCGCTTCCAGGGTGCGGAGCTTGAGAGCCGAGCCATGGCAAGTGCCGCGGGTTTGCAGCAGATCGTATTGAATCTCCTGCTGAACTCGATCCGCTTCACGGAAACGCCGGGCGAAATCCGCATCACTTTGGAAAAGCACGGCAAGGGCCGTTGCCGGCTTTCCGTTGCCGACGCGGGCGCGGGCATTGCCCCTGAACACCTTCCTCACATTTTCAAGCCCGGCTGGAGCGCGCGCGAGGGCAGTCCCGGCTTGGGCCTTGCCGTGTGCCGGCGTATCGCAACCGCTCACGGAACTGTTTTGGAAGCAGGGAGCGCTCCCGGCTGCGGGACGGTGTTCTCGATGGAGCTTCGGACCCTATGAGCGCCTGGACGGCTTTCAATGGAGATCGGCGCTCTGTGCTGATCGTGGACGATGAGCCGGGCATCCGCGCCGCGCTTACGGCCCACTTTACACGCGAGGGATGGCAGGCGATCGCGGCCAGCGGGGTGCGCGAGGCAGAGTATCGGCTCGCGCAGGGAGAGTTCAATTTGGTGCTGACCGACGTGCGCCTGCCCGACGGTTCCGGTTTCGAGCTGCTGCGCGCCGCGCAGGGGACGCCTGTTGTGTTGCTAACTGCGTTTGGGACAGTGCCGGACGCAGTGGAAGCGATCCTGGGCGGCGCGCGCGATTACCTGGTCAAGCCGATTGCCTGGGGGCAGCTGCGCGCGGCTGTTGAGCGGGTCGTCGGAGAAGGACCTGCGGGCATCGACCTGAGCGCCTGCGCGGAAACGGAGTCCGAACAGCCCCCTGCCGTGCCGATTAAAGAGCTTGAACGGATGCACCTTGAACGCACGCTGGCGCTTGCAGCGGGCAACCGCACCCACGCCGCCGAGATGCTCGGCATCAGCGTGCGTACGGTACGCAACAGGATTCGCGAATACGGGCTGCCGCCCAGGAGATACGCATGACTACCCCTATGATTCCCGCCAACTTTGAGCGATTTCTACAGATAACAGCACAGCGCGAGCAGGTGGTTTCAGCCAACATGGCGAACGTCGACACGCCGGGCTACCACGCGAAGGATGTGAGTTTCGCGGAAACGCTGCTGCGCGCGGGCGACTCCGAAGCGCCTGTCCGCATACAGGATGAGCGCGGGCTGCTCGAACGGCCGGACGGCAACAATGTCGACCTCGACCACGAAGGTCTTCTGCTCGCCAAGGCACAGCTGCAGTACGGCATGGGCGTGCAGCTGGTGAAAGGCGAGTTTCACGAAATCATGAGCGCAATCAACGGAGGCAATTAAAACATGGGTCCATTCGACACACTCAGGATTGCGGGCTCCGCGTTGACGGCGGAGCGGCAGCGGTCGGAAATTATCGCGACCAATATGGCGAACGCCGAAACAACGCATACCGAGGCCGGCGGCCCGTTCCGCCGCAAGGAAGTCGTGTTTTCGGCGCAGCATGCTTCGGCATTCCAGCTGCAGTTTGCCGCGGCTACCAACATGCCGCATTTCCACGATCGCGGCGCGGGCACGGTGCGTTTGTCGCAGATCATCGATGACCCGTCCGCGCCGGTGAAGCGCTATGAGCCGGGCCATCCCGACGCGGACAAGGATGGCTATGTGGCATACCCATCGATCAACCCGGCACAGGAGATGGTGGACCTGATGGGCTCGGTGCGGGCCTACCAACTCAATGCCTCCGCGGTGAGCGCGGCAAAGCAGCTGATTCAGCAGTCGATCGACATCCTGAAGAGCTAAGGAGGAAAGAATGATTCCCATCACGCCAGTGACATCCGCCGCAAGCGCGGTGACATCGATTTTCGGACCGGTCTCGGCAACAGCGGGCGGCGGCGATACCAGCTTTGGCAATGTGCTCAAAAACGCGCTCAACCAGGTAAGCAACACGCAAAACGAGGCTGGGGCACAAATTAACGCGCTGCTTGCGGGTGGCAACGCAGACATGAGCAAAACCATGATCTCGGCGGAAAAGGCTGACGTGGCTTTTCAGCTCATGCTGCAGGTACGCAACAAAATCGTGAGCGCGTACCAGGACATCGAAAAGCTGCAGTTTTAAGAGGCCATGCAAAACATTCTTCGACAACTTCGGGTCTTCTGGGCGGGGCGCACCGGGCAACAGCGAGGCTTTCTCGTCGCGGGTGCCGTGGGCACCGTGGCACTCCTTGCCTTGTTCGCGCACCTGATCACCGCGCCCGACCTGAAGCCGTTGATGACGGGTCTTGAACCGGCGGACGCGCAAACGCTCGCGGCCGCGCTTACGGCCAAGGGCATTGCGAACGCGGTAAGCCCGGACGGACACCAGGTGAGCGTCGCGGCCGACAAGCTCGATGCGGCGCGGCTCGCAGCAGCTTCCGCGACCGGGCCGCACTCGGGCCGCATGGGCTTTGAGATCTTCGACAAAGTGTCCTGGGGTGAAACAGAATTCGACGAAAAAGTGAACTACCAGCGCGCTCTCGAAGGCGAGCTGGAACGCACCATCACCACGCTGGGCGCGGTGAAAAGCGCGCGGGTGCACCTGGTCATGGCGACCGACTCCGTGTTTCTCGACGGCGGACGCAGCGCGAAAGCATCGGTGGCGCTTAAGCTGCGCTCCGGGGCGCTTTCTCATGAGGAGATCGCGGCGATCCAGCGGTTGGTGGCCGGCGCAGTCGACGGGCTGAAGCCGGGCGACGTAGCAATCATCGATGCCGACTCGAATGCATCGCTGGGCTCTTCAGGCGACCCCACGGGCAATGACGGCGAAGCCGAAAAGCGCTTGGAACAGCGGCTGATCGCGACGTTGACGCCCGTCGTCGGGGCCGACCACATTCGGGCCAGCGTCAACGTGGATTACGACCAGGGCACCACGGAACAGAACCAGGAAAAGTACGATCCTTCCGTGGCCGTGCCGCTGAGTGTGCAGAAGTCCGACGATGAAACCGGGGCGGGCGTGGGGGCGAGCGGGGTGCCGGGTACAACGAGCAACGTGCCGCAAGGTAAAGGCGGCCTGCCGAACGTGCCCAACGTGCCGGACTCGGGAACCGAAAGCGCGAAGACCGAAAACTCCACGTTTGGCGTGAACAAGACGATTACGCACTCGCTGGAACCGGCGGGCCGCATCCGGCGCGTGACGGCAGCGCTTCTGGTGGATGACGCGGTCGTGCACCAGAAAGGCCCTAAAGGCAAGACGGTCGACGTACGGATGAAGCGTTCGCCGGAAGAGCTGAAACAGATCCAAAACCTTGCTGCTTCGGCGATCGGGCTCGATACCGCGCGCGGTGACCTGCTGACGGTCGAGGACATGTCGTTTGCGCAGGCAGCCGCCATTGACGTACCGCCGCCATCGCTCGCCGATAAACTGCGCAAGGGCTTGAACGACTACTCGGTCGTGGTGCGCTACGGCTCCCTGCTCACGATGTTTCTGCTGGGGTACCTGCTGATGGTGCGACCCCTGCAGAAGCGTGCCCTGAGCGGTGTGAAGGAATTGCCGGAGCCAGAAGCGGTTCCGCTGCTGGCCGAGGTGCCGACGATGCAGCTGCCGCCCGTGCACCCGGGTGATGAAGCACTGCGCTCAGGGGCGCTCAAGGAGCAGCTGGTGCAGATGGTCAAGGCGGAGCCGCAAAACAGCACCCGGGCCGTGCAGGCGTGGTTGAAAGGAGACGGGCAATGAGTGCAGGACTAGTGACGACCAAAGACCTTACCGGAGCGCGCAAGGCAGCGATCCTGCTGGCGGTGCTGGGCGAGGAAGCGGCGGCGACGATCCTGCGCGCCCTGCCCGAAGACGACCTCCATCGCGTGACGCAGGAGATCGCGCGGCTGGGCGCGGTACCCAAGGAAGTTTCCGTCAAGGTGATGGAGGAGTATCAACAGCTGGCGGTCGCGCAGGAGTACATCGCGCAGGGCGGCCAGGACGCCGCGCAGCGCATGCTGGTGAAGGCTTTCGGCGAGAATGGCGCGCGCGACATGGTGCAGCGGTTGATGCGGGCGAACGAATTGAGCGCCAATCGCGTGGAGTCGCTGCAGCGCATCGACGCCAAGCAGTTGGCGCGGTTCCTTGAAGGCGAGCATCCGCAAACTGTAGCGCTCATCCTGGGCCACCTCGAAGCCAAGCAGGCCGCGGGTTTGCTGATGCACCTGCCGCCGGCGGTGCGGGCCGAGTCCGTGAAGCGCTTGGCGCAGCTGCGGCAGTTCTCGCCGGAGATGGCCGAAAAAGTTTCAAAGGTGCTCAACCGGAGACTGCGTTCGGTCGGCGAACAGACCAAGCGCACCTACTCGGGATTCCAAAGTGTAGCCGACCTGATGAACAACATCGACGCGACCACCTCGCGCGAAATCCTCGAGATGATCGAGAAAGAAGAAGTGAAGCTGGCCGCTTCCATCCGCGACCTGATGTTCACGTTTGAGGACTTCCTCACCGTGCCCGAAGTGCAGATTCGTGAAGTGACGGGAGCAGTCGATAAGAAGACATTGACGCTTGCGCTGAAAGGCGCGAGCGAGGAGCTGCGGGATCATTTTTTCAAAACTATGAGTTCGCGCGCGATCGACATGATGAAGGAAGACGCGGAGTCGCTCGGGCCGGTGCGGTCGCGCGATGTGGCCAAAGCGCAGCTGGATGTAGTGGCGCTGGCGCGCACTCTGGAGTCGGAAGGAAAAATTGCGTTGAAGAGTGAGGGAGCCGATGAGTACGTCAATTAACCGGGGCGGGATGCCGCGTATACCCACAGCGCCTGTAACCTCGTTCCAGTACCGCGACCTGGGCGCAATGCCGCAGATGCCCCGCATCAAGGCACCCATTGCGGAACCGGAGTCGCAGCCCCGCGCTGAAGTTGAAATGACAAGGCATGAGCTGCAGACAGCGCTGGCTGAAACGCGTATGGAAGCGGCAAAAGCCGCGGAGGCGCGAATACGCTCGGAAACGCAGGCGCAGGTGGAAGAAGAAAAATCGCGTGTGACAGCGGCCCTCGATTCCTTTGAACGTGAGCGTAAAGGCTATTTCGCACGAGTTGAAAGCGAGGTTGTGCGGCTGGCATTGTCTATCGCGGCCAAAATCCTGCACCGCGAAGCACAGGTGGACCCTATGCTGGTCGCCGCCCTGGTGCAGATCGCCGTCAATCAACTCAAGGAAAACACCGCCGTTTCGATCCGTGTGCACCCAAGGAGCGCCGCACGTTGGCGGGCGCATTTCGAGTCCGCGCCGCAATGGGCATCCGTGACGGTCGTTGAAGATCCGGAGCTCGAGATCGGCGATTGCATGCTTGAGACGGCACTCGGCGCGGCAAACTTCTCGCTCGCTTCCCAGCTCAAGGAAGTGGAGCAGGGCTTTTTCGATATCCTGGCGCAGACGCCGCGCGGGTAACGGATGCCGCTCGCTTCGTACTTCCATAAGCTCGAACAAGCGGGCACCCTACGCTGGACGGGTCGTGTGCTCCAGGTCACGGGCAATCTCATCGAGTCCGAAGGCCCGTTCTGCTCGGTGGGCGAGGCGTGCGAGGTCGAAGGACGCGACGGCCGCATGTACCCCGGCGAGATCGTCGGGTTTCGCGGTTCGACCATTCTCTCTATGACGCTTGAGCGTCCGCAAGGCATCCGGTACGGGGACCGCGTCACCGCGCGCGGCGCGCACCCGTCGATACGGGTCGGCACTGGATTGCTGGGGCGTGTTGTGGATGCAACCGGTACGCCTATCGACGGCGGCCCCGATTACCGTGCGGACCGCAGTGTGCCGGTCGATGATTCCGCGCCGATGCCGCTCGACCGTGTACCGATCCGCGAACCGCTGGGCTGCGGGGTGCGCGTGCTGGATGCCTTTATCCCCTGCGGACGGGGGCAGCGGTTGGGCATCTTCGGCGGCTCAGGCGTAGGCAAGAGTACTCTGCTGGGCATGATGGCTTCCGGGACCGAAGCCGACCTGACCGTGATGGCGCTGGTGGGCGAGCGAGGCCGCGAGGTAGGGGAGTTTCTTGAGGTTCTGGGTGAGGAAGGCCGACAGCGTTCAGTGATCGTCGTTTCCACTTCCGACCAGTCCCCGCTGCTGCGCCTCCGCGCTGCCATGAGCGCGACCGCCATTGCCGAACATTTCGCCGCCGAAGGCAAAAGCGTGCTGCTGGTCGTCGACTCGCTCACCCGCTTCGCCATGGCACAGCGCGAGATCGGTCTGGCGGCCGGTGAACCGCCGACCGCCAAGGGTTACACGCCTTCTGTGTTGAACATGTTGGCGCGGCTTGTGGAGCGCGCGGGCAACTTCAAAAAGGGCAGCATCACGGCGTTCTACACGGTATTGATGGAGGGCGACGACCAGCAGGATCCAGTTGCCGACACCGTGCGCTCACTGCTCGACGGCCACATCATTCTTGACCGCGCGCTGGCGCTCCGCAATCATTACCCGCCTATCTCCGTGCTCGACAGCTTGAGCCGCCTGATGCCCGCAATTGCGGCTCCCGGACAACTCAAGAAAGCGGGCGCGCTGCGGCAGCTGCTGGCCAGCTACACGCGGTCTGAAGATCTCCTGCGCATCGGTGCCTACCAAAAAGGCTCAGACCCCACGCTGGATCGCGCCATTGAGGTGCTGCCCCGCCTGCAGGCCTTTTTGCAGCAGCGCGCGGGCGAGGCGTCCTCCTACGGAGAAGCACTTGAGCGCCTTTTGGCGCTTCCGAGCTAGCGCGTGGGCTATCGCTTTCCGCTCGACACCGTCCTGCGCGTGCGCGAGCTGGCTGTTGAAACCGAAGAGCGCACGCTGGGGCGCATCCTTGCAGAACTGGAAGCGCTGCGGGAGGCCCTTGTCCGCACCGAAGCGGAGCTGCAGGACACTGCAACAGCGCGCGAGCAGGCCTTTGCCGGGACAGAATTGCCGGCAATGCACCTGCATGCGTCGTATGCGGTTGCCGGGATGTTTCGGGCGCGCCGCGAAGCACTTACCCGCCAAATTGAAGTCTTCGAGGACCTGCGACAAAAGCAGGTTGTGCAGTATGAAGAAGCCTACCGCCGCCGCGAGGTCCTTATCTCGTTGCGCGACAGCGGGCGCGAAGCCTGGGTGCGCGCGCAGAACAAACGCGAGGAAAAGGCCGCAGATGAGGCTTTTCTTAATAAACGTGTGCGGGAAGCTCGCTTGCCGCGCGAGCGCTAGGCAAACCTTGCCGGGTGAAAAGCGACAAAGCCTGCGGGATAGTTCCCGAGCACACAATAAGTGACTGAAAACACTCACTTTACGAGCAAATGGGCAATGAGTCGAGTAGGAGAGTGTTTGGCGGCTGAGTTGCATAACAGTTCTGCGTGATGACGACACTTTCACCCGTCGCCGGCGCTGCCGGTCCTTCCGCAAATGCTCCGGCAAAAGGCGGCACCTCGGAACCCGGCTTCCGGGCGGCTTTTGACAATGCCGCGGCAAACTTGCCTTCGCCTTCGGAAGGGGTGCAGCCCAGCAGAAGTGACAAGGGCCGCAAGCCGACGGACAAGGAAGACAGTACGTCGACGGCAAAACAGAGCAAGCCTTCTCAGGGCCCGGACGGGCCGCTCACACTTCTGATTGCACCACCCGCTCCGGGGCCTGCCGAGCTCCCCAGCTACAGCTTGCCGATGCAGGAACCAGCGAGCACGCCGGCGGCGGCAAACGCCGGCAGCGTTGATCGAGGACCGGCCGCGTTGACGGAAGCAGCTCCCGACGGTGCATCCGGCGTTCCCGCCGTTTCCGCAGCCGATGCCCCCATAACAGCAGTGGACAGTAAAGACACAGCAGGAAAGCCGTCTCTCGTACCACCCGGTTCTGCTGCGTCCCAGCCGCCGCAAGCTGAAGCAAAGATTGAACCGCTTAGCGCGCAGGGTCCGCCCACGCCTTCCGCTAAGAATGCAGCGCAGCAGGCGGATGCGCTCGCAATGTTGCAACCAGTTGACCCTAGTTCGACGCCAGCATCTGCGGGCCCGCAACTTTCCGCGGGGGCGTCAATAATTCCTACGCAGCCTCAAGCGGCAACCATTCCGTCCCTCGCTGGCGCAGCTGCACAACCGCTCCCCCGTGCTGCGGCGCTCGCCGAGGCCGGCGCGGGTGTGGCAGCGCGGCCGGGCAGCAGCAAGCCTTCAGTGCAAAGCGCACCGGGTCCACAAAAAACGGAGCCCGCAACCCACCAGCCAACGAGTGCTCCTACCAAGGGTCATGACAATCAGGAAGGCGCAAAAAGCGAGAGCTCGCTCACTAAAAAGGACAGCGGGGGTTCCCTGACGCCCGCAACCCCCGTACCGGCCCAGGCCTTTGCCGCAAGTATCAGTGCGGGAGCATCGACGTCGGTCCTCTCGGGCGCTGCTTCTGTCACGACTGCCGGGCACGAAACCCCTTCGGAATTATCGCTTGCCGGCACGCTCCCTACCTCTCAATCGGGTGCCATGCACCTGCCTGATTCAAACGCAGCAAATCCCGCATTGCCGCAGATCAACACAGCGCGCGTGCTGGGCAGCATGGCGGGAACCGAGCTGCGGGTCGGCATGCATTCGCAGGAGTTCGGTTCTGTTTCGATCGCAACGTCGGTTTCCCCCGGGGGCGTAGCCGCGCAGATCGCGCTCGATCACGCTGAATTGGGGAAGGCATTGGCGGCGCATCTGCCGGGCATCGAGGAGAAACTCGGGCACGCGCTCGGCGTACAGGCGCGCGTTGAGGTGCTCGGTACGGGTACGGGCGTGGGTTCTGGCGGCAGCGCACCACGCGAAGGCAGTGGAGGACGGACAGATCGCAGCTTTACTTCGAACTCGGCGGGTGCGTCGACCACACGCGACCCATATCGCACGCAAGCGCCTCCTGAGGCATTGGAACAAGCTGGAAGCGGGCTCCGCTTGAGCGTGCGCGCTTAATCAAGATTTCAACCCCCGCGCAAGCGGAGCAATGAAAGGAACGGCATGGCAACGGAAGCAATTGGCGGAGCGGGCACGGCAGCTCCATTTTTCGGCGCGGTGAACGCAAAAGCGAAGGCGGCAACGCCAAAAACCACGTCAAGCACGGACACAACCAACTCGAGCAATTCGCTTTCCGGCGATCAGCTTGGGAGCACGTTCCTGAACCTGCTCGTGCAGGAGCTCAAAAATCAGGACCCGACGCAGCCCATGGACCCGACCCAAACTGTCGGCCAGCTTATTTCGCTCAACCAGCTCAACGAGCTGGTCAGCATTAATCAAACTCTCACTTCAGCTTCGACCGCGGGAACCACGCCAACCAGCGGCTCGGGAACAACTGGCTCGGGAACAACCGGATCGGGCACCACCGGGCATCTCGCGCAGCCATCCGCCCTGGAAGCAAGTTCCACACAGGAAGCAACAGCGGCCAAGGCGCAAGCGCCGGCACTCGCCGGCACCCAAAATTCCACCGATGCCGCGTCGGTAACATCCCCGCTCAACCTCAGCACTCTCACCACACTTTTCGGAGGCAAGTAATGTCTTTCTTTTCCATCCCTTTATCCGGGCTCAACGCAAGCCAGAACGCTCTTCAAGTGATCTCGTCGAACCTGGCCAACACCAACACCGATGGCTATAAGGACCAGACCACGACATTCAGCGACATCTTCGCGCAGTCCGGCATCACAAACGGCGCGCGCGACCCGATCCAGACTGGCGGTGGCGTCGAAACGGCATCCACGGTCACCAACTTCACTGATGGCGCGGCAACGCCAACCGGCGTCGACTCAAATCTGGCCCTCAGCGGCGCTGGATTTTTCGTGGCACAGCAGCCGAACGGCTCGGTGGCTTACATGCGTGCAGGCGATTTCACAACGAACAAAGCCGGGCAGCTTGTAGCGCCGGACGGGTCACTGATTCTCGGTTATCCCGCAAAAAACGGAGTTGTGGACACGACCGCGGCCTTGCAGCCGCTTGCGATCGGGGTTGGCTCGATAAGCCCGGCAACGGCGACCTCAACCTTTTCGGCAAGCGTCAACCTGAATTCAAGCTCGGCTGTAAGTGATACCGCGAGTTCAACGATCGGCATTGTCGATTCGCTCGGCGCTCAGCATAACGTGCAAGTGACTTATACCAAAACCGGGGCAAACGCATGGAGTTACGCGGTAACTGTACCCAGCTCGGATCTTGCCGCGCCGACCTCTGCCACAGCCCCCACGCAGCAGGTCGCTTCCGGCACACTTTCCTTTGACAGCAACGGCAAGCTGACCGCGCCGCTCGACGCCAACGGCAAGCCTGGTGTTGTGCCCATCAGCGTTCCGGGATACGCCGACGGCTCATCGCCACTCAGCCTTTCCTGGGACCTGGGTGATAAAAACGGCACCAGCCTGATCACTCAAACAGACCTGAAAAGTGGAACCGACACGGTTGTACAGGATGGCCGGCAAGCCGGTACGGTCAACAACTACACGGTTTTGGCGGATGGCACTGTTCAGGCCACGTTCACCAGCGGCCAGACAAGCGCCCTGGGTCAGGTTGCTGTAGCCACGGTAGTCAACACGCAAGGCTTGCAGCAGATTGGGAATAATCTATTCCAGGTCACCGACGGCTCCGGCCAGGCTCAGGTCGGGCTTGCCGGGACCGGGGGGCGCGGCGTCATCAAGGGCGGCTACGTTGAAGGTTCGAATGTGAACACCGCAAACGAATTTTCCAAGCTGATCGTCTTCCAGCAGGCGTATCAAGCGAATGCAAAGTCGATCACTACCTTTAATCAAATCGAGCAGGCAACTCTCAACATTCTGCAAAGCTGAGCGAAGTATTTCAGAAGCTTGAAAATTAGCTTTGGATGAGAACTCGATGAAGAAAGGGGTGCCGCAGCGAGGTTCTTCGCCGCAGTACCCCTTGATCGCTTCTCATACTTTTCAGGCCAAACCACAGCGTTGCCTTGTCTATTTGCGTATTTAGCTGCCCTCACGCTTACAGAGACTTCAGTAATGCGAGCCGCCGATTCTTTGGCCACTGATTTGCACTTACTCTCCGCGAACGCCCATTCAGTATGAAGTCGGATGGCAGCTGACACTCTTGCGGGAGAATGCACGATGAGCACCGCGCTCCAGATTGCCGAAATCGACAACCGTGACGGCGTTTCGCTTGCGCTCGCGCCGCCGCGGCGCCCAGTCGAGGTGCTGCCATGGCTGCCTTGTATGCTGGCGCTCGATGTGCCCGTGATCGGGTTCACGGTGCGCTCCCTTCTTGAGCTTGCGCCGGGCACGGTTCTTGAAACTAACTGCCACCAGAGCATGGATATTCCTTTGCGGGTGAATGGACTCCTGATGGCGTGGACCGAGTTCGAGCTGGTGGGTGAGCGGCTGGCCGCACGCATTACGGATCTCGCATGAGTTATCTCGCACGGATCCTGCCTTGGTCGGCACAGCCTGCTCCGGCACCGCCAAGCGGCCTGACGCCAGCAAGAAAGCTGTGGGGCATAGTCGCCGGAGCGTGGCAGCGTGTGCTCGACGCCAGGGAAGGGCGCGGGCCCGGGCGCAGGCTCCGTGTGGTGGAGAAAGTTGCGCTCGGCGACAAGCAGTTTGTTGCGGTTCTGGAGCTGGATGGGGCGACATACCTCGCGGGCGGTGGCCCGGGTGTGCCGCTCAGCCTGATCCCCGCGCAAAGCATGGGAAGCGGGAAACAAACAACACGCTTGGGGGCTGACCTTAAGCTGCAGCCGACCCGTGCTGTGTACGCAGTAAACAAAAAGGTGCGGCGTACCCACACGAAGACCACATTGTCGGCACAGGAATCTGCATTCAGCCGTAGAGTGTCGCGGACTGCCATGGGCGTTTCACCGCACCCTTCCGGCGAATTCACAGGTAAGGACCAAACGCAGGGCGAGACGGAACTTGGTGCGATGGCGCTCTCGAAGGGGGAAACGAAAACATCCGCAGCGCCGGATATATATGCACATCGTGCGGCTTCGCTTTTGAACGAAGCCATCACGAAAGCTGCCGTACTGCCGACAGAGGCGTTTGCCCAACCTGCACAAGTAATCGGTAAAGTGCCTGAAGCACTTCCGAGCACACAGCTGCCAACGACTTTGCCTGAAAGCAGAATCGCCGTACCTGGGGCAGATTTCCCTATGCGCTTGAACAAGACACTTCTCGAGCAAGACGCGCCCGAAGTGGCACCATCGGCTTCCACCGCGTTTGCGGCGCTGCTTGATCTGCGCATGCTCGCGAGCAAAGTTTTTGAGGAGCTTGATACCAACCCGGAGTTGGGGAACGGGGCTGCTGCGCCAGCGCAGGCAGCCGCGGCAAAGCCGGAAGCGCTGCCTGCCGCCGTGCACGAAGTGAAGCAGCCAAGCCGAGTCCTCAACCGCCTGCACCGCATACGCGGACGCCTAAGTGCGTATGCCTGCTTCCTGGTGCTTTTCCTGCTGCCGCATGGTATTGGGCACGCGCAGACCCTGCCACTCTTTTCAGTTTCGGCGCATCATGCAGTTTCGATTGCGCGTGGTCCGTCCCTCGAACTCGGCGTGGCTGGCGCTAGTCTGCTTGCGGAAGCGCCATTGCCCAGCGGAGATATTCACATCACCGGGCTCGGCGGCTCGTCGGCGTCGTGGTCGATCGTCGTCCTCCTTACGCTGCTTACGCTGATTCCGGCGCTGCTTTTGTGCATCACGCCGTTCGCGCGGCTTTTGATTGTTTTTCATTTCCTGCGGCAGGCATTGGGCTTGCAAACCACGCCGTCGAACCAAACCCTGATCGGCTTGTCGCTGATTTTGACGTTTTTCCTCATGCAGCCGACAGGCGAGGTGATCTACCGCGATGCGATCGTGCCCGCGCAGGCAGGCAAGCTCACGCCCCTGGATGCCGTGCTGCGCGCGGGCGACCCCATGCGGCACTTCATGGCGCACTACGTACGCGAGAAGGATGCCGAGCTGTTCCTCGAGATCGCGAAAGAACCGCGCCCGCGCACGGTCGAGGATATGAGCTTTCGCGTGCTCCTTCCGTCGTACATTTTGTCGGAGCTGAAAGCAGGGTTCCAGATTGGAACTGTGCTGTTTTTGCCGTTTCTGATCGTCGACATGGTGGTAGCCTCCATCACGACTTCCGTCGGCATGATGCAGCTGCCGCCGGTCGTTATTTCAACGCCGCTTAAGCTGCTCTTGTTTCTTATGGTCGACGGTTGGCACTTGCTCATCGGCTCGCTGATGCGGAGTTTCAATTGATGGGCGTCGATGCAGCCATCGCGCTCGGCCGAGGCGTGCTCACTGAGGTCATCCTGCTTGTAGCGCCCATTCTTCTTATTGCGATCGTGGTGAGTCTGCTCGTCAATGTCGTGCAGGTTGTTACGTCTCTCCAGGACCAGACGCTTTCGACCGTGCCGCGGCTGGTTGTTACCGGTGGTGCGATTTTTATGCTGATGCCGTGGATGTGGCGGCACCTGGCCGCGTACACGGTCCAGCTGTTCGGGGACTTTCACAAGGTGCTTCAGTGATTGAGATTCCGTTCTACAGCATGATCAGCGGGTTTTTGTTCATCGGCGTGCGCTTGTCGGGGCTTTTTCTGTTTGCGCCATTTCTGAGCAGCGGCGCTGTGCCGCCGCGTATCAAGGCTGGGTTGGTGGCCGCGCTGTCGTTTGTGTTGTATCCCATGGTCGCGCCGCGCTTTCCCGCGATGCCGCTGGAGCAGTGGCCCCTGGTTGTCTTCGGAGAGTTGCTGGTCGGCGCGGCGACGGGCATTGCTACCTCGATTGTGTTCGACGCGGTGCAGATGGCGGGGCAGATCCTGAGCGTGCAGATGGGCTACTCGCTGATCAGCATTCTCGACCCGCAAACACAAGCCGAATCCACCGTGGTCGCGACCTTTCACCAGTCGATCGCGATGCTGATATTTCTGCGCTTCGATGTGCACCTGTGGCTTCTGCGGGGTATCAGCGAGAGCTTTGCCTACCTGCCGCCGGGCTCGGCGCACCTGAACGGCGCATTTGTAAAAACCGCGCTCGCGGCCGGGGCCGCGGTGTTCGTGGTGGGTGTGCAGCTGGCAGCGCCTGTGCTGTCGGCCACCTTTTTTACAGACATCATCCTGGGCCTGCTCGGCCGCGCGTCGCCGCAGCTGCCTGTGCTGGTGCTGGGGCCCGCGGTGAAGAGCCTGTTGGGTTTGGGGCTGCTGGCCGCAACGCTTAAGTACTGGCCCACGCTGTTTCGCGGGTTGTTTCTAAACGCTGTCCATCAAGGGGAAACGCTGCTGCATTTAGCACGCTGAGCGCTTATGGCCGACGAAAACAAAACAGAAAAAGCATCGCCGCAGCGGCGCCTCAAAGCACGCGAACAGGGCAACCTCGCGCGCTCCCGCGAGCTGCCCGGCGTGCTTGCCATCGCCGGCGTGACGGGCGGCCTCATGCTCCTGAGCCGGGGCGCGGCAGAGCATTGGACGGGGTTTTATCGCGAGATGCTGAACGCTGCCATTCATCAGGATCTTCAGCCGAACGGCCCGGCGCTGTTTTGGTCCGCCGTCGAGGTGCTTCGCTGGACTTTGCCGGTCATTGCGTGCGGATTTGTGCTTGCTCTTGGGGCGCAGCTCGCGCAGGGCGGCTTTAACTTTGCGCCGGCCGCGCTTGCAATCAAACCGGAACGCATGAACCCGGCCTCGCGCCTGGGCCAGATTTTCTCGATCGCGGGTCTCAACAACCTGCTCAAATCGTTGCTTCCATTTGCCGCGATTGCGCTGCTCGGTGTCAGTACACTGCGCAGCAACTGGGGCATGATGGTGCACGCATCATCCGGTTCCATGCGCGGCTTTGCCACGTTTCTCGGCTCTGTTGCATTCACCATCAGCTGGAAATCGGGGCTGGTCCTGCTCGTTTGGTCGGGGGTGGATTACGCGCTGATCTGGCAAAAATCGGAAAGCGACCTGAAGATGTCCAAGCAGGACATTAAAGACGAGATGAAGCAGTCCGACGGCAACCCCGCGGTCAAGGCCCGGGTGCGCCGCGCGCGCAACCAGATGCGCCGTCGGCACTCGCTCAAAGCAGCAGCGACGGCGACGGTGGTGGTCACAAACCCTACCCATTATGCCGTCGCACTGCGCTATGAGCCTGCCATGCCCGCGCCCATCGTGGTCGCAAAGGGCCTCGACCTGCTCGCGCAGCAGATCAAGGATTTAGCGCGTGAGCATGAGATCCCCCTGATGGAGAATCGGCCGCTTGCGCAGGCGCTATACAAAAGCGTCGAGGTAGGCGACTCGATCCCGTCCGCGTTGTACCAAGCTGTGGCCGATATTCTCGTTATCGTCTTCCGTACTCAAGCTGAGCTGCGCGCGCAGGAGGCCGCACGCCGCTCGCGCAATGCTTCCGGAGGTCCTGTCCGCCCATGAAACCCGCGCCCGCAGCAAGCAAAAAACCACTGATGCAGGTCCTGCGCTCATCCGGCGACTGGATCGTTCCGATTGCGGCGGTGGCGATGCTATTCGTCATGCTGGTGCCGCTGCCCGGCTTTGTGCTCGACTTTCTGCTAACGATTTCAATCACCGCTTCCGTGCTGGTTCTGCTTACCTCGATTCAGATCCTCAAGCCGGTGCAATTTTCCGTGTTCCCCAGCCTCCTGCTGCTGCTCACGCTGATGCGCTTGTCGCTCGATCTTGCGAGCACGCGGCGCATCCTGCTCCATGGTTCAGACGGCCCTTCTGCCGCGGGCCACGTCATTGAGGCATTCGGTCAGTTCGTCGTCGGCGGCAACTACATCGTCGGGTTTGTTTTATTCCTTGCGCTGGTTGCGATTCAGTACCTTGTTATCAGCCACGGCGCGGTACGCACGGCGGAAGTCACGGCACGGTTCACGCTTGACGCGATGCCCGGCAAGCAGCTGGCGATCGACGCGGACCTGAATGCCGGGCTCATCAACGAGCAGCAGGCACGCAAACGCCGCGCAGCGGTTTCACAGGAGGCTGAATTTTGCGGCTCTATGGACGGCGCGGCGCGGTTCTCACAACGAGATTCGCTGGCGACCGTGATGATTCTGGTCATCAATATCGTTGCGGGCTTCCTTATCGGCGTCTTCCAGCAGGGAGTGCCGTTTGCGGAGGCGTTGAAGACCTATACGATCCTGACCGTCGGCGATGGGCTGGTCGCGATTCTGCCGTCGCTGCTTGTGTCGGTCGCGGGCGGCATCGTGGTGACGCGCGCGGCCAGCAAGGACTCGCTCGGCGTGAACGTGAGCCGCCAGATTCTTGGCAGTCCAAGGCTGCTGCGCATCGCGGGCGGCGTTTTATGCGCGCTCGGGCTGATCCCCGGGCTCCCGAAGATTGCGTTCTTCGCTCTGGCAGGCCTGCTGTTCTACGCGGCCTACCGCATGAAAGAGGAGCCTCGGCTCGATGAGCCGGACGAGATTGCCGCGCCCGCGCAGGCGCAGCTGGGCGCACCGGCCGCCGACCCGATGGACGCCGTGCTGAAGCTGGACGAGCTGATGCTGGAGGTGGGCGCGGGGCTCGTTCCCATGGTCGACGCAGCGCAGGGCGGCCAGCTGCTCGCGCGCATCAGGGCGCTGCGCAAGAACCTGGCTCAGCAGCTTGGTTTTCTTGCGCCATCCATTCACATCACCGACAACCTGTCGCTCAAGCATGGCGAATATGTTGTGCAAATGCGCGGCGTGGAGATCGCGCGCGCCGAGCTCAAGCGCGGTTACCTGCTGGCCATCGCCTCCGACCCTAAAGCGCCGCCGCTGCCCGGCATGGAAACGCGTGAACCCGCTTTCGGCGTTGCCGCGAAGTGGATCGAGCCGGGTTTGCAGGCGCAGGCCATTGCGACCGGCTATGCGGTGGTCGACGCCACCTCCGTGCTGGCCGCGCACCTGGGCGAGCTTATTAAGCGCAATGCCTATGAGCTGCTGACGCGGGCCGAAACCAAGCGCTTGATTGATCGGCTGAACGATTCGCACCCCAAGTTGGTGGACGAGCTCATCCCCAAGCTGATGTCGCTCGGTGAAGTGCAAAAGGTGCTGCAGCAGCTCCTGCGCGAGCAGGTATCCATCCGCGACCTGGGCTCGATTTTGGAAGCGCTTGTAGACACGGCGATCGCCAACAAGAACCCGATCGCTCTGGTGGAAGCGGCGCGGCACGCTCTTGGGCGTTCGCTGGTACGGCCTCTGCTCGATGAGAAAGGCTCGTTGAGGGTGGTGACGCTTGACGCTTCGCTTGAGGAAGAATGCATGCGCGCGGCCAACGCTGGAAACGCACAAGGGACAGGAGGCGCACTGCAGGTCAGTGTGGCCCGAAAAGTGCTGGATAGTTTGCAAAGCACATTTGGGGAAGCCATTGGGGATGCACCGCCGATCGTTTTATGCGCTTCGCCCGGTCGCTTTTACCTCCGCAGGCTGATGGAACCGTTTCTTCCCAGGCTTGTGGTGATTGCGCCGACGGAAATCCCGCCCATGACGGCGGTGCAGTCCGTGGGAGTTGTGCGGTAGCGGCGGCCATTGGAATTCGGTGAGAGGTGCATGAGGGCATGATGGGAGCACACGCAGCACACGAAGCCTACGAGGCATGGAGCGCGGAAGGAGCTGCTGAGGACATCGCGCTGACCGGACGCAACCAGCTCATTACGGAGGAGCTGCCGCAGGTGTACTTCATTGCCGCGCGTATCCATGAGCGGCTGCCCGCGAGCGTGCAGTTGGAGGACCTGGTCAGCGCCGGGGTACTGGGCTTGCTTGAGGCGTATCAGAGCTTCGATAAAACCCGCAACGCACAATTCAAGACTTTTGCGCGCTTCCGCATCCGGGGCGCGATCCTGGACAGCCTGCGTACGCTCGACTGGGGTTCGCGCGGCATGCGGCGCAAAGCGCGCGAAATTGCGGAAACAAAGGTGAAGTTGGAAAGCGCGCTGGGCCGTGTGCCGACACGGGAAGAGATTGCGTACGAGATGAGGATTTCATTGGAGGAGCTGGACACAGCCATGACACAAATCGACAGCTTAAACGTGGTGGGGCAGCGTACGGCAGCGGTTGGGGACACGGGCGACCTGCAGGACCTGATTGAGTCGTCTCCGAGCCACGAACCGAACCCATTTGATTTGTGCCTGCGCGGCGAGCAAAAGCAGCAGCTGACGCGCGCCGTAGCCGGCCTAAGTGAGCGCGAGCAATTGATTCTGTCGCTCTACTACAAGGAAGAGTTGACGATGAAGGAAGTGGCCGAGGTGATCGGCGTCGCGCTGTCGCGGGTTTCGCAGCTTCATAATGCAGCCATCACAAAGCTGCGGGCTGCCATGCGCTCGCAACAGCCTGTGCCCTTGCCGGGCATGCGCACCCGCATCGCCGCGAGTGCCGCGAGTGCCGCGGGGGCCGCGGGAGGCCTGCGATGAGTGCGCGCCACGAAGTGCCGGGGGAGCGTACCGTCCAGCCCTGCAATTTTCGCTCGGCCGGGCGGTTGTCGAACGAAAGCGCGCGCACCCTCAAGACGCTGCATGAATCGCTGGCACGCAATTTGATGAACACGCTCGATGTGTACCTGGGCACGGCGCTGGAAGTAAAGCTCGACTCCCTTGAGCAGCTCAGCATGGACGACTTTAGGGCGACGCTGATGCCAAGCGGCTATATGTTGCCCTGCACGCTCGCGCCCGCCTCGCACACGCTGCTGCTTGAAATGAATCCGCCGCTCCTTTGCACCATGATCGACCTGCTGCTTGGCGGCGGCGGCGGAACCACGGAAGAACCGCGCGAACTGACTGAAATCGATGAGGAAATCGTGCATGGTATTGCGGGCCTGATTGCGCAGCAGGTAGAGCGCGTCTGGCAGCCGATCGGCGTATCGGTGACGCCGGGCTCGGCGGTAAAGCCGACCATGGTGCATAAGCTGTTTCCGCCCATGGAGAAGGTGCTGGTAGTGCGCTTCGAGGTGGGGCTGGCGGGGATGACCGGATCGCTCTACATAGCGTTTCCGGCGTCAGTCGGCGGCCATCTTGTCCGTAATATCAAAGCCGACCCGGCAGTCGCCGCGCGCGGCCCGGTACGGTTTTTCCCGCGCCTGCCATTGGAAGAACGAATTCTGGATTGCAAGTTTGCGCTCGCCGGCGGCCTGCCGGCTGTGCGGGTGCCGGTGCGGGAGCTGGCCGCGCTTGCGGTGGGTGCCGTATTCCGCTTGGGTGCGCCGGTTGAGTCGACAGGCCGGCTGACGCTCGAGGGCAACGAATTTTTTGAAGCATCGCCCGTGCGCAGTGGAAAAAACAAAGCCGTGGAGCTGTTGGCACCGTTGAGTTCAGCCGGTTGGGCGCAGGACTGATCTGGAGGATGGAAATGGACGCAAGAAAAAACGGAGAAGGATGGGCGCAGTTCGCGGCGTCATTCGCGCAGCTGCTCGGGCCGCAGCTCGAAAAGGGTGGTGCCCTCACTGGTGAGCTGCTGCCCGGAAAAGCTCCGGCGCGCGGGCTTGCGACTCCTGCTGATGGCGTGCTGCCTTTGCGTTTTGAAGGTGCGCTGACCGGCGAGTGCTTTGCGGCAGTGCTGGGGGAAAGCGACAGTCGGCGGCAAATTACCGAAGCCCTCGGGGGCACGGCTGATCCATTTGCGGCGGCCTTGTCAGCCCAGTACGGCAGCGTGCGGGTGCATGGGGGCGAGCAAACGGCATTGCCGGACGATGCCGAGCCGATCGCCTCGCTTGAAGGCACGGCCGCGGATGGAACACCGATAACCATCGCCCTCTGGGCTGACGGCGAGCTGGCGCGCGGACTTTCCCGCCTCGCAAGGGTGCGGGCCGCCGCGGAAGCCTCCGGCGTGACCGGCGGCAACCTGGGACTCGTCATGGATGTCGAGCTTAATGTCGCGCTCCGGTTCGGGCAGAGGCAGCTTTCGCTGCGCGAGGTTATGGACCTTTCCAGCGGGTCGGTGGTTGAGCTGGACCGCGAAGTGGATGAACCTGTGGAGCTGATTTTGGACGGGCGCGTTATTGCGCGCGGCGAAGCGGTGATCGTGGACGGCAACTATGGCGTGCGCGTAACTGAAGTGCTGCATCCGGTGGTGATGTAGACCTATGCCAATGCTTGGTTCTTTCCCTCTCAATCGACTGATAGGCCGCTTTGTCCAACGCTGCGGGAGCGAAGACTGCCGCCGTTTCAAGGCAGCGCTGCGCGGTGCGCGCAAGGACGGCATCGTATTGGAAAATACCTGGCTGTGCAGCGCGCAATGCCTGGAAAACGCCTTGGTACGGACCATGGCGGCAGCCGGCAGCGGACGACAGTACACCATGCCCCGCTTGCCCCGCATGCCCTTCCGGCTGCTTCTGCTGCAAAGCGGCGTGTTGAGTGAGGCCGGTTTAAAACAGGCCGGGGAACATGCGGAACGCACCGGTGCAACCTTGAGCCGTGCCCTGCTGGATCTGCAGCTGGTCACGGATGCGGAGCTGGCGGGATCGTTGGCTGCTGAGTCCGGCTGCGCCTTCTATGCGCTGCCGCCGGCTCCGGTTGCCCCCGAGGCAGAGCTGCCGATGATGCTGGCTGAGCGTTACGCGGCCGCGACCGTCCACAGCACTCCCGAACGCGTGTGGATCGGTTTTGTGCACAAAGTAGATCACGGCCTGCTGCGCCTTGTAGCGCATATGGCCGGCCGTAAGACGGAACCCTGCTTTATTACAGCGGCCCACCACAAGCGGCAGATTGGCTGCCAGGCTGCCCAAGCGGACGAAAGAACGCTTTTATCGAACACGGCAGGGTTGAAAGCAACAGCTCAGGCCGTGGTCCAGCATGCTCTGCGTACAGCTGCCGAGCGGGTAGTGGTCGGCCGCTCGGAGCAGATCGTCTGGTTTCGCTTTCATACCGGCAAGGGCACGGTCGATGATCGGTTTGTGCAACTCGCGGAACCACGAAGCGCGAAGCTGGAACAGTCGGGAATGCCGCATGAGAAAAAGTTGCGAGTGCTCTAGAACTTTTAGGAGCAGGTGCCGATAGAAGGATCAACGCACATGCAAGCGATTCATCCCAATACGGCTCAGATCTATCCCGCTTTCTCGCCGCATCTCCTGCTCGCGAAAGCTCCTCTGGCATTTCCATCCATACCCACCCTGCTTGCGACCCGTTTGCAGCTCGAGCTGATTCTAGGGGACTCCACAACTCCGGTCGACCTTGGTGAAGCCGCCGCGCTGATCTTGAACGACGTAGGCGCAACGCTTGAAATTTTTCGCCTGGCCGGGGAAGAATGCTGCGACTCGTCCGACACGCAAGGCGTTGCAAGCCGTTTGGAAGATTGCCTTGCAAGTCTTCCCACGCAAGTCTGGATGGATGCAGTTTGCGCCGATGCGGTCGAAAGGCTCGCGGACACAACGGCCGAACTGACAAGGCTGACGGGTTTTTGGGAGCATGCACGTTTGCTGGCGTATGCCTGCTGGGTGGTGGCGGAGCACATGGACGGGGTGTGCCCTGAGGAAGCCTATCTGGTAGGGCTGCTGCATGAGGCCGGGGAGCTGCCGCAATTGCTCGGCTGGGAGCTGCCGCGCGGGGGCACGCAGCGTTCCAACATGCATTTACTTACCTTATTGGCCGAGCATTGGCGCTTGCCGGCGTACCTGCGAGCCGTTGTTGCCGCTCCTGCCGCGGTGCCGGTCTGGGGAGACCTGCTCGAAACCGCTCATGCCTGGGCGGAAGGAGAAGGCTTTCTGGGCTGTACGGCTTAGATTTTCACCAGATTTTTCCGCAACGGACATTTACACGCGATTCTGCGCGCTGGACCGCTGCTGCCCGGAACTTATTAAAGAAGCTTTTTACTCGGCTCTCACCTTTCTCTCACGCAGCTTGCTTTTACAGTCCTAACCCGGCAAAAGTTGCCGAGTAAGTTGGCCCCTGCCGTGCACTTGCATATGCGCAAGGAAGGGACAGCATGAACAGCGGACTTTATGCGGCTTGCGCGGGCCTTATCGCGCGCACCGATGCGCTCGACACGATTGCAAATAACCTGGCCAACGCCAGCACAGCAGGGTTCCGTGCGCGGCAGGGTTCATTTTCTTCGGTGCTCGCTGCTTCTGCGCGGCACCCCTTGGGCTCCGTGCTCAACCAGGCTGCGAACAGTTATGGCGTGCTCGGCTCCACGCATCTGGATGCCACGCAAGGCTCGCTTTCCGCGACCGGCAACACGATGGATTTCGCCGTGGAAGGGCCGGGCTACTTCGCGGTGCAAACGGCGAACGGTGTGCAGTACACCCGCAATGGTGCTTTCAAGGTTTCACCTCAGGGGCAGCTTGTCACGCAGACCGGCGAAGCGGTGCTGGGGCAAGGCGGCGTGATCCGGCTGGCCCCAGGCACCGTTACAGTGAGTCCGGATGGCACCATCTCGGCGAACGGTGCGATCGCGGGTCGACTCAAGGTGGTTGAGTTCAAACCTGGTACCGAGCTGGGAAGTGCCGGCAACAACTTTTACACCGCCCCGGCGGCCAATGAACTGCCTGCGACCGCTTCCTCCATCCACCAAGGCATGATCGAAGGCTCAAATGTCAACCCGGTTTCAAGCGTGGTTGCGCTGATCACCGCCCAGCGCTCGGCGGAAACGATGCGCCATGCGCTTTCTTTATTCGACACAGAACTGAATAAGACCGCCGCGCAGGATCTGCCGCGCGTTGCGGGTTAAAGGAGAAATCTCAAATGGTTCGCGCCCTTTACACAGCTGCCAGCGGTATGACCGCCCAGCAAATGAACCTCGATGCGATCGCCAACAACCTGGCAAACTCGACCACTGCGGGCTTTCAGCAGCGCCGTGTGCAGTTTTCCGATCTGCTGTATCAAAACGAGATTTCCCCCGGCTCGGCCGCGTCGCAGCAGACCACGGTTGCTGCGGGCCTGCAGGTCGGGCTCGGCTCGCGCCCCATTTCAACTGAGATCCTGCAAACGCAGGGCAATCTCTCGCAAACCGGCAACCAGATGGATATGGCTATTCAGGGCCAGGGATTCTTCCAGATTCTGCTGCCGAACGGCACAACGGGCTATACGCGCTCCGGTTCATTCCAGATGGACGCGCAGGGGAATGTGGTGACCTCAAACGGCAACCCGCTCCAGCCCGCCATCACTGTCCCGCCGGACGCGACCGCGGTGACGATCGGCGCGGACGGCACGGTTTCCGTAACGCAGCCGGGGCAATCGCAGGCGCAGCAGGTCGGCTCCATCCAGCTTGCGCTGTTTGTGAACCCGGGCGGCCTGGATAGCGCCGGCGGCAACATCTACCTGCAAACCACCGCTTCAGGCGATC
The DNA here is from genome assembly GCA_964244985.1 of uncultured Acidobacteriaceae bacterium. Classification (GTDB taxonomy): domain Bacteria; phylum Acidobacteriota; class Terriglobia; order Terriglobales; family Acidobacteriaceae; genus EB88. Next base: position 25,264 of record CAXTKZ010000013.1, read on the forward strand.
CGGTTATCGGCGCTCCGGGCGGCAATGAGGGACTGGGCTCACTCCAGCAAGGAATGCTCGAACAATCGAATGTCAGTGTCGTGGATCAGTTTGTGCAAATGATCGTGGCGCAGCGCTCGTATGAATCGAATTCGCGAGTGGTCAAGGCAGCCGATGAAATGCTGCAGCAGATCAACCAACTTTCGCAGTAAGGGGCAGGGGCAGATGCGTTTACGACAAACTCTTATCTCGGTCATGCCGCTCGGGTTGTGCGCGATCGCCTGCGCCGCGCCGCCCATGTATCCGATTTCGACGGCGGAGGTTGCACGCGTCGTCTTTGCCGCGCATCCGGAGCTCGCGGGCAGTGCCGTCGACATACCAGCCGCAGTCGCAGCGCATGCGGAGAATCCTTCGCTTGAGGCCGGTGCCATTGAGCACTGGGCCGGTGCTGGTGCGGTCGCGCATGTGCGCCTCCGCTGTGCGAATCCCGGCAACTGCCTGCCTTTTTATGCCGCTGTCCAAAGCCGGCTGACTCATGAATCCTTCGCGCAAACAGCTCCGTCAGCACCGGCGGGCGAGGTCCTACTCCCGACTGCCGTGCACTCGGGAGCGCATGTGTTTCTGATTATCGACAGCGGACGGCTGCACCTGCGCCTCCCCGCTACTGCTCTCGGCAGCGGAGCGGCGGGCAGCACCGTCCGTGTCACCGGCCCGGCCCGCGGCAAAGTATTTGAAGCTTTGGTAGTCGACAGCACGACCGTGCGGGGGACACTCTAATGCGGCGCTTTCTAATCCTCAGTGCGGTTGCCCTGCTCGTGATCGGCGCAGCAACCCCGCAAAGCTTTGCCACGGATGTCACGGATCTTCTGCCGAAAAAGCTGCAGCCGAAGAAAATCGATCCCACGCAGCTGCGCGCCGATTATCTCGACCGCCTTGAGCAGGGAACAGTGCCCGCGCCGCAAACACGTTCCGTGGGCAGCCTGTGGACCCCTGCCGCCACGCTCGGCGATCTGTCTTCCGATTACAAAGCGCGCAACCTGAACGACACAGTCATTGTGCAAGTCTCCGTGCAAACCACTGCTGCGCAAAGCGGTAATGTCAACAGCCAGCGGCAGTTCTCAACCACGAACGGCATCTCCGGGCTGGTCGGCGGCATAGCGACGCACGGCGTCAATCCGCTGCTGACCGCGCAAAGCAATACCGCGCTCAAAGGGCAGGGGCAAACCGCCTCGAACACGACTTTTGTCACCAGCCTCAGCGGTCAGGTCATCGCCGTTTTACCGAACGGCAACCTTGTCGTCGAAGCAGAACGACAGATTTATATGAACAACCAGCACGAAAACATCGTTGTGCGCGGCGTTGCCCGGCCCGGTGACATTTCGCCCGCCAACATTGTGCCGTCCACTGCGCTTTCGCACCTTGAGATTGAGATGAAGGGCAAGGGCATCATCTCCGACAGCGTCCGTTCCCCCAACCCACTCACCCGGGCCGTGTTGTGGCTCTTCGGTTTTTAACTATGCGTTGCTTGGCTCTTCTTTCGCTTGTTCTCCTCGGACCTCTGCAGTCCTATGCGGTTGGGCCGAACCGTCCTGTGTTGCTGCGCGACATTGCCGATGTCGAGGGGGTGCGTGACAACCAGTTGGTCGGCTATGGCCTGGTCGCGGGCCTGCGCGGCACAGGCGACCGACAGCAAACCTTCTTTACCGTGCAAACCCTGGCCAATGCCATGCAGCGCATGGGCGTGCAGATCAATCCGGCGCAGGTCGTCGTCAAAAATGTGGCGGCAGTCTTCATCACGGCGACGCTGCCGGCCTTCGCGAGCCCCGGTATGAGAATCGATCTGACAATTTCTTCTGTAGGCGACGCGAAAAGCCTTGAGGGTGGGGTTCTTCTGCTCACGCCTCTACGTGGGCCCGACGGCCGCGTGTACGCCGAAGCGCAGGGCCCGCTCATCCTCGGCGGATACTCCGAGGGTGCTGTGGGCAATGTGCGCTCCGTGAACCAGCCCACCACGGGAAACATCCCGAACGGAGGCATCATCGAGCAAACCGTTGCGGTCGACCTATCCCAGTTCCGCACGGTTTCGTTGGTGCTGCGCAATAGCGATTTCACCGCAGCCCGGGATGCTGCCGAGGTAATCAACCAGAACCTTGGCAGACCCGTTGCGACAGCTGTCGACAGCCGTCGCATTTTGGTGGATGTCGCGGCAGCAGGCGAGGCCTCAGTCCCCTTGCTGATCTCGCGGGTGCAGAACCTGGCTATCAGCTATCACGAGCCGGCCAGGGTTGTTATCAATGAGCGCACCGGGACGATCGTGCTGGGCGGCGATGTCCAGCTTTCCCCTGTGTCGCTGCTGCACGGTTCGCTGACCATTGAGGTTGCGACTACCCTTGCCGTATCGCAGCCGGCTCCCTTCAGCAATGGCACGACCACCACCGTTCCCGAAACTGCTCTGGCAGTCAAGGATCCGCCGGCGCAGTCCATCCGACTTGATAACGGTGCCAACGTCGACGAGCTGATTCGCGGGCTCCATGCCATCGGCGCAACGTCGCACGACATCGTGGCTATTCTGCAGGCAATCAAGGCGGCTGGCGGACTGCAAGCCGACCTGGAGGTGATTTGATTATGGACGTTCAACTGCATGGAGCTGCCGCGACGCACGCCGACAGCGACCTGCTGCTTGCAAAGGCGCAAGACGGCAGCCGCTCCGGCGAAAAAGCGAAAATCGAAAAGGCAGGCAAGGACTTTGAGTCGGTACTGCTGGGCAGCTGGCTCCAGGACGCGGAAAAAACTTTTGCCACGGTACCGGGCGGCGATGAGGAAGAAGGAGATGGAACGCGGGAACAGTTCACCGGGATGGCCATGCAGCAGCTGGCCACGAGCTTGGTGAGCGCCGGCGGCATAGGGATTGCTCGCATGATTGCCGGCCATCTCGAGGCTGCCGCGACACAAAGCAGCGCAAAGTCGGAGGCTAGCACGGCGAAATTTTAGCGAACGTGTACGCGAAAAGGCGCTGGACGAAGATTTTTTTAGGTTACCCCTGAACAGTTTCGGGAAAAGTGCCGATATGGGAATTGTTCCTGTAGAGGAGGCATGATGCCAATCGAACTGTTAGGAGCGGCACCGCTCGTCGGGGTTGGGCAAGAGACTGGGGCCGCTGCAAAGCCGCAAGGAAGCCGGGATGCGAGCGTCTCGGTTCCTGAAGATATAACGACGCTCTCCGCCAATGCGAAGGCGGTGCCGTCGCTGGTGTCGACGGCACTTTCGTCAGCTGAAGCGAGAGCAGTTAAGGTGGAAACTTTACGCCAAGCCGTTGCAAGCGCGACGTACTCGGTCGATGCATCGTTGGTTGCGGATGCTCTCTTGAAAGCGGGAATTTAGTCCGGTTCTCCGAAGGTGAAGCATGAAGAATTCAGCGCAAGTGTCTGAAAAGCTCGAAACCGTGGATTTTCTGAACGAGATGGAAGCACTCAGCCGTGAGATCGAAACGGCGGTCGCCGCCATCGCGGCAAACAAGCTGCCAGCCTTGGAAGAGAGTCTGTGGAAGCAGCGGGAGCACACAGCGCGATGCGAGGCGGCCCTTTTGCGAAGCGCTCCGCTGACCGCAGGTGATGCGCGTTTGGAGAGTGCGGCCAGGCGATTGCGGACGTCCACGGACAAGTATGCGGCAGTTCTTTTCCACGCGGGCCAGTCGCTGGAGATGCTGTTCGCGCTGCATCGCACCAACACTGGAGCAGCATGTGCCGGGACCGATCGAAGTGGCTGGTATTGGCAGGGTTAATGGCAAGACCGGCGGGAACGTCAGCTGCCAGGATGGATCGGAGGATGGTATGGGCGGATTGAATGCGGCGCTTTCGATTGCAACCGGTGCTTTGGCGGCGCAGGAAGCGGCCATCGAAACCGTAAATAACAACATCGCCAACGTGAACACACCAGGCTACAGCCGCGAACAGGTAAACCTGTCGGCGAATGCATCCCTGGTATCCGGCAGCGTGGCAATTGGACAGGGTGTAAACATCGACAGCATCACGGGCGTACGCGATACGCTGCTCGATCTCCGGGTGCAGCAGCAGACATCTCTCCAGACAAGCGCTTCAGCCCAAAGCGGCGTTCTCGCCTCGGTGGAGACCACTTTTTCCGGTACAAGCGGCACCGTAGGCTCGACGCTTTCGAGTTTTTTCACAAGCTTATCCGCACTTTCCGCGAATCCGACCAGTGCCGCAGTCCGGCAGACTGCGATCGACGGCGCGCAAGATGTAGTGAACGCATTTCACCAGACAAGCGCCTCGCTGACCTTTGCGCAAATCGGCCTCAATGGGGTAGTGGCTGGGGATGTGGCCAAGATCAACGCTTTATCGCAACAACTCGCTGCGGTGAATGCGAAGCTCGGTGGTGGGGACAGCCAGAATGGCTCTTTGGCGGACCAGCGTATTGGGCTCGAGCAGCAGCTCGCGGCAGTGACGAGTATCTCGATTACAAAAACCGCTGAAGGCGACACCGTTACAACGGGAAATGGAACGGTCCTGGTGGTGGCAAGCCGCAGCTTTGCTCTCCAAACAACTACCGACAGCAGCGGCCTGACGCAAGTTACGGACAGCGCGGGAACAAACATTACCAAAACACTGACCGGCGGAGACATCGGCGGACTGCTGCAGGTCCGCGACACTGCACTCCCAAGTTTTCTTTCGCAACTGGACACCCTGGCGAATGGGTTTGCAAATGCAGTGAATGCGGCTCAGGCAAGCGGCTATGGTCTGAACGGCAGCCCGGGAGGCGCGCTGTTCACGGTTCCCGCAACGACGGCAGGTTCGGCGGCAGCTATTGCCCTGCATGCAACGGACGGGAGTGCCATTGCCGCAAGCTCAACTCCATCGGCAGGCGGCAGTGGGAATGTGAGTACGCTGACAGCCGTGCAGGACCAAGCTTTGGGAACCGGGCTAAGCCCCACGAACAGCTACGCAGCCCTGGTCCAGTCTGTCGGAACGGCGGCCTCCGAGGCGAACACGCAATCTTCCGCGCTCGACGCCAGCCTTTCACAGCTTAAGGACCAGCAGAGTGCTGTGTCCGGTGTTTCCATTGACGAAGAATCGGCGAACTTACTCCGCTACCAACAGGCCTATCAGGCATCGGCGGAAGTTATCTCCACGATTCGCTCGTTATTCAGCACAACACTTTCTGCATTCTCCGGTGGGGGTCTCTGACTGACATGCGCATTTCTACCAACTTCCAGCCCGACGTTCTTGCCGGTATTGAGCAAAGCCAAGCGGCCTTACAAACCGCGCTGCAGCAGGTGTCCACTCTTCAGCGCGTCAACAAACCGAGCGATGACCCAGCCGCCTCTGCCCTCGTGCTGCAGAGTATAGCCGCGTCCAATAACATCGACCAGTACACAAAAAATGCGAATACCGCCTTGAGTCAAACCGAGGCGGCGGATTCGGCGATTTCGTCCATTGTTACGCTGTTGACAAGGGCTGTAACCCTGGGCACGCAGGCGGCGACGGGGACCGGCACAGCCGCGAGTCGGCAGTCGCTTGTGACGCAGGTGCAAGGCATTCTCGGGAGCGTTGTTTCCGACGCGAACACCACGTATCAAGGTGTGGCGGTCTTCGCGGGAACCGCGGCAACATCGACCGCTTTCGTCGCTGACCCAACTTCCAGCACCGGATACACCTATCAAGGCGACACGAATTTGAACAAGGTGCAGGTGGGCGACGGTTTGCAGGTTCAGGTCACCGCGTCCGGAGCGGATCTGTTCACAAACTCGTCCGCGAGCGTTCTGGGATCCTTGAATGCTCTGGCAACTGCACTTCAGTCCAACTCCACTACAGCGATCGCCACGGCAACGGCCTCAATTACCAATGCACTGAACTACCTGTCGGGGCAGCACAGCACCTTCGGCAATGCAATCAATCAACTGAATGCACAGGAGTCATTTCTTTCTCAGGAGAAGATCACGCTGAGCGTCCAAGCCAATCAACTGATCGGCGTCGACGAAGCAACCGCGGCGGAGAATCTGGTGCAGGCACAATCGCACAACTCCGCTGTGCTGGCAGCGGCAGCGAAGGTGCTGCCCACAACATTGCTGGACTATCTTAAATAGCCCCCGGCTGCAGAGACGGCCCAAGGTATGCAGGTTGCGCCAGCCGGTGGGCACATACAATAAAGCATACGGGCGGGAGACTAAGGACAACACACAAATGCACTTCCATTGCGCCTCAATGCATGGAGGGCTATACGGAAAGCGGGCCAACCATCCGCGCGGGAGCGGAGCTGAAGATGCAAACACTTCCATCAATCCCTAGCCATAGGCCCTACGCATCACCGTGTGCTGTTGATAACGAGCATAGGCTGATGTTCGGGAGTGCCATGTGCATGCCTGGGCTGTACCGGCCCATAGACCGCACCCGCGTGACAGGGCGCTTGCCGCATCCTGACTCTACTGCCCCTTTGCAGCATGGTTTGCTTTTTACAGTTCGTAAATGCGTTTTTCCGGGTAAGGAACGAGCCATGGCAAGTTTGTAAACCTCTGTGTCCCTATCCCCGTCCATACCCAGTAATGGAGCAGCACCTGTACATAGCACAAGCCGGCCCAGTCGCCGCCTCCCGCGCGCGCGCTACCGAGTTGGACGACATCGACGCGCTGTGGGCCGCGTATCGCGGGCGCATTTACCGCTACGTGCTTCTTTCGCTGCGCGATCCGGATTTGGCTGAAAGCATTACAGTCGATTGCTTTTTAAAGGCTTACGGTCATAGGCAGGACTTTCGCGGCGATTGCAGCGTTGCCACCTGGCTGACCCGCATTGCCACCAATCTGATTCGGGATACAGCCCGTTCCAGGCGCTTCCAGTTCTGGCGCGCCGCCAGTGCCACTGCCGTCGATGCAAGTGAGATTGCCGATCGCCTCCGCGCCCCTGGACTCACGCCGGAGGCCTCGTTTGTTCTTAAAGAGGAGGTGCGGGGCTTGTGGCACGCGGTCGACAAGCTTTCCCCCAAGCAGCGCGGCGTATTTCTGCTGCGCTTTGTCGAGGAAATGGAGCTGTCCGAGATCGCAGCGGCGATGAACCTGAACCTCGGCACGGTGAAAAGCCACCTGCACCGCGCTCTTGCCGCCGTGCGCAGCGCAATGGAGAAAGTCCAATGAACGACGATCACTTGTCCCAGCAGGACCAGGAAGCCTACGTGCTGGGCGAGAAAAACCCGAATCAGGCACGCCACATGGCTATTTGCCCCGCGTGCCGGGCCAGTGTCGCCCGCCTGGAGTACGGTATCGCGCGGTTCCGGAAATCATCGCTGCAGTGGGCGGAAGAGTGCATGGAAACCCATCTCGGTCATGCTCCGAAGCTGGAAGCCGCGAGAGCCGCGAAGATTCCCGCGCCCCAGCTCGGTTTGGCTTTCGCTGCTGTTCTTGCCTTGGCTGCGTTCTTACTGCACCCATGGACGGCACCCGTTCCCTCACATTCCACCATGCCGGCTGCAATGCTCAGCGATGATGCTCTACTCGAACAGGTGGACGCGCAACTTGCGGCACCTGTGCCGGACTCCATGCACTCGCTCACCCATCTTGTCTCGGCAAACAACAGCAATGGGAGCACGCAGCATGAATAAGCAGCTTCTTTTCGCGATTTTGTTCGTGTTTGTGGGTGTCGGTGCCGCAATGGGGCAGGAAGCTCCTCTGCCGAATCAAGACTCTCAAACGCAGGGAGGCGGGCCGCCTCCACCGTTCCGCGATCGCCGACCGCCGCTTGAGCGGGCATTCCACGCCGGGCCGCCGGGCCGTTGGTGGAATAATCCGGAGTTCGTCAAGCTGCTGAATTTGACGCCCGATCAACAACGGCAGATGGAAGCGGTGTTTCAGCAAAACAAGCCGCATCTGATCGACCTAAGCACTGCCGTGCGTCAGGATGAGGCTGCCATGGAGCCGCTGCTTGCCGCCGACCAGCCCGACGAAGCAAAGGTACTCGCACAAATTGATCGCATGGCACAGGCAAGGGCAGAACTTGAAAAATCAAGTGCGCGCATGCTTCTTGCCTTGCGCCGCGTGCTTACGCCGGCGCAGTGGAAGCAGCTCCAGGCCAATGAGCCGCACGAGGATTGGCGTTTTCACCACCCCTTTCCAGGGCATGGCCCGATGTTGGGGCAGGACCATACCCCTAATCCGAGTGGGTCGCCGAACCCATAAGCTTCCGCTCAGTCATACTTGATGCAGCACTTAAGGACCAGCATGATGCCTAAACTTATCTCCCGCGCTTTTCTTCCCGGCGCATTGCTTTTTTCGCTTGCTCTTCCAGGTTTCGCGCCCGCGCAGCCGGCTGCGCGCCGGGTGGGTGCGGTGGTCGATGCCGACCGTGTCATGCTGCCGGGCTCAAAACACCCGCTCGCGGCCGCGCTGCCTTTTGTCGGTCACGCTGCCCCAGAAACCCGCTTGGAAGGCATGACGCTGTACTTTAAGCCGTCCGCCGCGCAGCAAGCCGCGCTCGATGCTTTGGTGAAGGCACAAGGGGACCCCTCCTCGCCGAGCTTCCATCAGTGGCTCACACCGGCGCAGTACGAGGCCCGCTTCGGCATGAGCGCGGCCGATATCGCGAGCGTCACCGATTGGCTCTCGAAGCAGGGCTTTCAGGTGACGGCGGGGACAGGCACGCACCTGACGTTTTCCGGCACGGTGGCACAGGTGGAGTCGGCATTTGGGACCACGATGAACCGCTACATGCAGGACGGTGCGCCGCGTCTAGCCAATACAACCGAGCTGTCGCTGCCTTCGGCGATCGCGGGCGTGACGCTTGGGATTCGGAACATTTCTGAATTCCGCCCTCAACCGCACCTGATCCGCAAACCGGCTGCTCGGTTCACCTCCAGTGTCAGCGGCAATCACTTTCTGGCGCCCGCCGACTTCGCCACTATTTACGACCTGAACACGCTTTACAACGCAGGGTTTACAGGTTCGGGGCAAATCATTGCCGTCGTGGGTGAATCGACCATCCGCACCGCCGACATCGACGCTTTTCGGTCAGCCGCTGGGCTCACCGCCAAAGAACCGACCCTGACACTTGTGCCGAACAGCGGCACGGCTGTTGAAGTGACCGCCGATGAGCAGGAATCGGACTTAGATGTGGAGTGGTCCGGAGCCGTGGCGCAGGGTGCGACCATTAACTTTGTCTACGTCGGCAATAACCAGAATTACAGCACTTTCGATGCCATTCAGTATGCCGTCGAGAATAAGCTCGCGCCCATCATCAGCTCCAGCTATGGCGCTTGCGAGCTCAACTTTACAACCGCCGAAGCACTGACGCTCAATGCAACTTTCGAGCAAGCAAATACGCAGGGGCAAACCATCATTGCCGCGTCCGGCGACACTGGTGCCGCGGATTGTGAAACTACCACAGGCACGGCCACAACAATTACGCAGGCTACACACGGACTTGCCGTCGATATTCCCGCGTCTTCCCCCTTCGTTACCGGCATTGGCGGTACAGAGTTTGCCGCCGACAGCTCCGCTGCAGGCACATATTGGAATTCCGGTAATAGTTCAAGCAACGGCTCAGTTATCAAGTACATCCCGGAGGAAGGCTGGAACGACACCAACCTGACCTCACCCGCCAACCTGGCGGCGGGCGGCGGCGGCCTCAGCATCCTGTTTGGTAAGCCTTCGTGGCAGACCGGTACGGGCGTGCAGGCAGACGGCGCGCGCGACGTGCCAGACATTGCCTTGAATGCCTCGCCCAACCACGACGGATACCTGTACTGCAATGTGGGTAGCTGCTCGAACGGCTTTCGGGACGGGAGCGGCAATCTGACCGTAGCGGGTGGGACCTCGTTCGGCGCACCGACCTTCGCGGGTATCCTGGCGCTGTTGAACCAGAAACTCGGGTCGTCGGGTCTGGGCAACATCAACCCGACACTGTATGCGCTGGCTGCTTCCACGCCGACCGCGTTCCACGACCTGACCACGGGCAACAATCAAGTGCCATGCGCGGCGGGTTCGACGGGCTGCGGGTCGTCCGGCATACTCGGCTATACAGCAGGCACTGGTTACGATCTGGTAACCGGTCTCGGCTCGGTCGATGCCAATGCGCTTGCCGGTGCGTTTGCTGTTCAGACGGCCCCGACGTTGCTCGCAACCACTACCAGCATCACGCCCTCGACGAGTTCGCCGGTGCTCAATACGGCTTTCACCCTGACCACCACGGTCGGCCCGAATACCGGCAGCGTGCCCACGGGTACCGTCCAGTTCGCGATCGACGGGACCAACGTCGGATCGGCGCAAGCCCTGGGCAGTTCCGTTGCCGCGCAGGTTAGCTACTCGGCAACCTTGACGACAGCGGGCGCACACACGATAACCGCAACCTACTCGGGCGACAGCACCCATGCCGGGTCGGTCGGCACCCTAACCCTGACAGCCGCGGCAGCCTCGAATGGAAGCGCTTCCTTTGCATTGAGCGCGACCAATGTCACGGTCAAGCAGGGCAGCAGTGGCACTTCAACCATCACTGTCACACCCGCGGGCGGTTACACCGGCACAGTCACGTTTACTGCTTCCAGCACTGCTGCACTGACAAATGCTTGCTACAGCTTCAACAACGCGACGGTAACCGGCACCGCGGCTTCCACTGCCACGGCAACGTTCTACACCACGGCTGCTGCTTGCCAGTCTACTGGGGTCAAGTTCGCAAGCCTTCGTGCGCCGGGCGGTTTTGGGCAAACGGGCAACGTTGCCTGGGCCGTCCTGCTGCTGCCCTTTTTCAGCCTGCCGACAGCGCGCCGTGGCCGCTGGTATGCAGCCTCCACCATTGCGCTTGCCGGGGGCTTGCTGATGCTTGCCGGCTGCGGCAGCTCAACCAGCACCGCCCCCGCGAATGCAGCAAAGGGGACGTATGCCCTTACGGTGACGGGAACGGACTCCACCGCGAAAATCACGGAGACCACTACACTGATGTTGACGATTCAGTAACGGCAATAAACCCACCCTGAGCGCAGCGGAAACGCTTCGCGCCGACGGACCTGCTTTTAGCCAGCACTGCTGGAAGTAAGCAGGTCCTTCGTCGCTCTGCTCCTCAGGAGGAGCCGTCGAGGGCACTGGATACTTGTTAATTGCAATGTAAGTTTGGCCGAGACAGTACATCTAGATCCAAAATCTCGATCTCCGGACTCATGTACCCATCCCGCACAGGCTCTTCGCACAGCAGCGCGGTGCTCAGGTATTTCTTGTTGTCATCCGGAAACACAGTCGCGACCACGGGGGAGCCACCCATGCGTTCCGCTGCCAGTACCGCAGCAAGGAAGTTGCAGCCTGAGGAAATCCCCAAGCCCAGCCCCAGGGTTGAAGCCAGCTTGCGCGCCATCAGGATAGAGTCGCCGTCGCCGACCGCCAGCACGCCGTCGAGCTCGCCCAGGCGGACAATCGCGGGGATAAACTCGTCGGAAACTCCCTGGATACGGTGCGCGCCCACCTTGTAACCGGTCGTAAGTGTTGGCGATTCAGCCGGCTCCACTGCCCATACCCGTGTCTTCGGCAAAGCCCGGCGAAAACCCATCACCGTCCCACCGGTACCCACGCCGGCGACAAAAGCATCCGACTCCAGGCCCCGCCCGCGCAGTTGGGCGAGCAGCTCTGGCGCGGTACCGAGCCGATGCGCGTCCACGTTGGCGGTGTTCTCAAACTGTTGCGGCAGAAAAACCGTGTCATCCACAGCGGCCATCGCCTCTGTCAGGGCGATCGACCCCAGGAACCCGCCTTGTTCCCGCGACACAAGGCAAATCTCCGCTCCATAGGAGCGCAGCAGGTCGCGCCGCTCCTGGCTCATCCAGTCCGGCATGCAGATATGAACGGGGTGGCCCAGTGCCCGACCCAGTGCTGCGAAAGCAATTCCCGCATTACCGCTTGTGGCCTCGGCGAGGGTGTCGCCCCCGCGCAGCGAGCCGGAAGCGTAAGCGGTCCGCAGCACATGGAGCGCCATGCGGTCCTTGATGGAGCCGGTCAGGTTTAGGTGCTCGGCCTTGGCGTACACAGTGCCGACCCGTCCGCGATAACGGTACTCGATCGCAAACACCGGCGTGTTGCCGATCGTTTCTCCCAAAGCCCGGAGCCGCCGCTGCGCAGGACAGGGAAGCGGCAGCGGCACAGAAAGGGGGGGAAGCAACGAAGCGGTGTGCATGCAATGAGCTTATGCAGGTAACCGCGTCTTGCACATAGGGGTTTAAAGGTTTACCGGCGTTTGTGCCTTACGATCGGGATGGGCTCGCGCACTCTGCTTTCATCGGGCCCAGGAGCCTGACCGATGCTCGACCTCGATGCACTCGACGCAAAAATTCTTCACGAGCTGCAGGTGAATGCTCGGCTGTCCTTCGCCGAGCTCGGCCGCCGCGTCAGCCTGTCCACCCCTGCCGTTGCCGAGCGTGTGCGCCGGTTGGAGGATGCCGAAGTCATCACCCGCTATGTTGCGCTTGTGGATCCGGCGAAGGTGGGGCTACCTGTGCGCGCGTTTATTAAAATTACCGTGCCCGGCGATCGACTGCCCCGCTTCAGCGCCCTGGCGCAGCGCGTGCCTGAAGTACGCGAATGCCATCGGGTGACCGGGCAGGAAAGCTACATCCTCCAGGTAGCGGTGCGCGACCTCGCACACCTTGAGATAGTGATCGACTCGCTCACACCCTATGTGGTGACCAATACGTCCATGGTTCTCGCCTCGCCCGTTCCGTGGAGCCCGGTCGTTCCGGCATCGATTGCGAAAGCTTAGCCGCTACTGCTGCGGATCCGTTGCGAACAGGAGTTTGGCTTTGCCTGCGGCAATGCTGTATAGAGCGAACTGTCGCGGCGCGCCCGTCTCCCCGGGAGCCGTTTGCTCGCCGAACAGCAGTTCCGCCCGGTGGTCGCCATCCGCATCGACGGCATCGACCAGGTGCAACGCGGGAGTGTCGCCCAGGGTGTCGCCTTTGGTGGTTTGCGCCCAGACTACCTGCGGTTTGCCGTAGAAGTCAGGCTGCGCGATCACCGTCACATAACTACGATCCGGCCCTTCGGCTGCAGTGTGCGCGGAGTACACATACGTCCCGCCGCTGCCGTAGCTCAGCTCGAATGCAGTGAACTGCGGATCGCTCAGCGGGTCGGCCACGGGCTTTGCCCCTGCCGCTTTGCGGGGCGTTTTGGTTCCCGGACCGAAAGCAGCACCCGCCGCCCGGCGCAGGTCGGCATCGCTTTTCGCTGCCGGGCCAAAGCCGGCGGCCGCTGTTTTCGCGAGTGCTTGCAGGGCCAGCGTGTGCATGGCGGCCTGCGCGTCGGTTTGCGCCTGCGGGCTTGGCCAGTTCCAGCGGAAAGAGTGGTCCTCGTCCACCCCTGTATCCGAGATCGCTACTGCTTCGCCGGTCGGGAGATCCGGTGCGGCGGGAGCGCCAGCGTCCGGCTTTTTGTCGAGCAGCGCGGGTTCAACCCGGCCTTCATCGCTTGCCGCGCCATAGCGAAGGTGCGGGCGGTCGGGGTCGGGGGTACTTACGGTTGCCGGACTCGCGTCGGTATGCCGGTGCAGCGTCGGGCGGTCAGGGTCCGGGGCGCTGCTTGTGTCCGCGCCTGCGCGGTGCAGGGTGGGGCGTTCGGGATCGGGTGCAGGGCTGTCGGCATCTTTTTTATGAAGGGTGGGCCTGTCTCCGTCCGGTGCGCTTCCGGTATTGCCGGAGTCGGACGCATCGCGTCGGTGCAGGGTAGGCCCATTGTCACTGGTATCCGGCTTTGCGTCCGGCTTCGAGCCGCTTCCCGCGTCTTCCTTGCGGTGCAGCACCGGGCCGCCGGTCTCATCCTCCACTTTGCCTTTTCCCGTTCCACCACTGAGCACGGGCAGTTTCTTTGAGGCAGCAAGCTTTGCCGGTGGGGGCGGGGGCGCCTCCGCCTGAAACCGCCCCAATCCTACCCATGCACCGCTTTCGACCAGCCGTGCCGCTGAGCTGATGTTGAATAAACCCGTTGGGGTGCCGCTTTGCATCAGCACATACTGCGTCCCCGGCGCGACCGCGAGCGGTTCCGGCCGCGACAGATACAGGCCGCCCGGCTGATAATGTTCGCCGTCCCACACCACGACCGGGAGGAGCCGGCTCGCATGCGGCTTTGCAAGCGCACCCGTGTATTGGTACACGGCGGTCGCCCGCAGCACCGGTTTCTTGTCCGTATTGCCCGCCTTGCCTACATACTGTCCGTGCGCCAGCACCGCGGGTAAAAGCGCCCCTGCCATCCAACGTTTTTTCATTGCCGTTTCTTTTGGACGCGCGACGCCCGCTCGGGGACACCACTTCCGAACCGTCGGAGGCGGTTTCCGCATCCACGGGAGTGGAAATGCCCAGGAGGGCCCGCAACGCATGGTCGAACTGCACACCCCTGTTCCCCCTTTCACGCTCCACGACGACACGGACCAGCCCCGCTCGCTCGCCGACTACCGGGGCAAGCCGGTTGTGCTGTTTTTTTATCCCCGGGCCGATACACCCGGCTGCACCATCGAGGCGTGCGGTTTCCGCGACACGTTCGCGCAGCTCAGGGAAGCGGGCGTGGTTGTGCTCGGGATTTCGCGCGATACGCCGAAGGCACAGGCGAAGTTCCGCGCCAAATACGAGCTTCCTTACACGCTGCTGGCCGATGTGGACGCCGAGGTGTGCAACCTCTTCGGCGTGCTGAAGGAGAAGAATATGTATGGAAAAAAGGTGAAAGGAATTGAGCGGTCCACATTTCTGATCGCGGGGGATGGCACGCTGGCCCGCGTGTGGGAGAAAGTAAAGCCGGAAGGGCATGCGGAGGAGGTTTTAGCTGCTGTCCGACTTGCTTGAAACTCTGCCGCGCTCGTTTTTTCTGCCCGCGCCTGACATTGTCGCCCGCGCGCTGCTGGGCAAGCGGCTGCTGCGCCGGTGGGAAGGCCGCTCGCTTATGGGCCGTATTGTCGAAACCGAGGCTTACTTCGGGACGGACGACCCCGCGGCCCATGCATTTGCCGGACGCACCGCCCGCAACGCGGTGCTGTGGGGCGAGCCGGGACGCGCATATGTGTACTTCATCTACGGCAAGCACGCCTGCCTGAACGTGAGTTGTGAGCCGGACGGCGTGGCCGGATGCGTGTTGTTCCGGGCATTGGAGCCGCTGGCGGGCCTGCCGGAGATGGCGGCCCTGCGCGGCCTGGCCCCCGATGCTCCCCCACGGCAGCTCGCAAGCGGCCCCGGACGGCTTTGCCAGGCGCTTGCCATCACCCGCGCGGGGCTGAACAGGGTAGATATGCTCGACCCGGCGGGTGAGTTGCAGCTGCTCGATGCGGAACCGGGGTACGCGGGGGGAGAGGTCGAGGTGAGCCCGCGCATCGGTATCACCAAAGCCGCAGACCGACCCCTGCGGTTTTCACTGTGCGGCAACCCGCATGTGTCCGGGCCGAAACGGCATGCGATCCGCGCGTTTTAAAAGGGGTCATCCTGATCAAAAAAGAAGGGCCATTTTGGGAAAGAGGGTCATCCTGAACGGAGTGAAGGACCTGCTTTTGCTTTTACAGGCGCCAAAGCGTGAAGCAGGTC
>CAXTKZ010000014.1:0-40377 GCA_964244985.1 uncultured Acidobacteriaceae bacterium
GCCACGGATGGCAACATGGCTCATTTTCGAGATTGGCGTCAGCATGAGCCTGGCGTCGTACCTTTCAGGAAATGATCATAGCCTTCTTAAAGCTGCTCTGAACATCGCTGACAGCCTTCAGGTCAGTGTCATCCTGCTGGTGCTCCTGATTGAAAACAGAGGCCAGAGACTCCGATTCACGAGGAATGAGCGGCTCTCCTTGGTCGTTTCATGCATTGCGGCAGCAGTGTGGATAGGTACAAGGACTGGATGGCTGGGCTTCGTCGGATTTCAGCTGGTGATGTCCGTCGCTTACTTCCCGACCTTTGAAAGCCTGTGGCGTTGGAAGTCGGGGCCCTCACCTGAACCCATGGAGAAGTGGGCCGTGAACGTGCTGATTGCCCTGCTTGGCATTGTTGTGGATGTCACCGGGCGGCGCGACTACTTGGCCATGGTTTATCCGCTGCGGGCTTTGATTCTTTGCATCCTTGTGGTAGGGCTGATACTGCGGTGGCAACACAAAACAAGACTGGCGGCAGCGTCCAATGGCTAAATCCCTCAGAAAGCCAGTCAATATCGACGCGTTTGCGGAAGCGCTTGGCCCGCTGCTGACGAGAAAACCGCTTCTCAGGACTAATCTGGTGTCTATGAACGAGGCTGCATACGTCCAAGCTGCGCGAAAGCAGTTCAAGAGATCGAAGACAAGACGTGCTCTGGACCTGAGATCCATTGTTTGTCGCGTTCTCCTGGTAGTGCTGATTCCACTGATGACACATGCTTGCAGGGCCCAGGTCGCTGCCAGCGATACTCAGGTGTCGACTCCTGAACCTGCCCTCCCGGCAATCCTGAAAGCTTTTGAGGCATTCGAAGTTGTAGGGATGCCGGCGGCCCACGGTGAGAAGGATGTCGACGACTTCATCCTGGCGCTCATCCGGGATCCACGCTTTTCAGAATCAGTGAACGACATCGTCGTTGAATGTGGGAACGTGCGATACCAGCCGGTCCTTGACCGGTACATCGCCGGCGAGAACGTCCCTTCCCCGAGGTCCAGCACGTTTGGCGCGACACAACTCAACCCATGTGCGGCGAATTCGGTTTTTTCGAACAGCTGTATCCGCTTGTCCGCTCGCTCAATCGACGTCTTCCGGCTGCAAAACGCCTCAGAATTGTTGCTGCGGATCCGCCCATCGATTGGAGCAAGATTCAAAGTCTTCAGGACATCACCCCGTTTTTCGACCGCGATGGAAATATCGCTTCCGTGATCGAAAGGGAGATGCTCGCCAAACATCGCAAGGCGCTCATGCTCTTCGGAGTGTTTCACCTGCTCCATGGAAGCGGCCCCGGGCAAGGAGATGCAGTCACCATGTATGAGCGTCGCTACCCCGGTAAAACGTTCGTGGTCAGCGATCTCGGATATTACAGTACCGGCGGCGAGCCACTTGCAGATTCCCAAGCGGCGCTCGGGGTCTGGCCGTCGCTTTTAAAAACAAAGAACAGCAAATTAGGTTTGTTAGGCCCTAGCTCGTTCCTCCCGACACCGCTCACAACGGACGAGGACTGCAATGTCGTCGATACGCCGAAGCGCGGTGTAACGCCGGCGAAAGTCATGGGGCGGTCCTGAAGGAAGTAGCGCAGGCCGAGTGCAAGCTGGACATGCGAGCCCAGCTTTCAGTTGTCCTGTACATAAAGCGTGACGCGGACTTGGTCGAGATTCACCTTGGGGGGCCGACGACGTTGCTGAACGCAGTAGGAGTGCCTCCAGGCAACCGCAACAGCGAGCGCCGGTATTGTTCCGCACCTGTGATGGTGATCGTCCGGCCGGGGACGAGGCTTCCGGCTGAGTCGAGCGCGGGTGCCGCACCGCCGCCGAAGATGTACGTACCATTGAAATTGCCAGCAAGCACGTCGTTGTCGGCGATGTTGCGGAACTGAATACCGAGCTTGAGTAGATGATTCCGACGGTCGAGAACGGCATCGTCGTCTGCTTCCAGAATGAACTCGCGCTCGCTCGCCGCACGTGTTATCGAACCGCCCGCGCTTCATGCATGAACCCGGCCGAGGCGAGCGCGATGTTGCTGATTCGGAGATCGTGCTCGTAGACGTCGTTGACATAGCCGGTCTCGCGAAGTGCCGTGCCGCCTACGCCCTGATTGATCAGATGATTGGCGTTCGCGCTGTACTCGGCGGTAAAGGTGTTCTTAGAGCCCAACTGCCAGCCATTCCGCGCTGTGGCAAGCCAGAGCGTTTGCGGGATCGGAACCGAATCGACCACGCTTTGCGGGTTGCCGCTTGGGTCGAGCGTGACGGCGTTTACAACCGCGATGTTGTTGATTTGACGGTGCTCAAAAGACAGAGCAAAATCACTACCCTGGTGTCGCCCGCTCGCTACACAGGAAAAGTAGTATCGGCCGCAACCGTCCGTGCCGACAGGAGCGCCGCCGTCGAGGGTGACCTGTGCTTCGGCAACGATCGCGCCAGAAGGGTCGTGTATTGTTCCGGCAACAGCCGTCCCCTTGCATGGGGACAGCTGCGCGTGTGCGGCGATGGAAACGAGGCCGAGCGGTATGCTGCAGCCGAACGAGCGAAAGGTATTGTGCATGCCAGCAGCCCCAAAATCTATCTGCCGTACTTTCCTGCTCTATGCTGCCGCAAGTTGTGGTTTAAGTGAGTTTTCCAGCCACCATTGTGGCTCCGGACATTCTGAAGAGCGCGGGTTCTGCTGCCCGGCCCCTGGAAGACGAACCGGAAGGCACTGCTCCTTCAGCGACGGCGAGGATGCGCACGAGCTGCTTTAGCCTTGGCGGGTGCTTGTACCGTAGGCATCGGCGGCAGACTGGCCACGGCCAGTAAAAGCTTATTCGCGGCCTGGAAGAGGTTCAGGTGTGTGTCGATCGAGCCATCCGTAGCCGCCAGAAAAAGCGCGGTTCGGCGGGCGTGGTTGACGGCAAGGTACGTCTCGAATCCGGCACCGCCGCCTGTTTTCTCAATGATGTGTGAAGGCGAGTCAAGCGGGAGCAGATGGATCCAGCCCAAGCCGATGCCCGTGGGCTCGCCGGCGCGGTCCAGCCCTTTTTGGCTCAGGAGGCTTGAAGGCAGCATGTGGATGGATTGCGCGGGCGCGCCTGGGCCGTCGGTCCAGGGCGCGGTTTCGCCATACCCGCCGAAGAACACCTGATTGCCGCGAACAACAACAATCACCATACCGGTGGGAGCGGACTGGCGAAACAGGTCGCCGACGAGAGCGTTGATGCTTCGATTGTCGAGGAGCGGGGCCCGCCCTTGCGCGCGGGCGGCTAGGAAAAGGAAAGCGGACAGGAAAAAAGCAGAACCGGACGAGATGGCGCGCGGTATCGCAGCAAAGTGCGACGAGCGGTCCCGAGTGTCTTAAACCCGTGTTCGCGGTACTGACGAACCTATTCTGCCGCTGTCTTCACGTTGAAGGAAATACAAGCCTCTTTCACGTGGAACCTTGCTCAAGAACCTTCTTTGCGAGCGCCATGCGCTAATGCAAGCACAAGTGTGCAATCGGGTGTAGCGAGTCCGTTCCCTCCGGAGATGCTGAATCCAGGTGCAACCAGCTTCTCTGATCCAGAGAAAATGGATAACCTGACGCAATGCTACAGAAGTAGCGCCTGATTCTTCAAAAAACGGAATGTTTTTCGGAGATACTCAGGTAGTAGCAGCAGCGGTCGGTATTCGCTCTCATGTTACCTGCACCCGCGCTTGTCGCCTATGTCCCCGTCCAGCCCCGCTTGCTGTACGACCGCAAGACCGCTGCCCTCCAGCCCTCCATCAGCGTTCGCTCGCTTGACTACCTGATTGCGCGCAAGCAGCTTAACTTTCGCCGAATCGGGAGCAAAGTGCTTATTAGCCACGCAGAGTTGGTGCGGTTTGCCAGCGGCAATCATCCGGGTACACTATCTGCTCGAGCGTCGGTGCGCTTCGAGGCGATCAACCACGGAAAGCCGGTGGTCGGGACTGAGATGACTGTATCTAATCGTCATCGACACGTCTTTGTGTCCGGCCAACTCCTGCACCGTCCGAAGATCCACACCAGCCATGACAAGGCGGCTGATATAAGTATGCCGGAAAACATGCCCAATTACATCGGCCAAAGCTGGGCAGATTGCAACGGCATCCTTCATCACAAGTTGAAACCAGGCCTTCGGATTGTCAAGAGGCAGACCGTAGCGGGTCAGCATCCATCGGTCGGTTGGCACTTTCGCTTGCCGACCACGCAGCCGTTTTAATGCCGTGATAGCCCGCTCGGTTAGTATGACGATTCGCGGGAAACCATTCTTTGTTGCTGTGAGCGTCAGTTGGCCTCTTGTGAAATCTACCTGGGGCCAAGTTGCGGTATGCTGCTCACTTAAACGCATGCCAGTTTCCAAAGCCAGGTCGAATGCCTCCTCATGCCAAGGGCAACGTCCCAAAATAACGCGACGGATTACATCCTCTTCCTCGTAAGTTATAAAGCGGATGCGCGCATTGTTCTTCTTTCGCAAACGAACGAGCCGGGCAAAATTTTTATCACATTTTCCATTTCGCATGCCCTCCTGGAAGACCATTGATAAAGTCGACCGATAGCGGTTGAACGTAGCTGGGGCCAGTTCTGTTCGCGAGGCTAGGTATGGATCGATCTGCGTGGGTGTAATCTCCGCAGCTTTGAGCGTTCCGAACACCGGAAGTAGTGATGCGAGATTGGAGAGATCCCCTCGATGAGATCGCTTATGCAGTTTGCTGTAAACCATGGCGTCCTCAGCTAATTCTTCGAAAAGCAAGGACCTGCGGACACGTATCACGTCTGGCGGCTTGATTCCAGCCCGCTCGTCGGTCTTTCGTTTCTGGTACAGAGCGATCGCATCTGAGCGTCGACCGACCTTTTCGCGCCTTCTCCGGCTCCCAGCCTTAATAAGGGACCCACCAGATGCCGCTACCTTCGGGCTTCTTATACACTCCCCTAACCGATTTCGCAGCGGGTTTTGGCATTCAGCTTCGATCCTCCTTCATTTGCTTTAACGAACTGCTTGCATGCCGTTGGTGGCTGTTTGCACTGTGCCAGGAGTCCACACATTGCAGCACTATGCAAAATAGAAAGATAAAGGAAAGGCAATAGACATGGGAGTTTCAAAAATTATGCAGCTCTATGCAGCACGGTGCAAAACAGCTTACTTTTAGACTCTTAATCGAAAGGTTGAAGGTTCGATTCCTTCCGCGTCCACCAGTTTCCTCCATTTGTGGAAACAGTCTATGGAACAACGTTTCCTCTAAAAGACAAATTGCAAAGACGGTCTTGTTTATTCCAACGGCTGTTTGTAAGTACGAAGCCATAGGGATGCAGGACAGCAGCCTCTGCGGGTTGGGCGGAGCCATGTTCTTCGGATACGAAGCCCGATTTTTACGGGGATTGTGGACGTGAGCTAGCGGCTGTTGAGCGCCAGCATCTCCGGCCCTTGATTGCGGACATTGCCGACTTTCGGGTGGGCCGGGTGCACGGACAAGGCAGCATCGTCACAGGGTCGCAGGAGGTGCACGGGCGGCCTGTCCACCTCATGCCGGTCAAGCCACTCGTCGTAGTCCGTGGGCGCGAGAATGGCAGGCATTCGATCGTGAACCTGCTCGGCAATGCTGTTGGGGTCGGTGGTGATGATCGTGAAACTCTCGAGCCAGCCGCCCTCGGGCGTAGCCCAGGCGTCCCATAGCCCCGCGACGCCGAAAGCTTGGTTGTCGGGCCCATAAGTGATGCGAAAAGGCTGTTTATCGGCTTTGCGCCACTCGTAATAGCCGCTCATCAAGACAATGCAGCGTTGGCGATGGAGGGGCCGCCGCCAAAGCGAGCTGCGCTCCAAATTTTCGCTCCGTGCGTTGAAGGTGCTGCGGCGGGAGTCGATGCCGGCGGAGCCGAAGCCGACCAAACCCCAGCGCATGGGCACCAGCTCGCGGGCGGAGTTGTCGCGGTCCTGGCGCAGCACGGGTTGGGTGGTGGTCGGCGCAACGTTGTAGGCTGGCGCGTAGGAGAGCGGATTGCCCGTTGCCTCGGCACCCAGCTCCTCGCTTAAGGCTTGTACGTCGAAAGTCCGGTAGTAGCGGCCGCACATAAGAACAGGCTACCGCTTACGGGGGTACATTGTCGCCGTCCAGTCAGTACCAAAGCTGTTCAATCCGGGCGGTCCTGCAATCTCGAACCGTTGCAAACCCGGGCGTCTTCAGGGATTCTTCAGCAAGCACGCTTACCTTAGGCTTCGTGATACATCGACGCCGTGCCGGCATACTCACCTTCGACGTAAAACGCAGAAAGCTTTTCACACTTTGCCTGCCGCTTATGATGACTTTGTCGCAGCCTCTAGAGGCCGGCTTGAAGCCGCACTCTCTCGGCGAAGACCATACCGCTGACGTGACTCTAGTAGCCGCGCCGCAGGAATTGCAGTTTGGTACGGCGCGGGTTGCCGGAATGACTTATAACGGCAGTTATGCCGGGCCGCTGCTCAAGGTGAAGCCTGGCGGAACACTGCATGTCCGGCTGGTAAACCACCTCCAGGAAGATACAAATCTGCACTTCCATGGCATCCTGACCTCGCCCCTTGGACGAAGCGACAACATGATGATTGCGGTCAAGCCCGGCGACAGCTTCGACTATGAAATCAAAGTTCCTCGGCTGCAGAGCCCCGGCCTTTACTGGTATCACACCCATATCCATGGAAGCACCGAAGAGGGCGTGATGGGCGGCCTGAGCGGCCCGTTGCTGGTGGAGGGCTTTGCTGACCGCTTCGTGTCCGGCAGCAGGCCTGTTGAGCAGATTCTGGTCTTAAAGGAATATCGCGATCGCCGCGGCGACGACGGGGACCACAGAGATCAGTTCGATGGCCGCATCATGACCATCAACGGCCAGGCGGAGGCAGCGCTGAATATGCAGCCCGGGGAACGACAGCTTTGGCATGTCGGCAATTTCGGGCCGAACCTGCCTTTCCGGCTGAGCATACAAGGGCACTCCTTTACGATTGTGGGCCGCGACGGCGTCCCCGCGCTGCACCCCACGGTCGTGGACGCACTCACAGTCAATCCAGGATCGCGCTATGAAGTCTTTATCGATGCCGGGGCTCCGGGGACATTTCCTATTCTCGGCTCGGACGACGACGGCGATGAAAGGGGTCGCGGCTGGCGACGGCGGCACGATGACCGCAGCGAGAACGAGCAGGTCGGAGTTCTTCAGGTAAGCGGAACTGCCGCGCCGGCCACGATCGTTCCCCAGCTGCAACCGGCACCTGCGCGGGACCTCGCAGGCGCACACATCGATGCATTCCGGACAATCGTTTTCGCCGGAAACCGACGGGAATATACGATCAATGGCAACGTGTTCGATCACACTCGCGTCGATACGCGCGTGCCGCTCGGCAATATCGAGCAATGGACAATCGAGAACGACTCCCGCGAACTGCATGTCTTTCACATACACCAGGTGAACTTTCAGGTAATGGAGATCGAGGGCCAGGCGCAAAGTTTCAACGGTGCGGTCGATACTGTTCCGGTGCTGCCCCACCAATCGGTTGTTGTACGCCTGGCGTTTACAGACCCGGAAATCGTCGGCCGCTTTATGTATCACTGTCATGTGCTGGAGCACGAGGACCGTGGCATGATGGCACAAATCGAGGTTTACGACCCACGGCACCCGACTGGAAGCAATGATCGTGAGGCAACGGGCATGCCCAGCATGCGCTGAACATCCCTGCCGCACAGACATACGCGAGGGGCGTTGAAAGGAGCGGTCCGGTTTGCACATACTGATCGTGGAAGACAAAAAGAGTCTGGCCGCCATGTTGAAGAAGAGCCTCGATGAGAAAGGGCATACGGTCGTTCTTGCCTTCGACGGTATGGAGGGCCTTGCCCATGCGGAGACAGGCCGCTTCGACGTCATGGTGCTCGACATCATGCTGCCGGGCATCGACGGTCTTGAAGTGATTCGCAGACTGCGTCGGAAGAAGTCTTCCCTTCCGGTGTTGGCGTTGACCGCGCGGGACGCCGTTGCGGACATCGTGGCCGCGCTCGATCTCGGCGTGGACGACTACCTCACCAAACCCTTTGCCATGGCTGAGTTCATGGCGAGGCTCCGCGCGGTTGCACGGAAAGGACCTTCCTTGCAGGCGACCCAACTTGAGGTGGCCGATCTCCTGCTGGATCCCGCGAGCTGCCGGGTAAGCCGCGGCGGTGTTCCATTGGCACTCACGCGAAAGCAATTTGCCCTGCTGGAATACCTGATGCGGCGCGCCGGTCATGTTTTAACCCGCGAGGCGATCATTGAGCGGGTGTGGAGCGACAACCCTGAGATCGAGGCCAACACGCTGGAAGTTTTTATCCGGTCTGTCCGGGCAAAGATCGATGTCGGCCGAGAAACAAGCCTTATCCAAACGGTGCGGGGCGTGGGCTATCGTCTCGATGGGGGAGCCAACCCGTGAAGCCGCCCCCGCTTCGCGTCCGGTTGACAGGGTGGTACCTCGTCGTGATCTTTGCGTCGCTGGCGGTGTACTCCGTGGCCATGTACTTCGGGCTGCGGAGTGCTATCGAAGACACAGTCGACCATGAGTTACAAGTGCGCAGCGACAATATTGAGGCGTTCCTTCAGGCTGGAGAACACAGCACAATAGGAAATGCAAGCACGCCGGGACCGATCCCTGCCGCGCCGCGGCTGCTTCCGGCACCCAGCGCTGGGGAGCCGCGCGATGATTTGTATCAAATCGCGGACTCTGGAGGTTCGATTCTTTATCAATCTCCCGCCATGCATGACCTGCGGATCCCGCTTGATCCTACACAGCGGCGCGATCATTACCGCCACCATCGGGACAATGGGAACTTCACAACCTACTACCATAAGGGGGGCGATGTTCGGGTGTTGTCGTCAGACGTGCGAATGGACAGCGGCGACTACAAGGTGCAGGTAGCAACCGTCGTCAGCCCGTTGTATGAGGTGCTTGAGCTCTTCCAAAAATGGGCGCTGGCCGGCTTGCCTCTGACGCTGTGTTTGGCTGCCCTGGGCGGGTACTGGTTGAGCGGCCGCGCTTTGAGGCCGGTTCACAACCTCGTTCTCGCAACGCGGGCCATCTCCGAGCGCAATCTTTCCAGGCGTCTACAGCTGCCCGCGGCACAGGACGAACTGCACGAACTGGCGTCCACCATGAACGCCATGCTGGGTCGATTGGAATCGGCATTCACGCGCATTACGCGCTTCACCTCCGATGCATCGCACGAGCTCCGTACGCCGATCGCGGTCATCCGCACCACCTCTGAAGTCATGCTTGAACAGGATCGCTCGCCGGAGGAATACAAAGACATGGTGCGGCAGATCCTGCTGGAAGCCGAGTCCGCATCGTCGCTGATTGAACAACTCTTAACCCTCGCCCGAGCGGATGCGGACACAGCACAGCTGTCTTTTAAGCCCGTGGACCTGCGGGAGCTGGTTCAGGATCTGGACTCCATAGGCAAAACGCTGGCAGAAAAGTCCGGTCTCCGTTGGTTTTCCGAAGCAGCGATGGAGGAGACCGTGGTCCTCGGCGACAGGACGCACCTTCGGCGCTTGCTGCTCATCCTCATCGAGAATGCGTGCCGCTATACAGAGAGTGGCGGTGCCGTCCGGCTTCGGCTGGACTCGGACGCACAGGAAGTACGCGTTGAAGTTATCGATACAGGGATCGGTATCCCGCCTGAGGACCTTCCGCTTATCTTCGAACGCTTCTACCGCGCCTCCAATGCCCGCTACCTGGCTCCCGAGGGAACCGGTTTGGGGCTGTCCATCGCTCAATGGATTGCGAAGGCACATGAAGGCACCCTCACGGCGCAGAGCGCGGCAGGTTCAGGCACATGCATGCGGTTACGCTTGAAAAAAGCATAGTGCGGGAGCGTCGATGTAGATGAACGTGCTGCTCGGTTCAATCCCATCGTAAGTTGCTGTAAACGGCTGTGTCCCTCTTCAGCAAAACTACAGATTTATCTCCTACGCTGTCCCCATGCCTGTGACCAGCCAGCGACAAGCACATACCGGCACATGCGAAAGGTTGCCGATGAACAAGTTTGGGCTGTGGGTGGCTGTGTACTTTCTTGCCGGTAAGTCAATGGCATTTGCACAAGCAGGCAGTACCTTGGCCGGGGTCGTGCAGGATCCTACTGGAGCGGTCATCTCCCACGCTCACATTGCTCTCCGCACGGAGAAGGGCAGTGCATTGGTTCAGGCCGACACCGATCCTTTGGGAGTTTTTCATCTGGTCGGCGTGGCGCGCGGCACCTATGTGTTATTGGTGACGGAGCCGGGTTTTCAGGAAGCGAAGCAGGCAATTACCGTGCCGCTGTCTGGAACCAAACCGATCGTAATCAAGCTCAAGGTAGAAGTTAACAATGAAACAGTCAATGTAAGTGACGCGGACGCCGGGGGTGTCAATACGGCGATCGACGCGAACCGGAACGCCAACACACTGGATCGAAAAGCCCTGGATCGACTGCCGATCCTCGATGCCGGTTACGTAGCGATGTTGTCACGTTTTCTCGATCCGGATGCCCTCGCGACGAGCGGGGTGTCTCTGGTCGTCAACGGCGTTGAGGCCAACGGGCCTGGCGTTACCCCATCTGCGATCACAAGCATCAAGATCAACCGCAATCCCTACTCCGTTCTGTTTTCGCGCCCTGGACGCGCGCGTATCGAGCTGGAAACCGAGGGCGGCACACCGCAGTTCCACGGCTCCGCTACCTTTCTTTACCGCGATGCTGTCTTTGACGCACAGCCCGCCTTTGCTTTCGTGAAGCCGGCGGAGCAGCGTACCTACTATGAAGGTTCGCTCACTGGACCGCTGTCCCACTCGGGTAAGACAACCTTTGTCGCTTCTCTGGATCGCGATAACGATAATCAAGAGGCTATCGTGCACGCGGCTGCTCCCTCAGGTCCGGTGGACGAGAACGTGCCCAATCCACTGCACCACTACTTTCTGTCCGGAAGAGTTTTCCACGACTATGTTCAGTCGAACCAGTTATGGATCGGCTACTCCTTTGAGCATGAAACAGACACCAATGTCGGTGTAGGCGGAACCGTGCTGTCCCAAGCGGGAACCGACTTGCGTTCTTTTGAACATGAAATCAACGTTCAGGATAGTTATGTTTTTTCGCCCACCTTTGTGAACCTGGGTCATTTCCTCATCGGACATAACATCGAGCAAGTGAGCAGCACGACCGGTGCCGTGCAGATCGATGTGCCCGGCTCATTTACCGGGGGAGGCGCACAGGCCGACACACTGCGCACGGAGAGTCATTTCGACGGCACGGATATCGTGACTTACAGCAGCGGCAAGCATACGGCGAAGCTCGGCATCGATATTCCGGACATAAGCCGGCGAGCCTTCGATGACTCTACGAATCGATTGGGGACCTACTCCTTTGACAGCCTGCAGAGCTATGCGCCCTTTCAATACATCCTCCAAACGGGAAGCGGCCACGTGAGCTTTGTCGAGAAGGTCTTTGCCGGCTTCGCTGAGGACGAAGTCCGCGTTTCCCCCAAGCTCTCGCTCGCCGCGGGAGTACGCTACTACTTTCAAAATTACTTCAATGATAGAAAGCACGATATAGCGCCGCGGGCCAGCTTTGCTTATGCTCCCTCAGTCAAAGGTGCCACGGTTGTGCGCGGCGGGGCAGGGATGTTTTTCGATCGAACGGGACCCGGACCAATTGCCGATCTCCTGCACTTCAACGGCGTAAACACGCGGCGGTTCATCCTCAGGAACCCCGGCTTTCCAGCCACCCCAGCGCAAGTAGCTGCCGAGCCTTCAAGTCTGGTCACACTCGATGCGCGGGCTCGTATCCCGCACACGCTTCAATTCGGCATTGGCCTGGAGCGGCAAATCAATGCCAAAAGCTCGTTGAGTGTCAATTACACGGGTTCGCGCGGCATGGATCTCTTCCGTTCCATTGACACCAATGCACCCTTCCCGCCGACTTACGCGGGGGTTCCCAATCCTCAACTGGGGCAAGTGCGCCAGATTCAATCGGAAGGCCAGCTGAAGAGCGATTCGCTGGAGATTTCCTTTCAGGGCGAGCCCGGCAAATTCTTTACCGGTCAAACCCAGTATGTACTCGGTAAAACGTATAACAACACCGGCGGCATTGCATACTTTCCGGCCGACAGTTATCGACCCGAGGCTGATTGGGCGCGCTCCGACAACGATGCTCGGCATAAGTTGAATCTGCTCGGCACAGCGCATGCAAGTAACTGGTTCGATGTGGGCATCGCGTTCTCCGCTCACTCCGGCCTGCCTGTCGATGTAACCACGGGAGACGACAACAACCATGACGGCATCATCAACGACCGGCCCATCGGAACGCCGCGCAACTCTCTCCATGGTCCGGGCTACCTCGATCTGGACCTGAACCTGTCACGCGAGTTCGCACTGGCGAAGGAGAAGAAAACAGCGCCGACAGCGACATTCTCCCTGAGTGCATTTAATGTTCCCAATCGGCAAAATGATTTCACATATGTGGGGGTTGTCACCTCGCCATTCTTCCGTCAGCCGGTGTCGGCCGAACCCTCCCGGCGCATGCAGCTGACCTTGCAGTTGAAATTCTAAAATCGCAACTGCGCTTTATTCTCCACCTCCAGAGTAGGTTGAGTGGGTATGGCAGGCCAGACAGTGGAGGTCGCCAGGGGGAATGAGTGTTAAAGAAAAGTTCGGTCCCGGCCGATATGGAGGCCAGGAGAAGATCCATATGACGGAGTTTCACACGCAGCTGCTCACAATTGAGGGTATGGAACATACCGAGGCAGTGCGGGGGGTTACGCACGCACTCGGACTCATTCCGGGTATCCGCATCGATTCGGTCGAGCCGGGGCGGGCGCGGGTGCTTGCCGAGCCTGCCTGCGAAGGCCCGATCCGGGACGCGCTCGCCCACGCCGGCTTTAAGCTTGCCGCTGCCCAGCTTGAAGGTGCCCGGCTCTAAATAGGGAGAGTAGATCCGGAGCGGGTAGCTGAGGCTATCGCACATCATCGTCTTCACATCGCATCAGGTGCGTTGTGCGTGGGATGTGGTCCCATGAGGCTCGGTCAAGCCTGAGCCGTGCATGGGACCGTTCTTCACGTTTCTCCTCACGAGAGCGTGGGATCGCTGACACCAGCCGATGCCAGGTCGGATCGGATTTGGTCGTACAGCCCCGGCTTGAGTTGATACGTGTCGAACTTGACGGACATGCGGCGTATCTTCCCGCCGAACAGATCGAGAGAGGTGCTTCCCTTCAAACCTGTGCGGTCGATGCCGGTTTGTGCGTTCAGTCCGCCGGCCTGCCACTCAAAACCCCCGCCGGGAGCGCCGCCGACAACATGCACAAGTTTGGAGCCGCGACCATCGGGCAGTTGATCGAGAACCGCGGAAAAGAACCGCGCAATCAATTCCTTGCCCCTGATCTGAATCGTTTGATCGAAGTTGCCGTAGAAGACCGACCCTTGATGAATGAGGGGATTGACATAGACGGCATCGTCCCAGAAGAACGAGAGGATCTTCGAAACGCTGCCGCCCTCCAGCGCGTCATGAAATTCCTGAACGAATCTGAGCAGCTCCGGTGAGGCGGAAGGCAGGCCGGTTACGCCTGTAGCCAACGCAACGTTGCCCGGAGGGGTTGGCGGGGGAGCCTGTAGGGGCAGACCGCCGGGGTGCACCGTCCCGAACGGATTCACAACGCCGCTTGTCACCGTGGGGCCGGTAAGGTCCGACTGGCCCAGTTCCCGCGAATCCCAGTAGTCCGTGGTCCGCGCGACCTTGCCGTTATCCATATCCAGAACCGAATGCATGGTATAGCCATTCGTTGCATAGAACACGTCTTTCAAGAAGACATGCTCGGCAATCATGCCGTAGCGGATGTCGCCCGTAACGTGGAACAACTTGGTTACATGACCGCGGCCCAGAAGGCTTGCCGCCCTGGTGAAGAACTTCGGAAAGTTCGCAACGATCTGGGTGTAGTGATAGGTATGGTTGACGACAGCGTCCTGGAGAAGGGTATCGCTGGAGTTGAGCAGAAGCGACAACCAGTTCGCGTTGTCACAATCGTCCCAGTAGCCATACCACGACCGGCAGAAACTCCAGGCCTGCTCGATCGTAGCCTGATCGTTGATGGCGTTGCCTGCGGTTCCTGGCCAGCCATGGATCGCATCCTGAGCATGGGCTGTGCCGGACGAGAGGGGGACGGTCGACACTCCAATTGCCGATGCCACTGTGTTGCGTAAAAAGAGACGACGGTTCGTAGGGATCATTGGGTAACTCCTTTAAGCTTCCGGGTTGCTTTGTGGGGATCGGTTAGGTCCCTTGTACCGCGTGTTTCGGTAGAGTGGGAGGAACCGCGGGAAGTCCGAAAGGAGCAGAATATTGCGTCTGCGCAGCAGTAACTTCGGTTCCCCCAAAAGGGCTCTCACTTCTTGCTTACGCCGATTTTGATGTGGCAGCGGAGTGGCAGTTGCTGTCGAAATCTGCAACCTGGGTTCGCGAATCGCGCAACTCCGGGGCGCCGAAGTCGGTGCTATAAGGGCACAACAACTCACCTCGTGCCGCCTGTCAGCATTTAAAAATTATTTGGGCTCTGCAGGACAGTTGCGGAACTTCAGGATGATCGAGTTATCGGAACCGGTCAGCAGTTCAGCGTGTCTGGGTTAAGTTTCAGGCGCAAAGAGAAGAATCATCGATTTGCGCCTGTGTAGTTTTCCAGGCTCTCGTATGGATCAATCGTCCGCGCGGTTTCCGAAAAGGTTCAGCACGGCGAGGAAAATATTAAGTCCATCGAGGAAGATCGCGAGCGCAAGCTCAACCGCGGTACCACCGCCGCCCCCAGCCCGCACCCGCGCGAAATCGCCGACCGTCAGCAGGGAAAACACGCCCAGAATGAGCCAGTCGATGGTGCTCGGCTGCACAAAATGAAAGAACATGGTCGCGAGCATCAGGACGATCACCCCGATAAGCAGGAAGCTCCCGATCGCCTGTACCTTGCGGTAGTCAACCGAAATGGCATAAGCAACAGTCCCGAGCATGGCAAGGCCGATGCCGGTCGTCATGGCGGCCGTGCCCACCAGGTGCGCGCCGCCGTGGCCCAGGTAATGCCGGATCGTCGGCGCGAGGCCGACACCCTCAAGAAAAGCAAATCCGTAAAAAAGTGTCAGCTGCCGGGCTGCATTGGCGCGGGTCGCGCGAATCGCAAAAAGTACGCCGAAGTTCAGAAGCAACACCAATAAAGCGATGCCGGGCGGGATGGAAAGCGAAACGTAACTGCCGGCCGCGGTCAAAGCGAAACCGACGCTGACAATGCCGAGCACCTTGGCGAGCAGCAAGGGTGCCGTGTCGGTCTGACCGCCGTTGAGAACGCCATACGTTTGGCCGGAGGACCCTAGAAAAGAACCTTGTTGTCGCATACAACAAGTGTACGCCGGGGGGATGGGAGGCTGCTCACCCAGGGAACGCGCGAGACCCCACCACGATAGTTTCCGGGAAAGCCACCGTGACCACGGTGCCGCTGCCGAGTTCGCTCGCGATGCCGATGGTTCCGCCATAGCGTTCGGTAAGCCATTTCGCGATGGGCAAACCCAGGCCCACCCCTTCGCTGATATCCGAGCGGGCCGGATCGACCCGGTAAAAGCGGTCGAAGACGCGGGGAAGATGTTCCTGCGCGATGCCGATCCCGCTGTCGACCACCCGCACAACGAAGCCGTCCGTTGACTCACATTGAATGGAGATCCGGCCCTTTTCAGGAGTGTATTTGAGGGCATTATCCAAAATGGCAGTCAGCACCCTGCGCAGGTGAAGGGGATTGATCAGCAAGGTCAGCTGAGCATGCGGAGCGGCTACGCTGAGAGTCTGGCTTTTCTTTTCAGCGGGAACAGCGAACTGCCGCACAACCTCGCCGATCGCAGCCGACACGTTCACCGGCTGGAATTCCGCGGGAGAAAGCTGCGCATTCGGATGAGCAAGGATAAGCAGGTTTTCAAGGAGTTCACCCGTCAGGGAGGCTTCGTCGGCGATGGCGCGAAAGGCTTGGCGGCACTCCTCGTCGAGCTCCGCGTTGCCCAGGCTGTACTCCGCGGCTGTACGGATATAGGCAAGGGGGTTCCGAAGTTCATGGGACGCATCGGCTGTGAATTGTGTGACCTGGACCATGGCTGCCTCGATCCGAGCCAGGAGGTCGTTCCAGGCCAGGGCGAGAGTACGTATCTGGTCATCGGCTTCGGGAACGGTCAAACGCCGGCTCAGGTCGGAGGCGGTGACAGAACGTGCCTCCACGATCAGCAGGTCGACAGGGCGGAGCGCCCGTCGGCCCAGAACGTAGCCGCCCAGGACTGAAATACCCAAGATCAATGGTATGAGCCGGTAAAGGCCCAGAGTAAACGCGCGGAGCAGGATACGATCCTCCGCCAGCGGGCTGGGAACCAGCAGAACAGCCGCCTGCCCCCGGTAGATAACCGGCCGGCAAAGCTGGCGGAAGTGCTCCCGTCCGACAAGGCGTTCGCGAAGTGCGGGCGCTGGACACGGCAGGAAAAGCAAAACCGGCATGCCCGGCGGGGCTTCACCTCGCGGGAAGACGCGTGTTCCATCCGGGCGCACGAGCTCGATCCACTCGCCCTCGGGCAGAATACTCATCAGCTCGCTCAGGCGTGCATCGGTAGCCTGCAAGGCGGTCCCTGTCTCAGCTGCGGAAAGCGCCCCTACGACGCGGCCGGCCCGCATCTGCAGGGTCCGGTCTTTCCAGGACAGCATGGACTCGGCAAGCACAAACCGCATAATCACGCCGAACGCCACCAGGCCGAGCAGAAGTGTACAGGCGTACCACGCAGCCAGCTTGAGGCTGATGGAAAAACCCCTCACAGCGGAATGGACGGCTTAAGCATATAGCCCACACCGCGCACGGTATGCAGAAGCTGCGGTCGGCCCGGTATGTGCAGCTTGCGGCGAAGCGTGCGCATAAAGACGTAGAGCGTTCCTTCACGGAAGGTATCGCTTGCACCCCAGCCGGCAGCGGCGAGGGTTTCTCTGCGGACCACTTGCCCGGCGCGCTGCATCATGGCTTCGATCAAGGTGAACTCTATCGGGGTAAGGTCGATGAGCCGCTCCTGAACTTGAAGCGCATGCGCGTCCGCGCGCAAGGTGAGGTCGCCCGCGCGTAGGGGTGACTGCACCAGCGTTTCCGGCCGACGCACCAGCGCGCGCACCCTGGCCAGCAGAACCGCGAGGTCGAACGGCTTGGTCAGGTAGTCGTCCGCGCCCAGGTCAAGTCCGTGCACGATATCGCGGCTGGTGTCCCGGGCTGTCAGCAGGATGGTTGGGACTTGAATATTCCAGCTGCGCATGCGCTCCAAAACCTGAAATCCATCGAGCTTGGGCAGCATGACGTCCATCACCACGGCGTTGAACTGCTGCTGCTGGAGGAGGTCCAGTGCCTCTTCACCGTCATGCGCGACCAGGGCGAGGTAGCCCTCGCGCTGCATGGCCCTTTGCAGCAGGGAGGCCATACGCACTTTATCTTCCACGAGGAGAACGCGCATGGACGCAGTATCGCCAAGTTCGATGAATATCCTGTGACGCGGCCTATTTTTTAGATTGTTTTTAGAGGACCCTTCTACGCTCGGGCTATTCCAGAACCTGCGTTTCAGAAGGAAAAGTTCCACCATGAAGATGCACCCTTGCTCTCGATTGGCTGTTGCGCTTGCTTTGTGTTCTCCCGCCGCGTTGAGCGGCCAGGTTGATCGCGCCAACCTGAAAGGCACTGTTTCCGATGCGAGCGGTGCCGTTGTGAGCCATGCCGCGGTCACGGTCGTTTATCCCCAGACAGGCTTCACGCGGACAGTTCAGTCCACCCCGGCGGGTGAATATGTGTTGTCGGCCCTGCCGCTCGGGCACTGCAGCGTAACGGTCACAGCGGCTGGTTTTGAGGCAAAACAGGTGGACGACATCGACTTGCAGGTGGGCGAGTTCAGGACGGTGGACCTGCGGCTGGGCGTGGGCGCGGTGGAGCAAACAGTCGCGGTGGCGGCCTCCACTGTGACGCTGGATCGGGACAGCGCGGCCACCGGCGGCGTGATCGCCCGGCAGCAGATAGAAAACCTGCCGATCAACGGCCGCAACTGGGCGGGGCTCATGATCCTGGTGCCCGGTGCCATCAACACGGGCAGCGGCAACCAGACCAGCATCCGCTTCGCGGGCCATGGCCTGGACGACAACAAGATTTTATTCGACGGTGTGGATGCAAGCGGCATCCTGCGGCAAAGTGAAAAGTCCGATTTGCGGATTCAGCTCGCGTCGGAGTCGATCCGCGAGTTCCGCGTCGACTCGGCACTGTATTCAGCGGAGTACGGCGGCACCCCCGGCGGGCAGGGTGACCTGGTTTCGCGCAGCGGCACCAACGCGCTGCACGGCAGCGTTTATGAGTTTCTGCGCAACGACGCGCTGAACGCACGCGCGCTCTTCTCCACCCGACAGCTGCCGCTGCGGCTGAACCAGTTCGGCGGCAGCGTGGGCGGACGGATCGTGCAGGACCATACGTTCTACTTCGCCAACTACGAAGGCTTGCGGCAGGTGCTGACGCAACCGCTGGTGGGCTTTGTGCCGAGCCCCGCCTTCCGGCAGCAAACCGCGCAGCGCTCCCCCGCGCTTGCCGCGATTCTCGCCGCCTACCCCATGGGACAGACCGCAACGGCAAACCCGAACGTATTCACTTACAACTCGGCGGGACGCCAGACACAGAATGAAGATTTCGGGCTGATCCGCATCGATCAGATCTTCAACTCACGAACGTCCGGTTACGTGCGGTTCAACCTCGACCAGGGACGCCTGCAGCTGCCGTTCGGCGATTCCACGGGCTTTCTTCAGGACAACCAGCAGATCGGCAACAACCCGAAAAACGGCGTGGTTTCGCTCGAACACACCTTCAGCAGCTCGCTGCTCAATGAAGCAAAGGTCGGCGTCAACCGCACCCCCTATACGATCGCGAACGGCAGTGTGCTGCCGATTCAGGTGGCGGTACCCGGGTTCACCACGCTGCATGACAATCTGGTCCAGGTGCAGAACGCGACGGCCTACTCCTTTGTCGATACCGTCGACGCGGTTTTCGGCAAACACAGCATGACCGCCGGCGGGGGGCTGCGGCGGGTACAGGTCAACCTCGGCAACAGCGCCGAAACGCAGCTGTCCTATACCAGCCTCGCGCGGTTTGCAGCCGATGGGCTGGACTCCGCGGCGGTGCTGGCCGCGGTGCCGACCGGCGGCGCGCGGAAAACGGAGTTCGACCTTTTCTTTCAGGATCAGTACAAGCTGCGCCCAGATGTGACCCTGAGCCTGGGTCTGCGCTACGACTCCTTTGGAGCATTTTCCGAGGTGCTGGGCAGGTCCCGGGACTTCGATCCACTCACCTGTTCCGGTGGGTTCTGTGCCCCTGGCGGGCCGTTTTACAACGCGAGCCACGCGGACCTGGGACCGCGGTTTGCCGTTACCTGGGCACCGGATTCCTTTCGCGGCAACACGGTGTTCCGCGGCGGCTATGGGCTTTACTTCGGGGAAGGCCAGCTCGGCGACCTGACCGGGCCCCTGAACAATCTGACCTCGCGGCTCCAGTTGACGAGCGCGCAGATCCCAACGCTGAGCTACCCGCTGACGCCTTTCCTTCCGCTGGGTGCCACTATTGCAAATTCACCGCGCGGCTTGTATCGGGGGCGCGTGGACCAGCAGGTGGGCGAATACGGAATTTCCGTGCAGCAGCGGATGCCGTTTCAGATTCTGGGCGAAGTGGGCTACATCGGCAACCACGGTGCACACCTCCCGTCGCGGTCGTACATCAATGTGCTGAACCCCGCGACCAAGAAGCGTCCGCTGCCCGCTTTCGGCCAGGTGGACTACAAGCTGAGCGGCAACAACGCGAACTTCAGCGGGCTGTCCGCGACACTGAACCGGCAGTTTTCCGGCGGCCTGCTTTTCGGTGCCAACTATCTCTGGTCGCACTCCATCAACGACGGATCGACCGGCGGCGGCGAGCAGGATTATCCCGAAAATGTGGCCTGCCGCCTCTGCGAACGCGCGAGCAGCGATCAGGATGTACGGTCGTCGTTTACGGCCAGCGTGGTCTACGATTTCGGCGTGGGCCACGGACACGCTTCCACCCTGCGCGGTTTGGGTGGAGCACTCGGCTCCGGCTGGCAGGTGAGCGGCATCGGCACTGCCCGCACGGGGCTGCCGGTGAATGTCACCATCTCGCGCAGTGCCGCGGCTGTCCCCGACGGCAACTCACTTTCGCCGCAGCGGCCGAACCTGGTGCCGGGCAAATTCTTTGTCCCTGCCGGGGGCCGCACACCCCAGCACTGGATCGACCCGGCGGCCTTCATTGCGCCGGCTTCCGGCACCTTCGGCAATGCACCGCGCAACCTGCTTCGCGGGCCGGGCACCTGGCAGATCGATGGTGCTTTGCAGAAGGATCTGCTGCACCTCGACCGCTGGGCGCTCAGCCTTCGCGGCGAAGGCTTCAATCTGTTGAACCGGGCCCAGTATGGACTGCCTGCCGCCAACGTGTCGTCGGTAGCCAACTTTGGGCAGATCACCACGCAGCTCAATCCGGGTGCCACCGGTACGGCAACACAGCGGGTCTTTGAGTTCGGCCTTCGCGCAACCTTCTAAACCACCCCCATTCCTCGAGGAGAACCGCCATGCTTTTACTTGATCGCCGATTGTTTTTAAAGCTCGCCACTGCCGGCGCGGCAACTCCACATTTCTTGCTGCACGCCGACGCACCGACGCGCGTTCTTCTGCCCGTGAACGTCTGCGGCAGCTTCGGCTACATCGACAGCAAAGGAGCTCTCGCGGTCCCGGCGCGTTACAGCGCGGCACTGCCGTTTGCCACAGATTGGGCGGCTGTGCGCCGCGATGGCAAGTGGGGCTATATCGAACGCAGCGGGCGCGAAACACTGAAACCACAGTATGACGAGGCCCGCAACTTCCGCTATAACTGCAGCCCCGTCCGCATGGGGAGTGAGTGGCACTTTATCCGTCCGGACGGCTCGGAGGCGTTCCCGCAGCATTTCGAACTGACGCGCAGTTTTCAGGACGAGCGGGCCCGCGTCCGCGTCAACGGCAAGTGGGGTTTTATCGATCCGACCGGCAAGCTGGTCATTCCCGCCATTTACCAGACAGTACATGGCTACAGCGATGAAATCGCGCCCGTGCAAATGGGCGACAAGTGGGGTTTTATCGATAAGGCAGGGGCAACTGTTCTTCCGTTCCGCTATGACACAGTCACAAGCTTCAACGCGGGCGTTTGTGCGGTAGTGATGGGCGATAAGTGGGGCTTTATTCACTCGAATGGCTCGGTAGCGCTTCCCGCGGCATGGGAAAAAACAGGCGAGTTCAGCGAAGGCCTTTGCCCTGTGAAACAGAATGGAAAATGGGGATTGATCGATCTCAGCGGAAAGCTGGTATTGACCCCGCAATACGATGAGATGGGCTCATTCGACGGCGGTTATTTGCTGGTAAACCTAAACGGGCAAGCCATGTATCTGGATCACACCTTGCGACCCATGTGGAAACAGGAGACAAGCTGCCCAGCCGGAGCGGATTTGCGGATGTATAAGGCACCGGCATAAATGATTGCGGGAGTTACGCTCCCGTAAAACACACGCGGTCTTGTGCGTGAATGGCCGCGCTGTTGGAGGGATCATCCCCCTGGCAAGCTGGCTAATCGCCGCTTTCCATGAGCGAGCTGCCATGTTCTGCTACCGGCATATGCGGAAAAGTTTCGCCATCCGCCTCATAGGTGTCGATCACCTCAACGGTACTGAGCATTTCATAAAGCATGTGGGCAGGGTAGTGACCGCACCGATTGTCACTGAAGATAACAATTAAGTCGCCGTTCAATCTTTGTACTTCGATCACGCTGCAGGAGGAATTCGGTGCCATTTTCCGAGAATGGCATCGACGGAGAAATCTGTCGGTGCGGTGAAGAACATTGGGGGCGGCTATCCGGTGTGAGAGCTCTGCGCAGAACCCGATAGCACTCGCACGCATGGGCTTCAAGCATGGACCGGTTGAGCAGGGAAATCTGGCCGCGTCGGTAGCCGATAAATCCTTGATTACGCAAGAGATCCAGGGCCAACGTAACCGTAGGTCGACGAATACTCAATGCTTCACCAAGGATCTCATGGGTGACGTGAATCTGCTCCTTACCCGATTCGTCCTGGTAGCGCAGCAGCCAACGGCAGATGCGCTGTTCTGCGTCATGGCGTCCGTTGCATGCGGCAATTTGGCTAGTTTGAAGCAGTTGCGCGTGCAGGCAGCCAAGCGCCAGATCGTGAAACTGACCCGACAAAGCGAACTCCCGGCGGGCATTCTTGAGCGAGCACACAAACCCGTAAGCCGGGGACCGACCGACAATCTGGTGTCCCGCCCCCTCAATCCTCAGCAGCGCCGCCGCACCCACCACGGACCTCCAGCCGAGCATGGCCGTCTCGATCAGGCTGCCGTCCGCAAGCGGGATGCTCACCGCGACGCTGCCCGACTCGAGAAACAAAACCGATCGGGCACAATCGCCCGCAGCGACAATCAGCTGGCCCGGCTGCACCGTGACGGGCCGGAGTTGGAGCCGGTCAAGGGATTCGCTGTTCAAGCTTCGCAGCACCGTGTTCTGGAAGAGAGAAGGGGAAGCGGCAACGTCGATCATGCACCTACCCTACGGCCCTGCGGAAGTGTTGACTAGCTGGGTAACTCCCTAGCTGGGCATTTCTCCAGCCGGGGAAGCGCTCTTACGATTCACCGACGATGCCGTTCGCAACGGCATAACGGGTGAGCTCTGCCGTAGTCCGCATTCTCAGCTCATCCATCAACAGGCCCTTATGAAAATCCACCGTTTTGATCGAGATGTTCAGGGCGGAGGCGATCTCCTTTACCGATTTGCCCCGCGCCACCAGCTCCAGAACTTCGCGCTGCCGCGGCGTCAGGGCATCGCCAAACAGCTCCGCTGGGTTGGTATCGAAGGCTCCGCTGGGCGAGGGCGGTCGCCCGGCCACCAAGGGAGTAACGTAAAAGCGGTCGAGCAGCACCACGCGGATGGCCTCTAGCAGCTCCGTTGCGGCGGCCTGCTTAGCCACGTAGCCCCGTGCGCCCGCGCGGAAGGCGGCCTGGATGTGATTGCCGCTGAGCTGCTGCGTGAGCATGACGATCCTGGTATCGGCCAAGGCCGCCATGATCTGCCGGGCTGCGTCGATGCCATTCATCTCCGGCATGCCGACATCGACAACGACGATATCCGGGCGGAGCCGCTTGGCCTCGGCCAACAGCTCGCGCCCGTCCCGGGCCACGCCCACAATCTCGAACTCGGGGGCCAGGATTCCCGCAATCCCCGCAAGCATGAGCTCGTGGTCGTCGGCGAGCAGTAGGCGTTTACGCATCTTCGCGGTACGGCAGCGCTGCGCTGACCGTTGTCCCCTCACCCAGGGCGGAGC
The DNA here is from genome assembly GCA_964244985.1 of uncultured Acidobacteriaceae bacterium. GTDB lineage: Bacteria > Acidobacteriota > Terriglobia > Terriglobales > Acidobacteriaceae > EB88. Next base: position 23,451 of record CAXTKZ010000014.1, read on the forward strand.
TGATGGACAGCGTGCCGAGCGCCAGGCGCGCCCGTTCCTTCATGGTGATGGTGCCGAGGCCTTTTCCCGGAGTGTCGAACCCCATCCCAAAATCTCTGACTTGAAGGTGGAGCAGCCCGTCGCGCGCTTCAAGAATCACTTTCACATGCGTGAGGCCCGCGTGCTTGGCGACGTTGCGCAGGGCTTCCTGCGTGATGCGGTACACCGCTGTAACCGACGGCTGTGCCGGCAAGTGAGGAAGGTTGCGGCTGAGGTACGTTGCCGGCATGTTTTCACGCTCCCCGAACTCACCGACAAGGGCCTTTAACGCAGCCGACAAGCCCAGGTCGTCGAGCACCGCCGGATGCAGGTGGTGCGACATGCTCCGCACGTCCGTGCTCAAGGTATGGAGATGTTCGTTCGCTTCTTTCAGTTTCTGGTTTTGTTCCTTGTCCAGGTGCTCGGGGGAAATGCTGCCGAGAAGCATGTTGAGCAGGCTCAAGCGTTGGCCCACGTCGTCGTGGAGCTCCCGTGCGACCCGCTGTCGCTCTTCTTCCTGCACGGTAAATAAGTGGGTCGTCAGTAGACGCAACTCTTCCTGGGTGCGGTCGAGCTGATGCGCGGCGGATTTGACCTCGCTTTCCAGCTCCTGTTTTTCCAGGCTGAGCAGGCGGTCCGCCTGGCGGCGCAGGGTGATGTCCTCAAGAACCAGCAGCAGCACCCGGTTGCCCTCGCTCGTCAGGCACTGTCCCCGGACCAGCAGAATCTTGCGGTCCGCGGTGGTTGACTCATGCTCAAAAACCAGACCGGTGCCGGCTTCGGCGGACAGCAACTCCTCAAGGCGTCGGTGGAGATCGGTGATGCCCCACGCATATTGAAGAAGGTCGGGAAACGATCGCCCCACCAACTCCTCGGGGCGCATCCGGATCAGCTCGCGGAACGCGGTATTCACGGTTTGCACGGCGCACGCCTCGTTCAGCACAACAACAGGTACCGGAACGCTTTCAAGCACTGCCCGCGAAAAGTCCCGCGCCGCGATCAGGTTCTGCTGGCTGCCGCGCAGCTGGTCGATGTCGACCAGCACAACCACCAGGCCCTCGATCTTGTTGTCGAAGGTTCGGTAGGGACGGATGCGCAGCAGATGCCAGCGGCCGCTGCGGTCCTGTACTTCCGATTCGTGCGTGATCAGCGTTTCAGAAACTTCCTGAAGAATAGGTTCAAGATTCTCGATACTCAGTTGAAGCCGGATATCGCCGATGGGCCGGCCGATATCGTTTGGCAAAACACTAATCAGCTTCTGCATGGGCGGCGTGAACTGGCGAATATGGAGATCGCTCGTCAGCATCAACAGAGGAATATTGACGCTGTTCAGCAGATTTTTGAGGTCGTTTCCCGTTCCCTCCAGCGCGGCATTCCGCTGCTGCAGCTCGTCGTTGACGGTTTGGAGCTCTTCATTGGTGCTTTGCAGCTCCTCTTTTGTGGTTTCAAGCTCTTCGTTGGTGCTTTGCAGCTCCTCATTGGCCGACTGGATTTCTTCATTGGCCGAAACAAGCTCCTGATTGCGTGAATCGCGCTCATCGAGCAGGCTTTGCAAGTGAAACCGGTTTGCATTCAAATCCTGCCGCAGCTGCTGGACCAGACGGTCTTTTTCATCTGAGCTGATTTCCGGGCCCTCGGTGGATCGCACGGAATCGAATTTGTGTCCATCGCTTCGGCCCGCTTGGAAAAGGATCAGAAAGCAACGCTGTTTTTGGCCCGGGGCAATGGGCAGAACATCGATATGAAAGTTCTGCCGGCCTTTGGCTTCTTCAAAGGTTTCAAGCGCGATGGACACCGGAACGTTTTCTTCGATGGACCGCTGGACGGCTCCCCGTACCTCGTTCACGATGTCCGCACGGAGAACGCGGGTCAGGTTCCAGCTCACCGTGCCGGAAGCAATCTGAATCAATGGTGAGGTTTGCCCGCGCGCCTGCAGAACCTGCATGCGTTCATCGACGATCAGGGCCGGGGGGCCGTAGCGTGCGAGCACCATGCGGTCAGCCGTCTGCTGCAGATCTGTTTCACGCCACATCTCGCCGTCATCGTTCCGGTTGGAGCGGCCGACCGGATTCGCCGGGGAAAGGCGGTAGTCGCGGGCAGGGGGGAACTCCACCCGGCTGCTTCCGCCGGTTTTTGCATAGATTTTGTGCGCGCGGTCGACCGGGAAAAATGCGTCGCCGTAGTCGCGAAGTCCTTCGGACATGCCCAGCAGCATGTATCCACCAAGGTCGAGCGAATAGTGAAACGTGGACATGATCTGGCGCTGAAGAGCCTGGTTGAAATAGATCATCACGTTGCGGCAGCTCACGATGTCCATGTGCGAAAACGGCGGGTCGTTGCACAGGTTCTGCCGGGCAAAGATACAGGTATCGCGAACGCGCTTCGACACCTGATAGCCGTTGTCGACCTTGACGAAGTAGCGCCGCAGGCGCTCCGGGGTGATGTCGTTGGCGATGGTGTCGGGGTACAAAGCCGCGCGCGCTTTTTCAATGGAGCGCTCGCTTGCATCGGTCCCGAACACCTGCACCATTGTGTCCAGATTGTTGTTGGAAACGAACTCAAGGAGGGTAACCGCAAGCGAATATGCTTCCTCGCCGGTGGAACAGCCGGCACACCACACGCGGATCGGTTTGCCTGGCGGGCGGTCCTGAAGGAGGTTGGGCAGAACGGCTTGAAGTCCTTCCCAGATATCCGGATCCCGAAAAAACCGAGTCACGTTGATCAGGATGTCTTCCTGCAATGCTTGGATCTCATCCGGGCGACCCTGGAGGAACAAGTGGTACTCAGCCATCCTGTTCATACGGAGCAGGACCATGCGCCTCCCCATGCGGCGACGAAGAGTTTCAGGCTTGTACTGGCGCAGCTCCAGACCGGAATGGTTGCGGAGAAGCTGGAGGATTTTATGAAAGCTCCGCTCCTCGCCCTCGGGTGTTTTTCCTTCTTCCAGAGGGCGCAGCTCGGGCCTGCTGAACTGGTGCGCAAGCCGCTGCAGCTCAGCGGCAAGCCCGGCCGGCGGCTCGATGACATCCACATGGTCGGCGGCGATCGAAGCACGCGGCATGCCGGTCTGCACGGCGGAGTCGGGGCTTTGCACAAGCGCGAAGCCGCCCTCGCCCTTGATGGTTTTCAGCCCCTCCGCGCCGTCGCCATCCGCCCCGGACAGGACAACCCCGACCGCGAAGTTGCGCTGGTCGTCGGCCAGGGAGCGAAAAAAAACATTGACCGTGGCTAGGCTTCGATCGTCCGCTTTCCGTTCTTCCAGTCGAAAAACGCCGCCTTCCAGCCGTACCAGGTAGCCGGGCAGCAACACGAAGACCTGGTCGGGAAGCGGCCGTTCGCCCTCCCGGATCGGATGAACCGGCATTTTCGTATGTTTCTGCAGCAGCGAAATGACCTGCGGCTGATGCTGGGGAGGAAGATGCCAGATAAGAACGAAAGCCATGCCCGTTTCAGGCGACAGATGGTCCAGTATCGTTTGTGCGGCTTCAAGCCCCCCTGTCGCGGCACCGATGCCGACCACGGGATAGGAGAGAGCCGGGCCGCGCAGTGCGTCGCCTTCGGTTTCGACCGTGACCTGCCCCTTATCCATCTGGCCGGAGGAAGCATTGATCGACCCGTCGGAGGTACCGGTGAGCTGGGGAACGGAGTCGTTTTGGGTGGTGCTCGGAGTTCCGTTCTCTATGGCTGGGGCGTGTAGGGCGTTTTCGCTTAAGTCGGTCCGTGTTGTTTCTTTGTCCGCCATAAAATCTTCTCGATCGCGATGTCCGGAGCAGCGGGAGCGCAAAGACCCGCTCTCTTTGTCGGCAAAGTAGGCCGCCGCCCGCCCTTCTCAGCTTCGGCAACCAAGGGGTGCCGTTAAGACCGATACTATACGTACAGCCGTGCCAAACCGGCAGCAGGTTTCTATATGAAAAACTTCGACCAGCTCCAGCAGGAAACACAGGCCGCCCAGTTCGGCTTTCTTATTACGGATGCGGATACGGCCCTGATCTTCCTGGATGTCGCGCGCACAACGCGAAACGATGAAACGCGGGCCCGCAATCGGGAGAACGCCGCCGTGGCCTATGCAACGGTGCAGAAGTTCCGCGCGCGGGTTGTGACGACAGAGCAGCAGGATGCGGAGCTCGACGAGAAGCTGGACCGGGTACAACAGGAGCTTGCGTCTTTCGAAAACCCCCAACCAGTAGAAATTTAGAGAAGAAAAGGCGTTCACCGCATCCAATCCGCCATGCCTGTGCGCGACAGAATTGTTATTGGAGCATCGGCCGGAGGCGTGACGGCGCTTCAAGAGCTTGTCGCGGGACTTCCCCGGGAGCTGCCCGCTGCGGTGTTTATCACGCTGCACCTGTTTGAGCGTAACCGCATGATTCTACATGAGTTGTTGAATGAGGCCGGGCCGCTGCGAGCGGCTCTGGCAACCGAAGGTGAGCCGATCCGTGAAGGCCGCATCTATATCGCACCTCCGGATCACCATCTCCAGTTCACGTCTGAAACGATTCAACTTGGCCATGGACCCAAGGAAGGGCTGCAGCGGCCGAGCATCAACGTGATGTTCCGCTCCGCGGCGGCGAACTTCGGGGAGCGGGTTGCGGGTGTTGTGCTTACGGGCATGCTCGACGATGGTGCCGCCGGACTTTGGGAGATCCTAAAGCATGGGGGCGTTACTGTAGTGCAGGATCCCGATGAGGCCGCATACCCGTCCATGCCGGAAAGTGCGATCCGCGGCCTGAATGTGCAATACATCCTTCGTTTGAAGGAGATAGGACCTTTGCTGACGAGGCTGAGTATGGGGGAAAGACGCGAAACTCTACCACGGATTGAAGAAGTAAATCCCGGTGCTGCACAGTTGCATGCACCCACATCGCCTCAGGCATGCCCTGAGTGCGGCGGTGCCATGCACGCGGAGCAGTTGGGCCGGATCAAGGAATATGTCTGCCACGTAGGGCACCGGCTCGGTTTGCAGTCGATGATCGCCGAAAAAACTCACGTCGTGGAACGGATCATGTGGACGGCGTTGTCTCAGTCGGAAGAGCTGGTGCAGCTGCTCGAAGAAGCGAAAGCAGACCTCGATCCTGCCACACTCGGCGTTTTGCCGGAGGAAATCGCATCGCGCCGCAGTGACGTAGAAATACTGCGCGCGGTTCTTCACCAGCGTAGGCAGAGTGAGGGCAACGAATAGGGCAGAAAAGTTTGACTTCCCAACCGATGCCGCGCAAGATGCTCATTGTCGCGACACCGACCTACGCCCCGGTGCACCCGGTGGGGGGCGCCTGCCCCGCTGCCCTCAGTTCCAGCCCATTCCCCTGCTTGGATCCCGCTGAGCGGGATCAAGCCTGCATTCCGACCCCAGCAAGGGCCACGGGCGTGTTGAGCGCAATGGAGCGCAGCACGGTATCGGAGGAGGCCAGCAGCTCATCCATGGCGCGGGCTGCCGTGAACCGGACCCCTTCATCGATGGAACGCAGCCAGTCGAGCATGGAGGCACGGTCGTGGTAAACACTGCCCTCAAAAGAGTGGCCGGAGTAAAGGTCGCCCGCGAATACGGCGCTTTCGCCCTCATCGCTGCAGCGCATCAGAACCAGGGTGTGGGTGGTTTTCGCTTTCATCATGGGATCAATGTAGAGCCGGCCCCAGCGGACCTACCATCCCCCGGACGGGGCAGCAGGCACTCCAATGTAACGTGACTTTTGCGGGAGCGGAAGCAGCGTGCCGATTGACGGCATCCGGGGCGGGGTTGTCATTGGGCCAAGCGGGGCTGATCCTACTGCCAACCCCACTTGGCAAACACGGCATGAGCCTGCGGGCTGTGCAGGAAAGTGATGAAGTCCTGAGCCGCCGTGGCTTGCTGGGAGCGGGCCGCGATGGCAATTGGTGTTCCGCGAGAGATCACTTTGTCGGCTGGAAACGGCACAAAATCCGTGGTTTCTGGCATAAGTTTTTGCCACGACTCATAGGTAATCCAGGCATCCAGCTTCTGGTTCGCTCCCCAAAGCCTGACGGCCTCCCCGCTGTTCTCGACCGAAACAGCGATCTGCTGCTGCAGCGGGGCAAGGAGATGATCGCGCCCTGCCAGGTCTTCCCACAGGCCTAATTGACCGGCACCATTTACGTCCAGAATCGCCACTCCCGGTTGAGCCAGATCAGCCAATCTGGCGATGTGTTTTGGGTTGCCCTTGCGGACGAGGATGCCGACGGCCCGCGGGTACAACTCAGAGCGGGTGCCGGGGGCGAGAAAGCCGGGATGTTTCAGGCCGAACTCCGTCAGCATGTACTCCGCGCCGCCATAAATGATGTCCGCATCGGCCTGGGCTTTGCCGATCCACTGGGTTTCCGTCCCGCCGACGACCAGCACCACGATCCTGGATTGCCGGGAATAAAGCGAAGCGCACTCCCGCATGGGTGCCAGCGGACCGCCCGGCCCATACACATGCAGCGTCTGCGCGCAGACTGGGAGCGAGCTTAAAAGAAGTGCCGGGAGCCACATTCGAAACATAATTTATCCGATACGGAGGGTGCGGGAAAAGATGTTTGTTCTTTCGCGGAACCAAGTTCCGCGCAGTAATTCTTGTAAGGTACACAGGTGTGCATGTATGGGGAGAGCGCTCAATGAATACAGGGGTCAGAAGATCGTTCAACTCGCGGTTGTACGCGGCCTTACGCAACATGTCCCCTTCGACTTTTCAGCAATCAATGGAGGATTCGATTGTTTCCGCATCGAACACCGAACCGGAAGCTGAGGCCGCATGGCGTGGCTGACCATCGATGCCGGCACCTCCGTCATCAAGGCAGTTATTTTTGCTGCCGACGGGCGGGAGCTGAACGCGGCGCGCGCCTCCACCATGGTGCTTCAACCGCATCCCGGCTGGTCCGAGCAGGACATGCACGAGGTTTGGGCTGCCGTGGTGAACACTGTGCGGCAGGCCTTGTCCGGCGTGCGGGAACCGATTCGCGGCATTGCCTCCACCGCGCAGGGTGACGGCTGTTGGCTGGTCGACGACACCGGCGCACCCACCGGCAATGCGATTCTCTGGAATGATGCCCGTGCAGCCGGCGTAATCGAGCAGTGGAAGCAGGCGGGCTTGGTGGAAGCCGGCTACCGGCGCAGCGGGTCTGTTTCCTATGGGGGGTTGCCGCACGCCATCCTCAGCTGGCTGGGGCAAAACCAGCCGGAGCGCGTCGACGCCGCCCGGTGGCTGCTGACCGCGAACGGCTGGCTGGTAGCCCAAATGACGGGTACGTATGCCGCGGACACGACGGATGCCGCCAACCCCTTCGGCGACCTCCTGCGTGGGGGCTACAGCGCGGAAACATTGGTGGACCTCAGGCTGGAGGCGTATGAACGCCTTTTGCCGCCAATCGTTGCGTGGCAATCTGCCTGCTTTGGGCTGTTGGAAAACGCGGCAAACGCGTTCGGCCTGCCTCCCGGCCTGCCCGTGGTGATGGCCCCATACGACATCGCGGCTACCGCCTACGGCTCCGGTGCCGTCCGCCCGGGGCAGGCCTGCGTCATTCTTGGGACGACGATCTGCGCCGAGGCGATCGTTGCCGAACCCGACCTCGAGGGCAAGCCGATGGGAACGACCCTGCCGCTCGCGCATGGGCTCTTTCTACGAGCCATGCCCACTTTGACCGGGTGTGAAGCGCTCCATTGGGCGGCGGACCTGCTGGGTTTGCCCGATATTCCTTCTCTCGAAGCGCTCGCCGTTGCGTCTCCGACTTCCACCCTGTTCTTTCTCCCATACCTGTCGCCGGCCGGGGAGCGTTCCCCTTTTCTTGCGCCGGAAGCGAGCGGCAGCTTCCACGGTTTGCGGTTTGGAGAGACGCGTGGACCGATGGCGCGCGCCGTCTATGAAGGGCTGTCGTTTACCGTTCGTGAATGTCTCGAAGCCGCGGCGGGCGGGAGCCTCTCCGAGGTAAGTGTGTGCGGAGGCGGGGCGCAAAGCGATTTCTGGTGCGGGATGATCGCCGATGTGCTCGGCGTCCCGGTGCGGCGGCCCGCCGACCGGGAGAACGGTGCGCGCGGTGCCCACCTCTCCGCCCTGTACGCGACGGGCGAAGGGGCGAGCATCCGGGAAGCAGCGGAGCGGCATGTACGCTTCGCACGGACGTTTTTGCCCGACCCCGCATCCATGCTTCACTACGGGAAAGCGTTTCGCCGATGGATCGAGCTTCGGAAGTGGGCAATGGGGCAATGGCGTGTGCTCGGGGAAGGGCAATGACGGAGCGGGTGTGTCTCGGCATCGATATGGGAACGCAAAGCGTGCGTGTATTGGCGGTGCGCGGCGACGGCTCGCTTGCGGCCTCAGCCGTGCAGCCGCTCCGCGGCACCCGCGACGGCGTGCGTCACGAGCAGTCGCCCGAAGAGTGGTGGCAGGCAGTTGCGCTGTGCTGCCGCGCGGTCATGGCCGAGCTCGCCGGCGGGGCGGAGATCGCCGGATTGGCCGTCGATGCGACCTCCGGGACGATTCTTCTCGTGGACCAGCAGGGAAACCCGCTCACGCCCGGTCTGATGTACGACGACGGCCGTGCCCGCGAAGAAGCGGCGCTGGTCAATGCGGCGGGCGGGGCCTTGTGGAGCCAGTTGAGCTACCGCATGCAGCCCTCGTGGGCGCTGCCCAAACTGCTGTGGCTCCTGCGGCAAGGCCAGGTCCAGCCCGGGGCGCGGCTGGCGCACCAGAGCGACTTTGTGAATGCCCGGCTTGCCGGTCGAATGCTCGCGTCGGACAGCAGCAACAGTCTAAAAACCGGCTACGACCTTCTCCGCGAGGCGTGGCCCCAAGAAATTTTCGACCGGCTTGGGCTCGCTTCCGCACTGTTTCCGCCGGTGGTGGGGCCGGGACAGGTGATTGGGGAGGTCAGCGTGGGGGCTGCTGAAGAGACCGGTTTACCCCAAGGCACGCCTATCGTGAGCGGCATGACCGACAGCTGTGCGGCGCAGATTGCCGCCGGCGCGACCACCCCCGGCTCATGGCATACCGTCATCGGCACCACGCTGGTGCTCAAAGGTGCGACCTCCCAGCTGCTGCACGACCCCTTGGGCGTGGTCTACTCGCACCGCGCGTCGGATGGTGTTTGGCTGCCGGGCGGCGCGTCGAGCACCGGCGCAGGCGCAATTGCTGCCGAGTTCGCAGCCGCCGAACTCGACACCTTAAACCGCGAAGCCCTGCGTGGGGGGCCGACATCCCTGGTTGTGTATCCGCTCGTCGGGCAGGGCGAGCGGTACCCCTTTGCCGCGCCCGAGGCACGCGGCTTCAGCCTCCGCGAGGCCGCATCCCCGATTGAGCGGTTCACCGCTGTGTTGCAGGGCATCGCTTTTATCGAGCGTTTGGCTTTCGACGCGCTTGCGGTTCTCGGTGCCGATGTGGGCGGGGGGCGCACCACCTCGGGCGGAGCGGCCAAAAGCGATGCCCTGAACCAGATCCGGGCCGACGTGCTCGGGCGCGAGCTCCGGATCCCTGCGAACACCGAAAGCGCGTTCGGCATGGCGATGCTTGTAGCGTCGCGGGAAACCTCCATGGACGAGGCAGCGAGGCGCATGGTGCGGATGGACCGAACGGTTGCGCCCCGTGCCGGCTTTGCGCCCTATGCCGAGGTGTATGGGCGGTTCATTCGCGAGCTTGCCGATCGGGGATGGCTGCCGCAGGAGCTCGCAGCCGCGACACTCGCGCGGGCAGACGCATGAGCCGCATCGTCCTTGTGCGCCACGGCCAGACGCCCTGGCACGTCGGCAATCGATACGCGGGCCGGACGGACATCGGGTTGACGGCAAAAGGTTCCAAGCAGGCCGAGCGCCTGGCGGCGTGGGCCCGCACGGCGGAGCTTGCCGAGGTCTGGTCTTCGCCCCTGAGCCGCGCCCGCCTGACCGCCGAACCTGCTGCCCGCGCGGCGGGGCTGCCGCTCCGCATCGATGAGCGCTTGATCGAGCTCGACTTCGGGCAGGGGGAAGGGCTTACCGCGGAGGAGATGGAAGCGGCCTTTCCCGACGAGCGCGCCGCCTTTGAGCGCGACCCGGTGCGGAACTTTTTGCCGGGCGGGGAAGACCCCGAAGCAGCAGCCGCGCGCGGGGTGGCGGCTCTGCGGGCGATTGCCGCCGAAGGGGGGCGCAGCCTCGTGGTGGCGCACAGCACCCTACTGCGGCTTGTGCTGTGCGCGCTCCTCGGCGTGCCGCTCGCGCGCTACCGCATCGCGTTCCCAAACTTCGAAAACGGCGCCCTGACCGAGCTGGACCTCCAGCTGGGGCAGGCTTCGCTTCACTCCTTCAACGTCCCTTTACCGGAGAACTGACATGCGGCAAAAACTGCTCCTGATCGGCGACCACTTTATCTCCCCCGGCCTGATGCGCGCGAAGCTCGGCTCTCTCCCCGACGAGCTCGACATCCTCGAAGCGCAAACGCCTTTCCCGCTTGAACCCTTCCGCGACATCGCCGAGGTGCGCGAAGCGTCCGGCTCAGAAGAGCAGATGATCGAGCTGCTCGGGGGTGTGTCGTTGTGCATCGCCCACCATGCGCCGTTGACGAAGCGGGTGATGGAGCATGCAGCGGACTTGAAGCTTTATATTGTGTGTCGCGGCGGCCCAGTCAACGCCAACATCGCGGCGGCAAAAGAGCGCGGCATCACGGTCGGCTACACACCCGCGCGCAATGCCGCCGCCACCGCCGAGCACACCGTCGCCCTCCTTTTGAGCGCGCTGCGGGGCATCCCGGCCTCGGACGCGGCCATCCGCGAGGGCGCGTGGAAGGGTGACTATACCTACAACACCGCTGCTTTCGAGCTTGAAACCGCGACTGTCGGACTCGTCGGCTACGGCGCGATCGGCAGAAAGGTCGCGCGGATCCTGCGTGGCTTCGGAGCGCGGGTGGTGTTTTACGATCCGTACGCCCAGCCGGACGAAAGCGACGACGCCCAACCCATGCCGCTCGACGACCTGCTGGCCTGCTCGGACGTGGTCTCGCTCCATGCGCGGGAAACGGCCGAGTCGCGCGGCATCCTGGGCCGGGCGCAGATTGCCCAGCTCCGGCGGGGCGCGGTGGTGGTCAATTGTGCCCGCGGCCCGCTGATGGACTACGACGCGGTCGCCGAAGGGGTCCAGTCAGGCCATCTGTTCGCGGCGGCAGCCGATGTGTTTCCCATCGAGCCCATCCCAGCGGACGCGCCATGGCTGCGCCTGCCCAACTTCCTCTGCACCCCGCACCTGGCCGGCGGCACCCGGCAGGCGGCGGAAAAGGCCGCCGCCATCGCCGGGGAGGAGCTCAAGCTGTACCTCGCGGGCAAACCGCTGCGCTACTCGGCAACCGGTTAACGCTGCGGGGTGGCGTCGGTCTCTGGCGGTCGCATCTCCAGTGCGGGCCCGCCCGCGGCGCGCGGCAGAATCTGCACCCCATTGCGCAGCTTTACGGTAATTTCCAAAGGTGCGGATGTGCGGAACTGGAGCAGCTGTTCTGGCTTCAGGTCGATCTCCTTGCCGCGCGTGATCGCATTGGTGCCCGCGCCCAACGCGCCGCCCGAGGCCGCGCCGATCGCCGCGCCGGAGCCGCCCCCGGCGAGCGCGCCGATCACAGCCCCGATGCCCGCGCCGCCCGCGGTCTTCTCCGCCGTGTTGGTTCCACGCCCGGAAGCCTTGTTTGACAAAGGCTGCGTATTCAAGGCCAGGGTGTCGGTGCCGCCCAGCTTCGCGCTCACCAACTCCACCGACAGTTCAGCCGAACCGGAAAAGTGCCCGGCGGATTTTGCATCGACAATGCGCCCGGTCACGGGTGTGCCCGCGGGAATCAGTACGAACCCGCCCGAGGACACGTTTGCTGAAGTAGTTCCCTGAAACGATCCATTCGGCTGGGCGGTTTTGGTATCGATCTCGTCTAGGAGACGCACAGGAAGGGTCGTGCCTTCGGGCAGGGTGATCGTCCGGGAGCTTTCCTGCGACACGATGGGTGTGGGTAAGGCGACGGGTGCGGGCAGGGCGGGCGGTGGGGCAGGAGCGGGAAGGAAAGCCGGCCCGGCGACGGTGAGGTTATTCAGCACGGTTTTGATGCCGCCGATGCCTGCAATCTCATTCGATGCAAGCACTTTGGCGGCCTGGCTGTCGACCGTGCCTTCCAACGTGACCACACCGTGCGCGACGGACGGCGTGATGGTCAGCCCGTTGAAGGCAGGCTCGCTGTGCAGGGTTCGCTGCACCCGGGCCAGGATTTGCCCATCGGTCGGCGGCTGCGTATGCCGGGTTTGTGCGTTCAGCACAGGGGTGAGCGAAAGCAAGAGCGCACCGGCAAGGAAGCGCTTGTTCGCGGATGGGAGGAATGGGTTCATGGCACACTCAAACTTTCTCAGGCTCTGGGGGAAAGAACCCGGTCAAAAAGACGGCAAACAAACCCCGCGCGTTGCAGGGTACGACGGTGTTTGAACAGACGTGAAAAAACCTTTGTGGCGAGCAATAAGTTTTGCAAAAAACAACTTAGGAACTGTCGGTTATCGCACAGCGAGGTTAGGGCCGACAACTTAGTCTGGGATAGTTCCACTTCTCCCCCCATCATGCATTCCGACAATCAGCATTCCCGAGTTCTTTGCATCAGCCGCGACCCGACCCTGCTTAAAACGCGGCAGATGGTGTTTGCGACCTGCTACGACGCGGTGTCGGTCGGCAGCGTCGACGAGATGCAGAGGCTGCCGGGGTTGGGTGCGTTCAATCTCCTGGTTGTCTGCCATTCCCTTTCGATCAACGAGTTCGAAAATGCGGTCGCCTACGCCCGGGCCCGATGGCCCGATATCAAGATCATCGCCTTGACGGTCGGTGAAGCGAACCGCGTCGATCTGTCCGACCGGCGTGTGCGAGGCTTGGATGGTCCGCGCACTCTTCTCCGCACCATGGAGGGTTTGCTGCTCGCCTGAATGCAAGGACGCCCTCAGGTTGCATCTATGCAGTAGGGGATAGCCGTTCTTGAGCTGAAACCTCTCCTCTATAAAGGCATCGCATGACCGAACAAACCGTTGTTCCTTCTCCGAGCGGCGAAGACCGCATCCTTGAGGCGTTCGCTTACGCTGCTTCCGGCATGGCGATTACGGACCTCGACGGCTGCTTCGAAGAGGCAAACGGGGCATACCGCGATATTGTCGCCCGCACACAGGGCGAGCTTGGAAAAGAAACGATTCTTTCACTGACCCACCCGGACGATCAGGAACGCTGTCGGCGGGAGCTCCATCGGCTTTTAAGGGGCGAAGTGAACAGTTCTGTGTTGGAAAAACGGTACGTGCGTCCGAATGGCGACGCCGTATGGGTGCGCAATTCGTTTTCATTGCTTAGGGGTCCAGACGGTCGCCCCCTACACATCATCCTGGTCTGCAATGACATTACGGCACGCCGCCGGGCCGAGCGGCTTTTAGTTGAAAACGAGAAAATGGTGGTTGTAGGCCAGCTTGCCGCCTCTATCGCGCACGAAATCAACAACCCGCTGGAAGCCGTGATGAACCTGCTTTATCTGGTCAAGGAAGCCGATTCGCTCGACCAGGCCCGTGTGTACGCCGGGCAGGCAGAGGAAGAACTGCAACGCGCGGCGCAGATCGCGACGCAAACCCTGCGGTTCCACAAGCAGCAGGGAAGGGCCGCCTCGGCCGACATTACTGAAATTCTCGATTCGGTCCTCGTGTTGTTCAAAGGCAAATTGGCACATGCGCGCATCCAGCTTGCCTACAAAACGCAAGACTCGCCGCAGCTGGTCTGCTACCCGGGTGAAATCCGGCAGGTATTCGCCAACCTCATCCGCAATGCAATTGAGTCGATGGCCGGCGGCGGCCGTTTGCTGCTGCGGGTACGGCCCTCGACCCATTGGCACAGCGGTGAGCAGGGGGTGCGCATTACCGTCGCCGACAGTGGCCACGGCATGAGCCGGGAAACGCGTAGGCGTGTCTATGACCCTTTTTTCACGACCAAGGGCGCGCTCGGCACAGGGCTAGGATTGTGGGTTACCGCCGGTATCCTTACCAAACACCGCGGCAGTATGCGCCTGAAAAGCAGCGATCTACCGGGGGCAAGCGGCACCGTTTTTATGCTGTCTTTTCCCGGAGCCGGTGCCGAAGGCGCGGACGCGGGATTGGGCGACCTTCCTTAGGAGGCCGCCGGCAAAGCTTTCCGGTACAAGCCTTTATAAAGCTTTCGCACAAGCGGATAACACTCACAAGCCGTGTCTTCCAAAGCTTTGCGGTTGAGGATGCGTACGTGTCCACGTGTGTACTCAATCAAACCGCTGCGCTGCATCGCGCCGGCGATCATGGTGACTGTAGACCGGCGTGTCCCGAGCATTTGACCTAGGAACTCCTGCGTCAGCGGCAGATCGGGTTCGTTGAGCCTGTCCTCAACCATCAGGAGCCAGCGTGCCAGCCGCTCCTCCGCCTCATGGAGCCGGTTGCAGGCGGAAAGCTGCGCAAGCACGAGCGAGTCATACTGCACATGTTCGAGAACACGCCGGTGCAGCCCGGGGCTGGAAAGGAAATCCTGCTCAAATTGCTTGAAGCGCATACGCAAACCGCTGCCCGCCACTTGCATAAAGCCGCGGGTGAAACCGGTTTGGCTGCCGAGCAGGAAAATACCGCCCGGCATGCCTTCACGTCCGGTCAGGCCGACCTCTACCGCGCCACCTCCGGACATGGCTGTCACTAGCGAGGTAATGCCTGAAGTTATGAAATAAATATGCTGCGGCTGCTCGTCTGCTTCAAAGAGAACTGTATTTACAGGAAGAGAAACGGGTTCAAGCTTCCCCATCAGTGCGATTCGCTCGGCAGGCGGAAGTGCTTCGAGCATGAAGTTATTGGACAGAGGGGACACAGGCAGTCGTTCCTGGGGTAAGTTCGCAAGGAACAGCCGCGCCCACGACACGGAAACAATTGCGCTTGTTGTTTGAGATGGAAGTCTAGAATATGGCCTCCCATGCGCTCTGTTCTGTTCGGGTCAGGACAGAGCGCAAATGAGCGTATGGTTTGAGGTTCCATGCCATGGAACTCAGCTCAGGTGGTATGTGCTTCAGAAGGCAGACGCAGGGTTGCGGCGACCAGCGCAGCCAGGACGTACATCAGCGCGAAAATCCAAATCACCCCGGAAACCCCGACTATCGGTAGAAAGATGCCCGCGATCGCTGGGCCGAGCCAGATGCTGGTGCCGGAGCCCAGGTTCATGACGGACATCGCTGCCCCGCGCGACTCGGGCGCGAGGGAAGCCATAATCGCGCTTAGGGGCACAAATCCCGCGAGCGTTGCGCCATATGCCATGGAAGCAAGCGAAACCAGAAAGTAGCTGCGCCCGAAGTGGTGGGGCACATAATATAGCCCGAGCGTTGCCACCGCGCAGCCGCATGCGCCCACAAACGTGACGGTCTTGCGCCATCCTATCCTGTCGCCGATAAAGCCCCAGAACAGGTTGAACACCACATTGGTCGCGAACATGATGGTGAGAATTTGGAGCCACTGCTGCAGGGTGAAGCCAATGGTACGGGTATAGAAGATGGGCAGGAACAGCAAAAAGCCGAACTCGGAAGTAGTGGTAATGACCGCTACCAGGCCGCCTAGGCCGACCCGCGGCTTGCGCCAGATAATGGAAATGCCGGAAAGCAGAACAGCCAGCGGGTGCTCTGTATTCCCGACCTGCAGGCCGGAGAGGCCCCGCCTCTCACGCACGCCTAGGAGGGCAATCAGACCGCCGATGACGACGAAGATAGTCGAAATCCAGAGGGACGCATAGCCGCCATACCGAGGTACGGTGAAGCTGGCCAGCAGCGACCCCAGGGTGGGCAGCCCACCCGTGCGCGCCACCCAAAACCAGCCGACCGCCGTGGCAAGATACACACTCGGTGTAACAGCTGTGACCCATACCAGGAAACCGAACGCAAACAGCGGATAGCCGAAGCCGCGCAGCATATAGGAGATCGCGATGATCGGATAGTTCGCGTGAGCAATCCCAAGAAGCAGAAATGGAATCTCGCAAACAACCCAGATGGCGAAGCCGATCCACATGACGCGTTTGGGTCCCCACAGGTCGGACAGGGTGCCGCTGAGCCACGCCGCGATGGCGGCAGTTGCCCCATAGAGAGTGAACACAAACGCGGCCTGCGACTCAGTGAAGTGAAGATCGAGCAGAAGCGGCGACAGAAAGCCGGACTCGACGCCGTCGCCGATCATAAACAGAAGCAGGCCGAAGTAGCCCCAGGCCAACTCAGGGTAAATACCGAATCTGGCGAATCCGGAACGCTGTTCGGTCACTGGGCCTCGCTATACTGGCGGATTGTCGCGACGGCACCTTGTGAGGCGAGCTGCCGGAGAGCCTGCCCGACCTGGTCGACAAACCCCTCCTGCGTGGGCAGTTCAGGGCCGAAGATGGAGGCGATGGCCAGCATGGGCCGGGGATCGGTACCGCACGACTCTGCGATGGGGCGCAGTTCACCGGCCCGGGCATCGATGATGTCCAACGCTCGTCCGCGCTCGTCCGTACCGCGTGCCAGATAGTAGATCCAGCTCGCGATTACCAGGCTGAGGAGTTTCACCGGACGCCCCTGCCGGAGCAGCTCCGTGATCGACGACAGCAGCCACTTGGGAATCTTCGCCGACCCTTCCGAGCAAATGCGCGTGACCTGATCGTAGATGGCAGAGTTTGCAAACCGGTGTATGAGAGTCTTCTTGTAATCGGCGACCGACACGCCCGAAATCGCGGGGACAACCGGCGTGACCTCCTCCATAAAAGCCTCAATAAACTGCACAAACTCGGGGTCGGCCATGATCTCGTGTACATACGTATAACCCGCGAGCGCGCCAAGGTAAGCCATGGCCATATGGCTGCCGTTGAGCAGCCGCATCTTCATCAACTCATACGGCGCGACATCGGGCACGATCTCCGCGCCGACCTTCTCCCAGCGGGGACGCCCGGCAGCGAAAT
>CAXTKZ010000015.1:0-15568 GCA_964244985.1 uncultured Acidobacteriaceae bacterium
TGTGTTAGGCACGCCGCCAGCGTTGATTCTGAGCCAGGATCAAACTCTCGTTTAAATCCTGCGGTTCCGTTCATCGTTAAGACGGAGGTCTTAGGAGACGGAACCGACCTGCCACGCTCGAAACGCGTGCAGATCAATATTGTGAGATCATTCAAACCAGACTTGGTTTGTCTCACGACTGGCATGTTCAATCTGATTTTCAAAGATCCGTAAGCAGATGTCGCCTAAGCGAACTGCTTGGATCGGGATCCGCAACTGTGTCGCTGCGTGTCCTCGAACTTGCTGCGCTGTTGAGCGCATTTCTTAACTCTACAGAATAGGTGACATGTTGTCAACTGCTTTTTTCTCCGGTCAGAATCGCCGGGGAAAGCTCTGCATTCGCGGCGCTTAAAGCAGCCAGCGGAGTGAAATATGCTCATGCGCAAACTGTAAATACCGTACTCTCAGCGATACGAGAGTGTGCCCTGAGGGCTTTATACACCAAGGAATTGTTCGCTTATGAGGCTGTGCCTCAATACTCCGAAGAGCTCGAACCCGGCCAGACATCTTTGTCTGTTTAGTCTCGGCGGACTCGACTCGCCGAACCGGTTTCCATACATATTATTACTTGAGAAGCTTAAGAATTCTTATCTTTTACTTCTCAAAAGTATCATTGCTTTCTATGGTTTGCAACTTGAAGATCAGGAAACTTCTTCAAGCTCATCTCGCAGCGGATTGGCGGCTGTTACTGCTTGCCGCGCTTCAAACCGCTGCTGACAAGATCGATACTATCCTGATTCGCCACACTGTCCAACTGTTGAAAACTCAACAGAACTGTTGAAAACTTCTGCCGCGCCCTCTGCTCTATCCCTGGCGAGGGATCAAGCCCAGAATCGTGAGCCCGTTCACGAAGAACTGCATGGCCAGGGCAACAAGAAGCAGGCCCATGATCCGCACCAGGATACGGACTCCTGTTTCCCCCAACAAGCGCTGCAGCCGCTCCGCACTGCTCAGTACTCCATAACTTGCAAATGCGGTAATCGCGATCGCTCCCAGGATGGCGCCCATCTGCCACATCGTATCCGCCTGGCCCACCATGACCATCACACTTGAGATTGCTCCCGGGCCCGCCAGCATGGGAATGCCTAGGGGAACGATGCCCGCATCTTCCTTGTGCGAGGCTTCTTCCGCTTCCTGTGAGCTTTCCTGTGTCGGCGAGCGCTTTGCCTCAAGCATGTCAATCCCAATCAGCATAAGAATCAGCCCACCGGCAATCTCAAAGGCGGGTAGGGTAATCCCGAACATCTTGAAAATGCCTTGGCCGGCCAACGCGAAAGTAGCGAGCACAATAAAGCAGGTCACGCAGGCCTTAAAGGCCATGCGTTTCTGTTTGGCCCGGCTAGCTCCTGCCGTGATGGCAAGAAACGAGCCCATGGTCGCGAAGGGGTCTACCAGGAAGAAGATCGAGCTCAACGCCAGCAGCGAAAAACCCACGTACTTGGATTGATGGATTGCCTGAATGGCATGGGAAGCCGGCCCGAACATGTTCTCCAACCTATCCTTCCCGCGCCATCCATAACAGGGTACGGTGGTACCCAAAAGCGCTGTCTATAATCGAGCTTCAAACCTAATTTCCCGCCCAGGAGCCTCAAACGATGCCCATCCAGCCCACCGCCAACATCTGGCGCAATGGAGAATTGATTGCCTGGGAGCACGCCCAGATTCATGTCATGAGCCATGTAGTGCATTACGGCTCTTCGGTTTTTGAGGGCATCCGCTGCTACACCCAGCCGGAGGGCGCGAGCATCTTCCGCCTCCCCGAGCACATGCAGCGCTTGATCGATTCCGCCAAGATCTATCGCATGGCCATCCCCTACTCACTGGACCAGCTTTGCTCCGCGGTGGTCGATGTAGTCGAAGCGAACCGTGTCGCGCCCTGCTATATCCGTCCAGTCGTCTTTCGCGGCTATGGCGAGATCGGCGTCAACCCGAAAAATGCGCCTGTCGAGGTCTATATCGGCAACTATCCCTGGGGCAAGTACCTGACCGGCGAGCACGGGGGCGCGGACGTGTGTATTTCCTCGTGGAACCGAATGGCTCCGAACACCATGCCGTCGCTTGCCAAAGCAGGCGCAAACTATATGAACTCCCAGCTCATCCGCATGGAAGCCGAGGTGAACGGCTATGCCGAAGGCATCGCACTCGACACCAACGGCTACCTTTCCGAAGGCTCGGGCGAAAACCTGTTTCTGATCCGCAACGGCACCCTGTATACATCGCCGCTCGCCAACTCCGTATTGAACGGAATCACGCGCGATGCAGTTCTCACACTTGCGCGCCATTCCGGGCTTCCCGTGGTCGAACAAGCGCTGCCGCGTGAGCTGTTGTACATCGCCGATGAGGCTTTCTTTACGGGCACTGCCGCCGAGGTTACGCCTATCCGCTCAGTAGACCGCATTTTGGTCGGCGATGGGCAGCCCGGACCCATTACGCGGCAGCTTTCCGAGCAGTTCTTCGGCATCGTCAATGGAACGGTACCCGACCGGTTCAACTGGCTTACACCTGTGCAGGTCCGAGTGGATCAAACCGTAGCTGTTTAGAACTGACTCTTGGGTGGGTTGGGCGTCTTGTTGCAAGCCGCGCAACCCGGTCTAAACTGTGGTTCAACTCGCGCGATGCACGCTTTGAGTCGCCTTTGTTGCATTCGCGTCCGTTGATGGAACTTTCCTGTCGTTCCGCAGCGCGCGCGACCCGGGTCAGCCTTCCAGCGTGGTGCCGCCTGTAAGCAGTCTCGGCAGGAATGGGTATGCCGTAACCGGCTTATTCAGAGTGGCAAGCCGGTTATGGAAGGACATCGAGAACACCGGGTGGATCACAGGCCGGGTCGCCCGACATCTCGCCAGCGGACGAAGAAGCCATAACGGAGTCAAGCTTTCCCTCCCCTTCACCTTGATGAACCCGGAGCCGATTTCCTCCACCCTCCATTCGGTACGCACCTCCACCCCTAAACGTTCCAACTGCACTTTTTGCGCTTACTCTCGATTCCGCTAGCCGAATACCTTAAAGCGGTGTGTCCAGGGCCCTTCGGCACCTTCCTTACGGATGTTCCACGATCGCAAACTGCAGAGACCCATACTGCCCCACACTCCCCAGCCCGGTGATGTTCACCGGCTGTCCGGCACCGTCCATCGGCGTCAGAGTCACCAACCCATTCACGTCCGAAGTCGCGGTGGTTGTCAGCGAGCCCAGCTTCTGCGCCGCCGGGCAGCGCCCACCCACGGGGCAGGGCGGCTGCCAGGCGGTCATCTGCTGATAAAAGTTCACTACAGCTCCGGCAATCGGGTGACCCACGCCGTCGATCACCTGCAAAGTCATCGGCAGGACGGTTCCACCCGCGGCCAGGCTTTGCCCTACCCCACTTACCGGCAGCAGGTTGGCAGATTCCGTATGCACGGCATTGATGGAGAAAGCCGCGCAGCTTCCGCTCTGGCCTTGGCAAGCGCGTACGTTGGTCGTTCCGCCCGCGGCAAGCGGGCCCACCGTCACTGTGGTTGAGGCAAGCCCAGCGGCATTGCTGTTGCTGGTCGTAGCAGTGGCCACCTGCGCTCCCGAGCCACCCACCCACTGCACCGCCGCGCCTTGTACAGGTGCGCCATTGTTCAGAACGATTGCTACTGGTGTCCAGTTCAGCTTGGCACCGATCGCCACGTAGAGCGAGTTGGTCGCTGCAATCTGCGGCGGCGTTCCTCCATCAAATTCTGCGATTACTTGCGCGCCGTCCGCGAGCGAAGCACGGATCTGGGTCGCCGCCGCTGTCATTGCCGTCACAGCCAGAGTTGCGAAGCCATTGCCGTTCGACACGGCAGTGCACACCGTAGCACCGCAGCCCATCTGCGCCTGTCCGCTTACAACGGTGAAGCTTACCTGCACATTCGACGCGGGAGTTTGCCCATCCGCGGCCACTACCTGCACTACCATCGGCATAGGCACGCCCTGCTGCACGGTACCGCTCGGGGCAGAGACGATCTTCACCCCGTCATCACCGTGCGCGTCGTAGCTCAATCCGTCAAGGATCTCCGCCAAGCCCAGGGTTTGGGGATCCTGCACGGCCACTACCACGGTGCCGGTGGGCGCACTCACTGCTGCCGCCACCGCCGTGATCTCCGTCGGCGTCACACTGGTGACCGCGGCTTGTACACCGCCCACCGTCACATTGACTCCAAGCCGAAACCCCTGGCCCTGGATTGAAATCGTGCCGCCATTGAGCGTAAGCCGTGCCGGAAACACGGAATCCGCATACAAGACCCGCGCCCGATACGTAAAGTCGGGACGTCCATCCGCGCGTTGGTCGTCATACGCCACCCGCACCTGCTGATCCGCCGCCGTTTCGGCCGACAATACCGACAAACCCACCTGCGCGCCGTTAAAAGGCGTCGTTGTGCTCAAGGCAGGCGCGGAGCCGAGGGGGTCGCTTCCGTTCCAGAAACCAATCACCATGGCTGCTTTCTTCTCTGTTCCCAGTCCGACCTCGTTGAGCGACGTCGCTTCCACGGTGAAATACCGGTTGGCCCGCGCATGAAACTGAAACCACCCGGTATGCCCATACCCCACTAGCTTAGCCAGCCACTCGCCATTGCCATTGGCCCGGTTCGGTGCTGCTTCGGCTCCGTCGTCGGTCACCGTGCCATCAGCCGAGTCCCCCATCTTAAAATTGTGGGTCACTGTCGCGCCCGCGCTCAAGCTGCCCAAAACCACTGTCTGCACCGCGCCCGAAAGCGCGACCTGCGCCACCGACCCGTACGGACCCACACTCTGACCGCCGACATACAACGGATTTACAGGTTCGATGGAAAGCTGGTAGCGCGCCGAACTCGCCCCCGCCGGCAATGGCACTCCACTCAGGACGAAGTAACCCTCCTTCGTCGCGTCATCTGTCCCGAACCGGCCCAGTGTGTTGCCCTGCGCATCCGTCGAGCCCATCACGGCATTGCCGCCGTTGACGGAAAAGTAGGCACCGCTGACAGCGGCAACCGTATACCGCAAGTCTGGCGTGTCGCCGTTCGCGGTCGCGTTCAGGGGTGTCAACACGACGTTCACTCCCTGCATGCCTTGCCCGTTCCGAAACGCCACCGTCCCGGTCACCGTCACTGTCGAAGCAGCCGTAATGCTTTTGCCGCTCCACTGGCTGGCGTTCGCCTGCGTCACGGGGTAGAGCTGGTTCAGCCCGGCGATATCATCCAGCCGCAGCGTCGTCGGGTTAGGAAGGCAGTTTGTCGACGAGCCCTGGCACAACCGCTCCGTGGAGTGCATCAGCGGCAAGCCGGCCAGTCCGTCACTGGTCGGGGAAGCAGGCCACATTCCCTCATTCACCTGCGACCAGTCCAGCCCCAGCACCTGCCCCCAAGCGCGTACCATTTCGTACTGCAGCAGGCTATTCAGCGCAGATGAGGTCGCGCAGCGCCCGTTGATCAGGATCAGCGCATGAGCAATTGTGCCGACGGTCGAAAAGTTATCCACCGACACATACACACCGGTCTGCGTGCACTGGTTCGGGTCGCTCGCTCCAGGCCCGTAAATAGCGTCGATCACGCTGCCGTCGGCATCCAGCACCACGGCCACGGGCTTGTTCGTCGCCGAGAGCAACGCGTCCGTCGGCAGCACGGCACCCGTGCCTGCCGGCGTATTCGCCGTTACATTGCCGCCGTTTACGTCTTCGCTTAGAGATCCGCCCTGCGTGATGCTCACTGCCGCGGTCGATACCCCCGACCACACCGCCGCTGCCGCCTGCACCAGCGAGTTCGCCTGGCTGTTTGAAACCGTGCCCGACAGCGCACCTTGATCGAGGAAGTAGCTCACCTGACCGCCCGCCCATACCAGGGGCGAGCCTTTCGCGGCGGGGTTGAAGTAGTTCACACCGGCGACCCAACGCGGGCCGCTCGCGTTCGCTGCGGGAGCGCTCAATAAGACAAACAAAACAGCAAGCAAACCAGGAAAATAACGCATCGCGGAAGGCCCTCCCGGTACCGCCGGGAAGGTGCCCGCAGCGGAACGCAACTCCATTCCGCCATGGTTGAGGGCTGTTCATTACAACAATCCGCAAGCGATCTCCACGCCTTGTTTCAGCTTGGAACAGACGCCTGGGTTGGTCCCAAATCGGGACTGCGTGCAAGAAAATTACTGACGCCGCGTCCGGGCACGCCGCAAACCTCCGAAAAGGCAGTCAGGGGTGCATAGGCACGGGAATAGCCAATCCAAACGCCGACCTTTAAATCTCTGGGAAAAACTCGAAAAATGCCTCGATGCTGTGCCGCAGCTGCGCCTCGATCTCCTCGCGCGAGCCTTCCAGCACATGCATCGTCACACGTGCTTCGTTGCCGTTCTTCAGCGCCACGGGGGCGTCGCTCACGCCGGCGATCTCATCCGCCGGCAGCAGCCGCATGCCATATACAAGGGTCAGGTTTGCCATGCAGCCATGGTAAAACGGGCGCTGCATCCACCCGCCCCGCCCCGCATCCCTTAGAAGCCGCTGTCTCCTCGCGGGTAGGATAAAGACCGACTCCCATGCCAGACACTTCCATTCGCAACGTCGTTATTCTCGGCTCCGGCTGCGCGGGTTTAACCGCGGCCATCTACACGGGCCGCGCCAACCTCCAGCCGCTCGTCATCGAGGGCCACGAGCCCGGCGGCCAGTTGTCCATCACCACGCTGGTTGAAAATTTTCCCGGCTGGCCCGAGGGCATCCAGGGGCCGGACCTGATCGAGAATATGAAAACCCAAGCCGCGCGCTTCGGGACTGAGTACCGGATGAGCCACCTCGTTTCCGCCGATCTGTCGCAGCGCCCGTTTGTTCTCAACTTCGGCAAGGAAACCGTTCGGACCCACTCGCTCATCATCGCGAGCGGCGCGTCGGCCCGCTGGCTCAACCTGCCCTCCGAGCAGGCACTCATCGGCCACGGCGTCTCCTCCTGCGCCACCTGCGACGGCTTTTTTTTCGGCGGCAAGGACATCGCGGTCGTCGGCGGCGGCGACTCGGCGATGGAAGAAGCGCTGTTCCTCACCCGCTTCGCCACGAAGGTCACCCTGCTGCATCGGTCGGACACCTTCCGTGCCTCGGCCATCATGCTGGAGCGCGCCCGTCGGCACGACAAGATCGAGTTCCGCACGAACGTGGCAATCGAGGAGGTCCTGGGCGTCGAGGAGAACGAGGTCAAGGGCGTGCGCCTCCGCGACCGCCGCACAGGGGAAATCTCCGACCTGCCCATCTGCGGCCTGTTTCTCGGCATTGGCCACGAGCCCAATGCAAAAGCCTTTGCAGGGCAGATCGAGCTCGACTCCGACGGCTACATCAAGACGCACGAGCAGGTCTTCACCCGCGTCCCCGGCGTCTTCGCCTGCGGTGACGTGCAGGACCGCCGCTACCGCCAGGCCATCACCGCCGCCGGTTCCGGCTGCGCCGCCGCGCTTGAAGTCGAGAAATTCTTAGAGGAGCAGGGCCGCTGAATCTTCCCTCACGGCCGATCGCCGAAAACCTCGCGCGCGTCCACGACACGGTCGCCGCGGCTTGCCGAAAAGCAGGCCGTCCGCGCGAGGAGGTCCGGCTCATGGCCGTGTCGAAAACGCACCCGGTCGAGCTGCTGTTGGAGGCCGCCGCAGCCGGCCAGCGCTTATTCGGCGAGAACCGCGTACAGGAGTTCGCCGGAAAAGCGCAGGCGCTCGCAGCACGTAGCTACGCAGTTGATCTCGGACCATCGCCGGAAAGAGCACACCTCACTCCAAAAAACCCGGCTCATCCTGAGGAGCGAAGCGACGAAGGACCTGCTTCTGCCCTTTTCCAGCGGCAAGAAAAGCGGATATACGTCCACCTCATCGGCCACCTGCAATCCAACAAATCCACCCCCGCCGCGGAGCTCTTCTCCGCCATCGACACCATCGACTCCCTCAAACTCGCCGAGCGCCTCCACGCCGCGGCCCAACGCCTCGGGAGCACCCTCCCCATCCTGCTTGAAATCAAGCTCAGCCCGGAGGAAACCAAGGAAGGCCTTCGGCCCGACTCCCCCGAACTCGCGACATTGCTCGAACGCCTGCCCGATTTCGCCACTCACCTGCCCCTGCGCGGCCTGATGACCGTCGCCCCCATCGCAGACGACCCTGAGATCGCCCGCGCCTGCTTCCAGGAGCTCCGCATCTTGCGTGACAAGCTCGCCCAACACCATCCCAGCTTGCGCTTCGACGAGCTTTCCATGGGTATGTCCGGTGACTTTGAGCATGCAATCGCGGAAGGCTCAACCACCATCCGCATCGGTACCGCGATCTTTGGGATACGCCCGAAACAGGGCGGTCTGCATGTCCAGACTTGAGGCCGCAAGCTCCCACAACGATTGCGCAGCCGCTATCAGTCGCAAAGAACCATCGAAAGCGGGTCGGAAGCGAGTTTGTAAACCACTTCCAGCTGAGACAGCGTAACCCGGTCGGTGGACAACTCCAACAAGGACAGCTCATCCGCGTTGTACCAGCGCGCGCCCTTGGTCTCCGTTGTTTCCTGAACGGGCAATCCGCCCTTGAACTCGCACTGGATAAAAGCCTTATAGACATACCAGGGCTGCGGAGGATGCGGGTGCCTCTTCTTATCGAAAAGCGCGAGCAGGCGGACGGGTTTGACAAGCAGACCCGTCTCCTCACGAACTTCCTTCGCGGCGACCTCGAACGGCGTATAGCCGACATCGGCCCATCCGCCCGGCAGCGTCCATCGGCTCCCGTCGGCCTTCTCGCTGACCAGCAGGATTTCCCCGTCCCTGAGAACGACCGCCCGAATATCAACCCTGGGAGTCTGGTAGCCGTTCTCGTCTGCGAACACGCGGAGGATCTTCTCGAACGGCTCCTCTGTAAGCTCCTGAAGTAGCCTGACGCTGATGGCGCGGACCTCTTCGTACCGCTCCCGCTCATAGCCGCTGGACGCATACGCGAGCCCGGCTTGCGCGAGGGCCTGCAAACGTTGCGCGTGGAGAAGAAGTTCCTCGGATTCCATTGCATATGGATACCATGCGTGGCAGGCAGGCGCAGGAAAGGCGGCCTTGTCGCGGCCCGCTCACCTTTTCGGGATCGAGAGGACATACAATCTCCTCAACTCATCTGAAGGAGTCACAGACACCCGTGGTAGACGCTCCGGAGCCGCCGCACCATCACCATCACAAAACAGGCTTGCCCTGGTTCGACCTGATCATGCCGCTGGCGGTGCTTGCCATCTCACTCGCGTCGTTGCTCACGGCCCTCCAATCGGAGCACTCCATGGGAGCGCTGGTGGAGCAGAACCGCCGCCTCGTCAGCGCGCAATCCACGCCGCTGCTGATGCTCGACTCGGGAAATGAGGATGGAGGCAAGCGTGTTCTTTCTTTAACCATCAGCAACGTCGGCACCGGCCCGGCCCAGATTGCGTGGTTTCGCGCTGCCGATTCACAAGGAAATGATCTTTCCAGCAGCGGTTTACGAGATCGGCTCGACAAAATCGACCCAAATGCAGAAGTTTTGTCCCAACAAGTCGCAACCACACTGATACGCAGCGGGGATCAACGTTTGGTGTTTAAATGGCCGAGACCAACGGGCAATTCTACTGCGATCGTTGAATGGGACAGGCTCGATGAGGCTCGCCGTCACCTGCATGCATCAGCCTGCTATTGCTCCATCTTTGACGAGTGCAGGGTCACTGAGTTCAGTACAAGCCGCCCCAAGCCGGTCGCCTCGTGTGACCAGGCACACCCTCCCAGCTGACGTGTACGGTTGAACTTGCGTAAAGCCGTGCTTGCTCCCACCGACATCGCGCCCGTTTGCTTGACGAGCTTTTCCTAGGTATGTCCGGCGATTTACCTTATCGTTAGCGCGGCAAGGCAAGCTGCTTTCGCCGTCCTCAACTCCGGCACTGCAACCGCCTCAACCGCACGGATGGCGCCGCGCCTGTAAGCCGGAATGTCCTTTACTGTGTCTTCGATAAATGGTATCCCGCAAACCCGGTTCGCACCCAAAAGCATGTCGTCTTCTGGATCGAGAACAGCCAACACAGCTCGCGGATTCTTGGGGAGTGCGAACGCCAGTGAAATGCCGAGATCTTCCGCACTACCTGCATCCGAGCCCGGTGCCAGCTTTGGAGCCAGAGCGATCCATCCCCCATTGCCGTCGCCCATTCTATCCATCACCCAATCCCACTGAGAGGGCGATTTGCCTTTCTCCCAAAGCATGGCAATGGTTTCAGCGGCACCGCGTCGACGGATACTCGCTTCGACACTTGCTGCAGTCGGGTGAGCCGCCAGTGCAACGGCAACCAGGAGTTCCAGCATGTTTATTTAGCCTTTGTCCCGCGCGATAGGGATGAAATCTCCTAACACGCTTCTATGACTGCTTGCCGTAACCGGCCACTCATGATGCGGGAGCAAGGCTTTCAGCTTGACTGAGGAGGTTGGGCTTAGAACTACGTCGGCCTCCAAGTTCGCCACATCGACGTTATGCATGAACTCTCGGCATACGCCGCACGGGGGAAGTACCGAAACTGCGCCGGCATCATTTCTCCAGACCGCAACAATCTTATGAATCTTGTACTCGCCGGCTGTGATCATGGCTGCGATAGCGCTTCTTTCGGCGCACAAGCCCCAACTCGGCGTATCGACACACACTCCGACAAACACGGAACCGGTTGTTGTACGAAGAGCTGCTGCTACATCTCCAAACAACCGTCCTTGGCTGCGATGAGGATGCAATAGTTTTACTGCTGTTGCGATCAGTTCCTCAGTCCTCAAGAGAGCTTCTCCGGGCTGATGCAGTTTACCTCTCATCGCCTGTGACGAGCCGATGAGCAAAGAAATGGACAGCGTCATCGATCACGAGTGCAACCCGTCCGTCCTAAAACTCCTGCCGTTCACGTCCCATGTTCCTTCCGAACGAGCATGGCACGCTGGCGAAAGCTGTTCAACAACGCATCCACCCCCCTCTCCAGCCCACCCATAGGCCCGGACGCCCCAAACGCACCGGAGTGCTCAAGGGTGGCGTACCCGTGCAGAAAAGACCAGGTAGCCACCGCGGCTGCGGTGTCGTCCGGCTGGCCGGAGACGCCGCTTGCCGCTTCCAACAAAAGGTTCCACACAGCCTTGGCCACGGCGGAGCCATGTGTCCTGGGAATGCCGCGCATCACAAACGAATAAAGCGGAAACCGCGCGCGTGCAAAACGCAGGTAAGCGTCCGCAGTCCCCCTGAATCTGCTTTCCCCATCCGTGGTTGCGGCGACTTTTCCCAGCTCGGCCAAGATCGCCCTGCATGCCTCCTCGGCGACTGCCAGTTCCAGGGCGTCCTTGTGCGGAAAATAGCGGTATAGGCTGGGTGCCTTCACGCCAAGTGCCGACGCGACAGCCCGCAACGAGACCCCACCGGCTTCATCCTGTTCCAGAATGTGAACCGCCGTTTTCAGGATTTCAGCGGACGAGAGGAGTTTGGGGTAAGCCATTGCTTACATCGTAAGCTTTAATTCTCAATTGAAAGACTTTGCATGTTAGTCTTCTTCCATGAAGCTCACTCAACTCTCACCCCACTCCCACCAGCTCACCCGCCTCGGCTTGATGAACTGCTACCTCGTCCGTGAATCCGACGGCTTTACCCTCGTCGACACCACGATCTCCGGCAGCGGGAAGGATATCCTCGCTGTGGCGCAGTCTCTCGGCGCACCCATCCGCCGCATCCTCCTTACCCACGCCCATGTCGATCACGTCGGCTCCGTCGATGAACTCGCGAAGCGCCTGCCCGGTGTGGTGGTCGCCATCAGCGAACGCTCGCTGCCGCTGCTCGGGCGTCCGGCCGACAAATCGCTCCGCCCCGGCGAGCCGCGCGAGAAAATCCGCGGAGGCCTGCCCGGCATCCTCACTCCAGCCACCCACCTCATCCAGGACGGCGAACTTTTCGGCTCGCTCCGCTGCATTGACACACCCGGCCACATCCCCGGCCACGTCTCCTTCCTCGACGAACGCGACGGCACCCTCTACGCAGGCGACGAGCTCGTTGCCGTCGGACGTCTTTCCCTTTGCGGCTGGACCCCGTGGTACTTCCCCTTACCCACCCTCGCCATGTGGTCCCGCCCCCTCGTCGTCGAGAGCGCCCGCAAGCTCCTCGCCTACCCCATCCAGCGTTTCGCCTGCGGCCATGGAGCCATCCGAGAGGGCGGTACCGCCGCATTGTCCGCCGCGATCGCGCAAGCCGCCGGGTGATCGCCACCACACACCCTCAGGGGAGGGAGGACTGCCGGTTACACTCAGGTTTTGCCTTCGGAGGGATCCCAACTCGTGAGCCCGCTTTATGCCATCATCCTCGGCCTGATCCTCCTCACGCTGTTTGGCGTCTCCTTCGCGCGCCTGCTCAAAACCCACACCAGGCAGGACTACCTCGTCGCGGGCCGCTCCCTGCCCGCCATTGTTCTCGTTTTCACGCTCCTGTCCTCCTGGATCGGTTCGGGCTCGTTGCTCGGCGGCGCGGAAAACGCCTACAACCACGGCCTTCTCGCGCTGTGGCAGCCCGCGGGTGGCTGGGCGGGTCTGCTGCTGATCTACTTCATCGCCCCGCGCGCGCGACGGTTCGCGCAGTACACCATCCCGGACCTGCTCGAAGCTCGCTACTCCCAAGCCGCGCGGGTACTGGGTGTCATTGCGATCCTGTTTGCGTACACCGCCATCACCTCGTACCAGCTCATCGGCGGCGGCGACATTCTCGCGCTCATCTTCCCCCACACAATCACGCCCGATCTCGGCAAATACATCATCGCGGCGCTGGTCATCTGCTTTACGGCGCTTGCCGGCATGAGCTCAGTCGCCTATATGGATTTGTTCATCGGCCTTCTCGCGACCTTCACCCTGCTTGCTGCGCTCCCCGTGCTGCTGCATTTCGCGGGCGGTTGGTCCGGCTTCCGCGCCGCCCTGCCCCCGGCGCAGTTCACCGCGCTCGGCGAAGGCGGCACCCCGGCCCGCGCACTTGAAATCTTCCTGCCCACCTGCCTCCTTATGCTGGGCAACCAGTCCATGTACCAAAAGTTTTTCTCCGCCAAGTCCAGCCGCGACGCGCGCAAGGCCGTCGTTGGCTGGATTATCGGCACGGTCATCCTCGAAACAGTGATCGTGCTGATCGCGATGCTCGGCCATGCGCTCGCCCTGCGCACGCATGCTGCCCCCAAGGGCCGCGAGATCATCGCCTTTACCGCGCTCCACTCCATGCCCGCGCTGCTGGGCGCGCTGCTCATGGGCTCGGTGTTCGCCAAGGTCATCTCCACCGCGAACAACTACCTGTTCTCCCCCGCGACCAACCTCGTCAACGACGTGTACACGCGCTACCTGGCGCCGCAGGCGACCGACAAGCAGGTCCTCATCGTGTCGCGGCTTACGGTTGTGCTGCTGGGCGTGTGGTCGCTCTATCAGGCGCTGCACACGGGCTCCGTTCTCAAGGCGACGCTGTACGCCTACACGGTCTACTCAGCCACACTCACACCCGTCGTGCTGGCTGCCTTTTACTCGCGCCGTGTCAATGCCAACGGCGCGGTTTCGGCCATTGCGGTGGGCACGCTTATCACGGTCTTTTGGGACACTCCGCTGGTTCACGCGCACCTGCCCGCGCTCCTGGCCGACCGCGACGCTATCTTTCCCGCGCTGCTAGCCGCGCTCGTGTGCCTGTTCGGCGTCAGCTATGCCACCGCTCCGCCCAGCGCGGCACAGCTAGCCCGCTTGGCAGCCACGGAATAAGGGCACCTTTCCCGCTGCGGTTGCCATCTGAGTAAACATGGCAACTGCAACCAGCACTCCCGCAATCGACGCAGCCGCGAGCGGCACCTTTCAACTCGGCGGCGACCTGCCCGTCCACCGCCTCGGCTATGGTGCCATGCGCATCACCGGCGAAGGCATCTGGGGCGAACCGAAAAACCCTGAAGAAGCGCGGCGCGTACTCGAGCGCATCCCTGAGCTCGGCATCAACTTCATCGATACGGCAGACGCGTACGGCCCTGAAGTTTCAGAACGGCTGATCGCGGAGGCGCTGCACCCCTACCGGAACGGCCTGGTGGTCGCCACCAAGGGCGCAAATACCCGCACCGGCCCTGGCCAGTGGCACCCCGTGGGCCGGCCTGAGTATCTCCAGCAATGTGTGGAAATGAGCCTGCGCCGCCTCAAGATCGAACGCATCGATCTGTGGCAGCTCCACCGCATCGACCCCAAGGTGCCCGTCGAACAATCGCTGGAACCCATCGCCAAGATGCAGCAGCAAGGCAAAATCCGGCACTTCGGCCTGTCCGAAGTGAAGCCGCATGAGATCGAGCAGGTCCGCAAAATCCTGCCCGTCGTGAGCGTGCAGAATATGTACAACATCGGCGACCGCCAGCACGAAGACACGCTCGAATACTGCGAGCAGCACAATATCGCATTCATTCCGTGGTTTCCGGTCGCGGCGGGTAAGCTGGCCAACCCCGGCGGCCCGCTCGATAAGGCGGCCAAGCGCCACGACGCCTCCATCGCTCAGCTCGCGCTTGCATGGCTGCTCCATCGCTCGCCCGTCATGCTGCCCATCCCCGGTACCTCATCCGTCAAGCACCTAGAAGAAAATACCGCCGCCGCCAACCTCCAACTTTCGCCCGAGGAGTGGCAGGCGATTGAGTCCGAGGTCGATCAGGCGAAGTAAGCTCGCGCGCTGACGCTGAAAGGTTGGCCGAATAAAGAGAAGGATCATCCTGAGAGGTATGTGAGAAGTTCAGTTGCGACCACAAAAGACGGGTCATCCAGAGGAGCACAGCGACGAAGGATCTGCTTTTCCCGGCGGTGCAGGCAAAAGCAGATCCTTCACTGCGTTCAGGATGACCCAACACTTTGAGCTAAATTTTTCCAAACGCCATTCCATGCCCCTCGCTACCCTTACCCTCCAGCTCCGCATCGAGCACGCCCACTCGCTCAAAGATCGCCGCCAAGTCGTCCGCTCGCTCAAAGACAAGCTGCGCCACGGCTTCAACATCTCCGTTGCCGAGCTTGACGAAGCCGTAACCTGGCAATCCGCCGTGATCGGCATCGCCGCCATCTCCAATTCGCGCGACTACCTGCAAGGCCAACTGCAGCAGGTGGAGGACGCCGCCGAGCGCATTGTCTGCGACCTGAGCGCCGAAATTACAGACTCCTGGACAGAGTTTGTAGACTAGGGGTAGGAGTTTCCGCGCCATGCCTGAACAGCGAGCCCGCAAGTACCACCAGGACCGCGTCGCCGAAACGGTCCGTGAGGAAATCGATGCCATGATTTTGGGCGACCTTTCCGACCCGCGCATCTCCTCCGCGCACGTCACGCAGGTGCTGCTCAACCCCGGCGGCAAATCGGCGGAGGTGTATGTGCAGGTGGATGGCGGCCCCGAAGCCGAAATAAGCACGGTGGACGGCTTGACCGCCGCGCGCGGCTGGATTCGTGCCGAGCTGAAAGACCGGATGGGCAAACGCCACGTGCCCGATCTTCAATTCCATGCCGACCGCTCCGAACGCATGACCGGCCGCATCGACCAACTGCTCACCCGCTCGCGCAAGCGCAACAAGTACCCAGCCGCGCC
>CAXTKZ010000015.1:15668-18323 GCA_964244985.1 uncultured Acidobacteriaceae bacterium
GAGCCCCGCTATGCCCAGGTCGCGCGCGAAATGCTGGCCCGCCACGACTACGTGACCCCCGTCCTCTACGGCAAGCCCTGGCTTGAAAAACCGGCGTTGTACTATTGGCGCGCGATGTTGTCCTTTAAGGAGTTCGGCGTCGCGGACTGGTCGGCACGCCTCCCCTCGGCCTCCATCGCATTCACCCTGATCATCCTCATCTATCTCCATATGAAGCGGTTCCGGCCCGGCGGCCAGCTTGACGCCGCGCTGCTCACCGCGTCCTGCGCGGGTATCCTAAGCTTCGCCCGCGGCGCATCCACCGACATGCAGCTGGCCGCCCCTTTCGGCATCGGCATGCTGGGCTGGTATGCCTGGTACGAGACCGGTTCGAAGTTCTGGCTGTTCGATCTGTATTTCTTCATCGGCGCGGCCACTCTCGCGAAAGGCCCTATCGCGCCCTTTCTGGCCCTGCTCATCATCTTGACTTTTGCCGCGTTGCGCCGCGAGTGGGGCATCCTGCGCCGCACTTTCTGGTGGCCCGGCACCGTGCTGTACCTTGCCATGGTGCTGCCATGGTTTATTGCCGTGCAGCGGCGCAATCCCGACTTCCTTTACGTCTTTTTCCTCCAGCACAATCTGGAGCGCTTCGCCACCAACCGCTTTGAGCACGAGCAATCGCTTTGGTACTACGGGCCGGTGGTGCTTCTATCGCTCGTGCCCTGGGCCGTGCTCGCCATCGCCGCTTTTGCCTCCGCCGTGCGCGGAAGCATCGCTGAGTGGCGCGCCCGTCGTTCCAAAGGCCACTACTGCTCCTTCGGGCGCGCGGGCGATGCCTTTCCTGAGTTCCTGGTCATTTGGGCGCTGCTACCCATCCTGTTCTTTTCAACTTCCCAATCGAAGCTTCCCGGCTACATCCTGCCGTCGATTCCACCGCTTACCATCCTCACCGGCGACTACCTAAACCGGATGCGCGCCCGCGGGCTTTCCCCGTGGCTTTTGGGCGGCCATGCCCTGCTCGCCGGTCTGCTCACCACCGCGGTTCTGCTCGCGCCCTCCTATCTGGCCGAGGGCGAAACGCTGCACCCCCCGGCGAGGATCCTGTGGGCGGCAGCGGCTTCCGGGGTTGGCGCGGCCTTGCTGATCCTTGTTGCGGTAGCCCGCTTTGGGCTTGTTCGCCTGAGAACAGCCACCATGGTGCCGTTGGTGGTGCTGCTTATCTTTATCTTCGGTGTAGGCCCGGTGTTCGGCATCCCCGCGGCTGCCCGCTCCAAGCACACTATCCATCAGCTTGACCTCACCTACTCGCCCCGCCCCTTGGCTCTCGCCCTCGCAAAGCTCGGCCCGGATGCGGGCCCCCTTGCCGTTTTCCGCGTCCGCCGCGATGTTGAATACGGTCTTTCGTTTTATCGAGATAGCCGCGTCCTCAACTACGATCGAGACCCCGTACCCGCCGCGGCGCACATCCTTATCTCCCGTGAGCCCTTCGCGCACGAACTTCCTGCCAAACTCGGCGACCGCCGCTACGAATTGCTGACCCGCGTTCCGCAGCAGGGCCTGGAAATCTACCGCGTTGAGGCTCGGCAGCCATGACCGAGCAAGCCACCCGCTTGAAGGAGTATTCTTCACCCTCAAGGAGCCCACGCGCGTGACCTCCCCTGCCCAATTTCGAGCTCCGCAGCTTGAGATTCTCGATCTGCGCCACTTTGCCGCCACCAGCCTGCGCCCCGTGCTGGAAGCGGAGAACCGCATCTGGGCCGACCGTCTCCACTGGGACTACCGCGCCTCCATCAACCTCCTGCTTCAGTACCTCGATGCACGTGTGCTTCCCGGCTTTGTCGCGGTTGAAAACGGCCGCGTGCTCGGCTACACATTCTGCGTGTACGAGGAGCGAAAAGCGGTCATCGGCGATGTGTTCGCGCAGGAAGGGATGAGCGGCAGCTATTCCGCCGAGGAGATCGAGGCAAAGCTGCTCGAGCATATTATTTCCCTGCTCCAGAACTCGCCCGGCGTCGAGCGTATCGAGTCGCAGCTGCTGCTTCACATCCACCCGCTTCACGCTGAGCTCTTCTCTTCATCGGCCTTCAGCGTGTACCGGCGTCTTTTTATGGATCTTGACCTCCGGGCGGCTTCGCCCGCACCGCCGAAAACAGAAGCGCTGGCCGCGCATGGGCTGGAGCTTCGCCCCTGGCAGGAGAACGACTTCAACCTCGCCGGCTCGCTTATCGCCCATGCCTATGAGGGCCACCTGGATTCGACCATCAACGACCAGTACCGCTCCGTCGCGGGCTCGCTGCGCTTCCTGCACAACATCATCCGTTTCCCCGGCTGCGGCGTGTTCGACCGGCAGGCCTCGCACGTATTGGTGCACCGTGCTACCGGCGCACTCGCGGGCTTGATTCTTTGCTCCAAGGTCCGGGACGATGTTCAGCACATCACGCAGCTCTGTGTGGCCTCGCGGGCGCGGGGCGCGGGGCTCGGTTCCCTGCTGCTTCGCGTCGCGGCGGCCTCACTCGCGCGCCGCGGCTTTCACAGAATTTCTCTAACCGTCACGGACGGCAACGACCGCGCCGCCGGCTTGTACACCCGCGCGGGCTTCCAGGAGCAGCATAGCTTCAATGCAATGGTCTGGACCAACCCTCGTACCGGCGGCCCAAAGCCCAGAACTCCCGTGCT
>CAXTKZ010000015.1:18423-38674 GCA_964244985.1 uncultured Acidobacteriaceae bacterium
GCGCAGGTCGCGAACAGGAGCACTGCCGTAAATTGCGAAGGCTGGAAGTTCAAAATGTCGCCCCATCTGCTTTGCGGCCGATGCGCAGGTTGTGCGCGTCCACGGCCGCAATGACATTGAGCAGGCTCGCCACCACAATAAACTTGGTCCCATAATCGGCGGTCGCCACCTGCACCACATCCCGGCCCAGGCCCCCGCTGAAGCCGAGGAGGTAAAACAACCCCGATCCCAGATCGCCGACAAAGCCGAGCATACTCAGCGGGTCAGCCCCGCCCGGCAGGTATAAATGCCCGTTCATCGCAATACCCAGCCACCACAGCGACGAGATCGCAAGAAAAAGCAGGAGGGCGCGGACCCAGTGACGCGAAAGCAAATGCCCTGCTCCGGGCAACAGCCAGCCCAGTAAAAGGGCCAGCGAAACGGGAGCGCCTTGGCGTGTAGGAGACATCCTTTTGACTATAAATCAAGGGAGTTTGGGGACCGCAGCGCCGCCCAGCCCGTGTATGCCAGCCAGAGCGGCAGTGGATAAGCCGCCAGCCGTTCAACCGTGCCCGCGCCCAGAAAAGCGACAAGCGGCGCGGGGCCGCAAGCAAGCAGGAAATCCCCCAAAACAGCGACGCCCCCAGCCGCAAGGGCCGCGCGTCTTTGCCCAGCATAGACAAACCCCCAAAGGAGCATCCCCAGCGCGCCCGCGCCGAAGTACCAGCGTGCCGCCCAAATATGCAACATCAGGTTGCGGTCTGCCGGCGCATACGCAACCAGCATGATGCCCAGTGCCGCCACAAGGAGGCAGCCACGCGGGAGCATGCCCGCAAACGGACGTTTTCCCCACCCCAGCAGCACCGCCCCGCAAATCAGCAATCCCTGCACGAAGAACGATCCATTCATCACCGCATAACCGCGCGACAGGCTCCGCTCGCCCAGATCGCTGATGAATCGCACAGTCATGCTGTAGTGCCCCGGCCACCCCAGGCGCGCCAGCTGTTCGCACACAAAAAATTGCAGGCACCCCAGCCCGCACCACGCACCCATACGCTGGAAGGTCAAATCCGCACCAGTTCCCGCTGCACCCGCCCAGTCACAACCGCCTCCGTGTCTGAAGTCAGCATATTTACCTCGCTTCGGATGCCGAACTCGCCCGCCAAATACACACCGGGCTCGACCGAAAAACATGTTCGGGGCAGGATGCGGCGCTCGTCGTGCGTTTCCAGGTCGTCCAGATGCGCGCCCGCGCCGTGCAACTCCGTCCCGATATTGTGTCCGGTGCGGTGCGTGAAGAACTCCCCCAAACCTGCCTTTTCAATCACGGTACGTGCCGCCCGATCCCCTTGCCACCCCGCAATCGCCCGGCCCATTGCAAACGCATCCACCACCGCGGCGATGGCCGCATCCCGCGCGGCCCGCACCGCCGCGAACACCTCCTGCTCCCGCTCGCTCGGCGCACGCCCCACCGTTCCGGTCCAGGTGATGTCGTACCAGACCGACCCCGGCTCAGCTTTGCGTCCCCAAATGTCCAGCAGCAAAAAATCTCCATCCCGGATCGGCAGCGCCCGCTCGGGTGTCGGGTCGTAATGCGAATCCGCCGAGTTGGCATTGACGGACACATTCGGCCCGTGCTCCCAGACCATCCCCTCCCGCCCAAGCGCTTGTTGCAGCCACGCCTGCATCGTCCATTCAGTAACCGACCGACCGGCGTTGAGCTCCCCGCGCAGCCACTGCCAGCCCGCGGGCACAATGGCATCGATGACCCGCTGCGCCGCGTAGTGGCTTGCAATCTGCCCGCTCGTCAATACGGCTTCAAATCGGCTGATCAGGTCTGCCGAGCTCACCACTTCCTTACCCCAGCTCCGCAGAAGCTCCACCGTTCCCGCGTCTACCATCGACACATACATGATGGCGTTGCGCGGCGAATACTGCATCGCGATCCGCTGAGCCCCAGCGAGCATCGCCTGCAACTGCCTTTCCAGCTCCTGCCACGACGAGTACACTGCGCAACCGCCCGGCAGCCCGTCCAGCTTGCCTGCCTCGATCCGGTGGACGAGTTTGCGAGGCTCGCCCTGGGCAGGCACCCAGTAGTACCAGCGTCGGGTCACATGCGCCGCCACCCCAAGCCCCAGCACGCGATACGCCAGCGGATCGCGCCCATGGTGGTCGTAAAACAGCCAGCCATCCACATCCTGTTCGTGCAAAGCAGCCTGCACTGCGGGCAAATCGAAGCTCATGCGCCGATTGTAGCTTTCGCACGAACATACGGAAATGCTGGTAATCTCCTGCGAGAACACCCTGCAAGGAGCACCTGTGGCTTGGTATCACTTCACCCATCCGGACGATCCCGCGCTGGATGCGCTTGCTGAACGTTTTCACCTGCATCCGCTCCACATTGAGGACGCCCGCAGCGTAGGCGAACGCGTCAAAGTCGAAGGCGCGCGCGACTACACCTTTGCCCTCCTGAAAACCTTCAAAACACCCGCCACCGCCGATACTCCCCTCAAACGCAAGATCGTCCTGATCGCAAGCCATGAGCAGGAGTGTGCGAGCGAAAAGAAGTTCTTTATCGTCGTCGCGGACAAAGCGAATCCCGATATCGCCGCCGCCCTGCGCCGCGCTGAGGCCGAGCGGGACTGTGAAAACCCGGTGCGCCTGCTCTACCTCGTCTTCGACTCGCTCGTCGACTCTTACTTTCCCGCCATCGATACACTCGACGACGCGCTGGATGTGCTCCAGGACCAGGTCATCGCACCAAAGCCAAGCCTCCTGTCCGACATCTTCGCGGTCAAGGAGCGGCTGGTCAACGCACGCCGTTTGCTGGTCAGCACCCGCGATGCCGCCATGCACCTCCAGCGCGACACTGGCATCCCGATGAACAGCGAGCACCAACTCTACCTGCGCGACCTGTACGACCACATCACCCGGCTGCTGGACACGGTTGAAACGCAGCGCGACCTGCTCAACAACGCCCTCGATATTTATCTGTCTTCCATCGCCAACCGCTCCAGCGAGGTTATGAAAGTCCTTACCGTGCTGTCCACCATGGCTCTGCCCGCGCTTGTAGTCAGCGGCATTTATGGCATGAACGTCGAAGGGCTGCCGTTGGCGCATGCGCATCACGCGGCATGGTGGATTCTCTCAGGCACCTTTCTGTTTACAGCGGGACTGCTGGGCCTGTTCCGGTATTTGCGGTGGTATTAAGGGCAGCATCCCGTGCAGGGGAGCGAGCCGTGGAACGTGTTCCTCCTTAAGCACAAGCTCTTTGGGCAGATTCTGACCCTGCGGAGCATGCGGTGCGAAAGTTACAGATTGAAAGCCGATTCGACGTCCCCGGTCAAGCGCAGGCAAGGCGAAGCTTGCATCGCTCCCCAGTTGACTTCAAAACACTTATCGGCACTTTTCAAAATTTGTATAGGGCCGAGTCCAAAAAATTATGGTGTGAGCAGCCGTTTCCCTACCCTCAAGTATGTTGAAGCATATGCATGACCCGCTCGCTAACCCTTATTGGGGAGCCCTCGCCACCGAACAAGCCCCTATTGCGATCGGCGGCCCACTCGCCCGACGCTTCCCCGCCGACATCATTCCTTTCGCGGGCGTTCCTTCGCCGACCGAAGCCTCTCTCACCGCCCTCCGGGAACTTATTGAGCCAGGCGAGACAGTTCTTGTCAGCAGCGAGACGGTGCTTTCCCATCCCGGCCTCCGTGAGCTCCAAACCTTGCCGGGTCTCCAGATGATCTGCACGCCGGAAGCCCAGGCCCCGCCGGAAGAGGATGCGCCGATTATCGAACTGCACGATGGGGACGTACCGGCCATGCTCGCCCTGAAAGCTCTCGCCTTCCCCGGCTACTTTGGCCCCCGCGCCCCCTCGCTCGGCAGCTTCTACGGCATCCGCATCGACGGCGAACTCGTGACCATGGCCGGCGAACGCCTGGCTCTGCCCGGCTGGCGGGAAATCAGCGCTGTCTGTACCCATCCCGCGCACACCGGCAAGGGCTATGCCGCATCGCTCATCCAACGGCTTATGCGGGAGCACTATGAACAAGGTCTGCGTTCGTTTCTGGGTGTAGCTCAACGCAATACACGGGCAATCGCGCTGTATACGCGGCTCGGATTTGTGCAAAGTCGAGCTTCGACTTGGCGCTTCATCGCCCGAGCAGTTTAAAAACAAGAGGCCGCGATTGCTCGCGGCTCTTCCTAAGTAAAGCAGGTTCTAAGCGTTCGCTCCTACCCCGACCGGCTTCATCGAAGTCAGCTCCGCTGCCACGCGCTCGGTGGTGAATGCCTCGATCTGGTCGCCCGGACGCAAATCTCCGGACCCCGATACACCCACACCGCACTCCATACCGTTCGACACCTCGCGCGCATCGTCCTTGAAGCGCTTGAGCGACTGGAGCTTGCCCTTGTACACTTCGTCGCCGCCCCGCAGGACGCGTACTTCCGAATCGCGCCGCAGCAGACCGTCGGTAACCCGGCAGCCGGCAATGGTGCCGATCTTCGGAATCCGGAACACTTCGAGTACCTCTGCCCGGCCCAGATAGTTTTCCTTGAAAACAGGATCGAGAAGTCCCAGCATCGCCTTGCGAATCTCATCCTGCAACTCGTAAATGATCGAGTGGAGACGGATCTCAACATCTTCCTGATCCGCCAGATCGGCCGCTTTGCGCTCCGGCCGCACGTTGAACCCAATCACAATTGCATTCGATGCCGATGCAAGGAGAACATCACTCTCGTTGATCGCGCCGACACCTGAGTGAATGACCCGGATGCGCACCTTCTCGGTCGACATTTTCTGCAGCGAGTCGGCCAGCACCTGCACCGAACCCTGCACGTCACCCTTGATGATCAGCGGCAGTTCCTTCATGCCGGCCTGCTTGATCTGATCGGCCAGGCCTTCCAATGTCACGCGGGATGATTTGGCAAGTGTCGCCTCACGATCCTTCATCTTGCGGTATTGCGCAATGCCCTTCGCCTTATCGCGATCGCTCACAACCAGGAAGGTATCGCCCGC
The DNA here is from genome assembly GCA_964244985.1 of uncultured Acidobacteriaceae bacterium. GTDB lineage: Bacteria > Acidobacteriota > Terriglobia > Terriglobales > Acidobacteriaceae > EB88. The sequence goes on from CAXTKZ010000015.1 coordinate 23,420, forward strand.
GTCCGGCAAGGCTTCCAAACCCAGCACCTCAATCGGCGTGGAAGGCCCGGCAATCTCGATCGGGCGTCCCCGGTCGTCGAACATGGCCCGGATTTTACCGAACGTATTGCCGACGATGAAGGAATCCTGCGCGCGCAGCGTACCGTTCTGAACCAGCACCGACGCTACCGCACCGCGTCCACGATCGAGCTTGGCTTCGATGACCGTGCCCACTGCCGAACGCCCTGGGGTGGCCCGCAGGTTTGCGAGATCGGCCGTCAGGCAAATCAGCTCGAGCAGCAGATCGAGGTTCATCTTGCGCTTCGCCGACACATCGACGAACACCGTGTCGCCGCCCATCGATTCAGGCAAAAGCCCACGCCCGGCCAATTGCTGCTTGACGCGATCCGGCTGCGCTTCCGGCTTGTCGATCTTGTTCACCGCAACGATGATCGGCACGTTCGCCGCCTTCGCGTGGTCGATCGCTTCCAGCGTTTGCGGCATGACGCCGTCATCCGCCGCCACCACGATCACGACAATATCGGTGACCTTCGCGCCGCGCGCACGCATGCGGGTAAACGCTTCGTGGCCCGGCGTATCGAGAAACACAATTTCCCGCCCGAACGCAGGGGATTCGGACTTGCCGATCCGTACCTTGTACGCGCCGATATGCTGCGTGATACCGCCCGCCTCGCCCGCTGCAACATCCGTTTCGCGGATCGCGTCGAGCAATGAAGTTTTTCCGTGATCGACGTGGCCCATCACGGTCACAACCGGCGGCCGCGGCACTTCCAGCTCGTCGATGTTGTCCTGCGACAGGATGTTCTCAATGGCCTCGTTCGCCATTTCTTCCTCGAACGAGATCACCTCGGTATCCGCGCCGAACTGCCGCGCGACATCCTTTACCAGCTCGCCGTCGAGCGACTGGTTTACCGTGACGAACACGCCGCGCATCAGGAGGCTAGCGATCAAATCCTTGCCGCGTACATCCAGCTTTTCCGCCAGATCCTTGACGCTAATGCCTTCCGTCACCGTGATCGAACGGGTAATGGGCAAAGGTTCGTTCGAGATCATCGCACCGCCATAACGCGGCGGCGGATTGAACCCCTTCATCGGACCTTCTTTGCTCTTCGGATACTGCTGGCGTCCACGGCCCTTGGGTCCGCTCGGACGCGGCGCGCGCGGCGCTTCGCCCGGAGGCGGCATCGCCCCGGGCGCGCCACCCATGCCGGGCCGTGCTCCGAACCCGCCGGGACGTGGAGCCCCAAAGCCTGGACGACCTCCTGGACCGCCGGGCCCACTCGGACGACCGCCGGGCCCACCCGGGGCAAAACCGGGCCGCGTGGGATGCATGGGACGCCGTGCTCCGGGCGCACCACCAGGGCCGCCCGCGCCGGCGTATCCACCGCTCGGACGCTGCCCATAGCCGCCGGGGGCACCGCCTGGACCGCCGGCCGGACCACTACCGGGACCGCTCGAAGGACGACGATCAAAAATCGGCCGACCGCGCTGCACGCTGGGAGGCGCACCCGCTCCGCCGGGCCCCGCCATGGGGCGGGGTGGGGGCGGAGGAGGCGCGGGCGCGGTGTACACCGGACGCGGACCCGTCTGCGGCATAATCACACGGCGCACCGGTGCTTCCGGCACAGGCGGGGGAGGCGGTTGCACGACGGGCGGAGGCACTGGGGGCGGAGGAGGCGCAACGGCAATGGGAGGTGCAACGGAAACCGGGGGAGCCGGTGGACGCGCCGCTGCTACAGGCGCGGTCGGCGCGCTGGAGGCGATGGCAGGGCGGGGCGCACCCAGCGGAGGACGTGCCGCGACCGGCCCGGCGGGAGGCCGGGCTGCAATGGCGGGCGGCGCGATAATCTGCGGCGCTTGTCGCGGCAAGGGAACTATTCTGCGCGGCGCGGGCCGATCGGCACCCGGCGCGGGCGGAAATCCGGGGCGGGATCCTTGGGCGGACGGCCCAGTGGCCCCGGGACGCGTTCCCAAAGCTGCCGGAGGCACGCGCACCGGGGTTGAAGGCGGCGCGGGCGCGGCGGCGACGGGAGGAACAGGAGCTGCACTCGGAGTAGCCGACGACACGGGCGTAGAAGCAGCCGCGGGCACAACGGGCGGAGCAGCAACCGGCGCCGGGGGACGTGGCGCGGAGGCTGCGACGACGGGTGCTTGCGGCACGGGCGCAGATCTGGGAGCCGGAGGCGCAGCTACGGGAGGCGCAGCAACAGGAGCTGCCCAGCGCGCAGGTGGCGCAACACTGACAGGGGGACGCGCCGGAAGGGGCGCGCTTGCCGGAGGACGCGGTGGCGGGGCAGCGCTCACTATGGGCCGCACAGGGGGTGCCGCCGCTGCTGCCTGACGTTCTTGAATCGCCCGAAGCACATCTCCGGGCTTCGATACCTTCGACAGATCGATGCTTGGACGCGGCTCTGCCTCGCGGACGGGCTCACGACGACCGCCGTTGTGGCCGCGACCCCCGCCCCGCGTCAGCGCACCGCGTACACGCTCAGCCTCATCGGCTTCCAGTGAGCTGGAGTGCGTCTTCTTCTCCGTTACGCCGACGGCGTCCAGAACATCCAGGATGGCCTTGCTTTTTACTTCCAGTTCCCGTGCTAAATCGTTGATCCGAACCTTGCTCATTCGCCCCTTTGTACTTCCCCAGCCCGCCTATCTGCCCATGGAAACCTCGGCACAGCGGGGTATGACCCATCTACCATTATCGCGCGAAACGGGGAGTTCCGCTCCCCATTCACGCGTAAAACGAAAAACGCGGGATGCAGGGCGCATTACGCCCCTGTCCCCTCGTCTACCTTTGCGTCCACCTTGCGTTCATCGCGCGTTTCGTCCAGGTTGCCCTCAACCACGGTTTCGCTCCGCGCGATGTCGAAATTCGGACGATGTGCATCGAGCACCGCGCTTGTGTCGTCGCGACCGGCTGTTACATCGTGCACGCCCTGGTCGGCAAGCATCGGACCTACCTCCGTCACTTCCGCCAGGCGCTCTTCCGCCACATCGTCCACAACCCGACCCGAGCCATCGCGCGTGTTCGGGATGTTGTCATCCTGGTAAAGGTTCACGGTCAGTGCATCGATCTGCTCATCCGTGGCAGCATCCAGTTCGTCCCGCTCGCGCGCGGTCATGCCCCCATTCGGGCTCGCTTCATCCACGATGAAAGGTTCATCTTCCTCGTCCGCGCCGCCCGTAATCGCTTCAAGGCGCTCGATGGTCTGAGAGTCTACTGTATCGCCCATGTCCGGCGCTACGTTGGTGTTCTCAATGTGAAATCCCTCACCGGCAAGCAAGGCTTCAGCACCTTCGCGTGGAAGCGTGTTTGCAAACGCCGGGGCCGCTTCATCCTTGCCGTATACCGAGCTTTCACTCAAATCCACGCCGCTTTTTGCTGTTTCGTCTGCCACGCTGCCCTCTTCTTTCTTATCCGCTTCGCTGGATTCCCCACTGAAATACCGGCGTACCGCGGTTGAAATCTTTTCAAGCGTCCGCTCGCCGATACCCGGAACCTCTTCCAGTTGTTCCGGCGTCATATCCGCCAGGGCTTCCACGGTTGTGATGCCGGCAGCGACCAGCTTTTCAATCACCTGATCGCCCAGCTCCGCGACCTGCTCGATCGGCGTCGATGGACCGCTGCTCATCGCCCCCATCTGCTGTTCGACTTCCTGCCGCTTTTCTTCCTCGCTCTTGATGTCGATCTTCCAGCCCAGCAGCTTGGCCGCCAGCCGCACGTTTTGACCTTTTTTGCCGATTGCGAGCGACAACTGCGTGTCGTCGACGATGACCTCGAGCTGCTTGTCGCCCAGGTCCGCAATGGAGACCCGGCTCACCTTGGCCGGCTGCAGCGCCTTTTCGGCGAAGGTCGTCACTTCTTCCGAAAACTCGATGATGTCGATCTTTTCACCGCGCAGCTCGCGGATGATGGATTGCACGCGCATCCCCTTCATCCCGACGCATGCGCCCACGGGGTCCACATCCTTGTCGCGCGACTGCACCGCGATCTTGGTCCGCTCCCCTGCCTCGCGGGCGATCGCCCGTACCTGCACCGTTCCGTCATAAATCTCCGGAACCTCGCTTTGAAACAGGTTCTGCACCAGCTCCGGCACGGCACGGCTCACGATGACCTGCGGCCCCTTCGCCGCCCGGTCCACCCGCAGCAGCACAACCCGGACCCGCTCGCCTACCGCGAACTGCTCCAGCCGCGACTGCTCCCGGCGCGGCATGCGCGCTTCCGCTTTGCCCAGCTCAAAGATCACATCCTGCGGTTCCAGCCGTTTCACGGTGGCGTTGATGACCTCGCCCATCCGTTCGCCATACTCCTGGAAGACGGTGTCCCGCTCGGCTTCACGGACTTTTTGAAAAATCACCTGCTTCGCCATCTGCGCGGCAATGCGGCCCAGCACCTCGGTCGGCTTGTAGTAGCGGATTTCGCCGCCCACCTCAACCTCCGGCGCAAGCGCCCGCGCCTCTTCCAGCGTAATCTGGTTAATCTCGTCCTCAACCTCCTCCGGGGTTTCCACCACCGTCCGGTAGGCATAGGCGCGAATCTCGCCGGTCTCTTTGTCGAGCTCGGCACGCATGTTCTCCTGCGTCTTGTAGAACTTGCGCGTTGCCAGCGCAATCGCGTCTTCAACCGCGCCCACCACGATTTCAGGCTGAATGCCCTTATCGCGGCTCAGCGTTTCAATGCTTTGATACAGTGCACTCGCCATCTTTTCCTCAGTCTTCCCACTTTAAAACTCAGGCACCAGCTGCGCTTTTTCAACGTTGCTCAATGCAATCATCACCGGCTCTCCACCAGGTTCAGCGGTTGCCTTCTTTTTGCCTTTTCCCTTTTTCATGGCTAGCGGGATCAGTGTCAAACTGTCTCCTTCAAGCGGCCCCAGATGCCCTTGCCAGTGCCGGTTTCCCGCAATAGCTTCATGGAGCTGCAGCTTGCACAGCTGCCCCGTGAACCGCACGAACTCTTCCCGCTTTGTCAGCTTCCGGTCCAACCCCGGTGAGCTCACCTCCAGCAGGTACTCCGCCCCACCTAAAAGGTCTTCCACGTCCAGCGCCGTCCCGAAGTCGCGTGAAAAACGCTCGCAATCCCCGTGCGTCACCCCGGAAAGCTGCGCTACGGGCACCCCCGGCGGCAGGTCCCGCAGATACGCCAACTCATCCTCTTCTTCGCTCAACCCAGCTGTTTCGCCGGCTTCCACCAGGTCGAGCACAATGGTCCCATTCTCAATCGGCTGCGGCGCATCCGCGCTCCGCACAGCCTCCAGGCGCCGTTCAAGCTCGGCCCGGCCTTCGGCATCCCGCTCAAGGAATATCCGCAGGGTCCGGTGCGTGCCGCCGCCGCCCTGCAACTCAAGGCCCACAACCTCCAGCTGGTGCGAGGCGGCGACCCGCTCGGCGAGCGCGTTGATTTGCTGATTAGGTATGCTCATCCGTTCAGATTCCCGCTCCGGGAGCAGTGCAAAACTCCCGCCCAAAGAAAAAGTGGGCTTTCGCCCACTCCCCGGCCTTCCCATACAAGGATGCCGGATAGATAACAATTCCAAGTATAAGCCAGCCTGCATGGCGGGGCAATGGAGACATGGGTGCAATAGCATGGGAGCAAAGCTGCGCGCCCAAGCCGTTGTCCCCACACTGTACTGGCAACCGCACAAAAGACCGTATGCTTTTCAAAACGCAATTGCGGATGTGCCGATGCGCTCACAACCGTGCTGCCGCAGCCGCTAGGAAGCCTTGAGCGCCGTCCTTTGCCCCTGGAAAATCTCACCCAAAGCATGGATCGACTCCGCCGAACGCCGAAGGGAGAACTGCTGCCGGAAAACGCCTTCCGCCTTTGCAGCCATCGTTGCGCGGTCCTCTGTAGGGAGGGTCAGCCAGCGGGCAAGCAGGCGTCGCGTGCCGTCCAAGGTATCCGGCTCCACCAGGCCCACCCCGCTTTGCTTGATCTCCCGCCAGATATTCACCTGATCCGAGATGAGGACCGGCGTGCCGCACGCCAAGGCTTCAGCCACTACGATTCCGAAGTTCTCCTGATGCGACGGCAGCACAAAGGCCTCCGCCGCGCGAAAAGCTCCGTACTTGGCCGCTCCCTGCAACATGCCGGGCCAAAATACCCGGTGCTCGATGCCTGCCCGCGCTGCCCGCGCTTCCAAACGAATCTGCAACCCCATCTGGTCCGGGCCCGCGACCACCAAGTCCACGTCGGGGTGCTGGCGCGCGAGCTCCGCAAAGGAGTCGATCAACAGATCGCAGCCTTTTTTCTCGTGGATGCGCGATAGGAACAGAAGAAAACGCCGGTTTCGGAGCTGCGGAAGCGCCTCGTAAAATGCTTCTTTTTGCACCTCCGGGTCGCCCTCCGGTCGATTGGTTCCGTAGGGCACCACCACGCTCGTCCAGCCGTTTGGCTTAAAGCTGGCCAGGGCCAGATCCCGCTCAAGCTCGCTTGTAAATAAAACAGCCGAGGCTTTGCTCAGGATGCGGTACTGCACCGGCCAGTACAGCATCTTTTTCATGTGCTTGAGCGGGTAGCGCTTTTTGAAGAACACGTCGAGCGCCCCATGCGTGAACACCGCGTACGGGACCCGGGCACCCTTTGCAGCCACGTAGGCCGCCACCGCGGGAAATAACCAGACATTGTTGATGACAATTAAATCGAATCGCGGCGCGTTTGCCTTAAGCCAGCGGAGGAGCGTGCGCGACAGACCGTATGTTGACCGGCCCGGCCCGAGCGCGTGCACGGGAAACCGGCAGTGCTCAAGGTACGGCGCGTCCGGCGAGTCCAGCGTGGCCACTTCCAGCGTGTCGCCGATGGCGCTGTAGTTGGCCGCCAGCTGCCGCAGCATCTCCGGCGGACCGCCGTCCGAAGGCGCGAGCTTCGCGATCACATGCAGTACATGCAGCGGTGAGCGTTGTGCCGCCGGCTCTTCCGACGCATTGGCCATGGCCAACCGTTCGGCCAGGATCTGTTGGAGTACAGCTGTGCTGTCTGGGGTCGATGGCTTCTTGAAAAAACGATACAAGCGCTTCACTGGAGAACCTCACGGGAAAAGGGTGGAACCCGCAATCGGCGATTGAAGCGAATCCTGCTTGCGTCGCTGCCGTTGATGTGTATCGGCTTTTTTTGTTCCGATTGCGTCCTGACGTAAACATAACCCCACTCCCTTGCAGGGACATATACAAAAGCGCGGGTGAAATGGCGCATTGCTTCTATTTGGTACAGTCGCTTATTATGTTGCTCCCCGCCGCATCGCGCGGATTCATAAAGTGACGCAGCTGGAGAGAGTGAGCGAACAGCCGGACGCTGCGCCTCATCTCCCAAAGCATGCTTCACAACCACAGGACGGGGGCGGCCTGAAAGAAGTTGCAGTGAACTTAAATTAGCAGTCTTTTCATGCCTTCGCTGCATTCCGAGACAAAACTTAGTACCGGAGTTTTTTGGGGTGAAACCCTACGGCAATGCAACCGCTGCAGCGTAGCTCAACTGGTGCAGCCCGAGCCACGTCGCCGCATACGCGTTCAACGCATCCGCCGTGGTTTGCCGCGACTCCCGCAATGCGTCCAGGTAGTCGATCAGCGCGAGGCCGCCGTGGTCGTAAGCGAACTGTGCGATGCCGAGCACATCGGCTGCTTCGTCCAAATAGTGGCCGCTGAACCGTTCAGCAAGCGCGCGCGCTTCCGTGTACCCGATCCAGGCCTGGTCCACATCGGACAGAACTTGGTTTTTCGCCGCGACGACCGCGAAGCGCGAGCTTTGCGCCGCGAACTCGCTCGTCCTTTTGTTGCCCTGGTTGCGGTCGAAGATGCGGATGGGAATCTGGAGATTGAAGCCGGCCGAGTTGTAGGTGCCGCTCCGGTCGTACTCACCTTCAAGCGTGGGGTCGGCGGTTCCATTGGCGTACGCGAGCTTCACGCCTGCGTCCGCCACCCGCACGGCAGCCAAAGCGGCCTGGTAGTCGGGCCGGGCCGCGAGTGCGCGCGCGTCCAGGTCGGAGAGGTTTAGAAGTACATTGGGCGGTACGATCTCGCCAGCGATGTCGAAGTCCGGATTTGATCTTTCGACGCCCATAAAGGTCTGCAGCTGGTCGCTCGCCTGGCGCAAGTTCACCGCTGCCGCGGACCGGTCGGACTCAAACTGTGCCAGCTGAAGGTCCAGCCGCTCATAGTCGAGCTTACCGATGTCTCCGGCCTGGTAGCGGTCACGGTTGATCGCAACTTCACGCCGAAAATCAAGCAGATTGCCGGATGCCAACGTCAAAGCGGCTTTGGCAAGCAGCATACCGGTGAATGCCTGCTCTACCGCGAGGTCCGTCCCGCGCTCCTGGTCGCGCAGCTGAGCCGCAGTCTGGTCAGTAGTCGCGCGCGCGTCGTCAAGCCGCCAGCGCCGCTTTTGGCCGCGTTCAAACAAGCGTGACACCTGCACGGAGTATGCATATGGATTGGACGCGCCTTCGGCGGGCAGCGAAACATTGGAGCCGACCAGGCCGAGTACCGGGTTCTGCCGCACCCCGGCCTGAATCTCCTGCGCGCGCGTTGCTTCGAGATTTTGTCGTGCAGCCAGAAGGGTCGGGTTCTGCGCCCGCACTAAGGTCAATACCTGATCGAGCGTCAACGCGCCGGGTTTGGACGGCGGCCTACGCCGTGGGTCGGCGGGCGGGGGCGGTGGCGGTTCGATCTGCCGCACCTGCCCCGGAGCAGGGCCCAGCTGCTGCGGCGGCACAGGCTGGGCTGCGGGCGGCAGTGGTGTATTTCCGTTTTGTTGAGTCGCCCCACTGGGCGCGCCGGCCCCTGTTTGTGCCGATGCGGGTAAAACCAGCAGGACGGCCAGCAAGGCGAAAGCTGGATAACGGCCCACTATGCCTCCATCTCCGGCCGCTTCGGCGGAAGCTTGTCGCCCGGCCGCGCGATCCAAACATATAAGGTCGGCAGCAGAAACACGCTCAGAAGCAGCGCGCCGATCAGCCCGCCCACGATCACAATCGCGAACGGCCGCTGTGAATCGGAACCGATGCCGTGCGAAGTGGCAGCGGGCAGCAGCCCCAGGGTCGCCACCAGCATGGTCATCATAATGGGCCTGAGGCGCAATACCGCGCCCTCGATCGCCGCCTCCTCGACCGAGTGGCCATTGACGCGCAGCTGGTTGATGTACTCAAGCATAATGACGCCCGTCTGCACGGAAACCCCGAACAACGCCAGGAAGCCTACCCCTGAAGACACGGAAAAGTGGGTACCCGTAAGCAGCAGCGCGAGCATCCCGCCGAAGGGTGCCATCGCCACATTGCCCAGAATCAGCAGCGCCCATTTAAACGAGCCGAACATGGTGTACAGGATGAACAGGATGACCACAATGGTGATAGGCAGCACCAGCGCCAGCCGCTTCGAGGCGCGCTTTTGGCTTTGGTACTCGCCCGCCCAGGTCACCTTATAGCCCTGCGGCAGCTTGACGTCGCGGTCCACCCTTGCAATGGCTTCTTCCACCGTTGAGCCCAGGTCGCGCCCGCGCACGCTATACTTGATGGCCACGTAGCGCGAGCCGTTTTCCCGGTAAATCTCCTCCGCGCCGTCCCGCACCTGCACATTACACAGCTGCCGCAGCGAAACCCGCTCCCCCGAAGAAGACACAAGCCGTATCCGGTCCAGGGCTTCGGCTGTATCGCGGTATTGCGGCAAGTAGCGCATTGTCAGGTCGTAGCGTGCCTCCCCGCGCAGCACCTGCGTCACAGGGGTCGCGCCCACCGCGGTCTGGATCGCATCCTGCACGTCGGCCACATTGATGCCGTAGCGTGCGGCGGCTTGCCGGTTGACCGTGTAGTTCAGGTTCGGCTGGCCGATGACGCGGAACAGCCCCAGGTCTGCAACGCCGCGCACCCCACTCATTGCAGCAATGATTTGCCCGCCTTTTTGCTCAAGTGTTTGCAGGTCGTCGCCGTAAATCTTTACCGCGAGCTCGCCCTTGACGCCGCTTACTGCTTCCTCAACGTTGTCGGAGATGGGCTGCGAGAAGTTCCAGATCACGCCCGGAACCCGCTCCAGCTCACGATCCATCGCATCGATCAGCGCTTCCTTGTTTTCCGCGAAAACAGGCCGCCACTCGGCCTTGGGCTTCAGATCGACGAAGTATTCCGTGTTGAAAAAGCCGGTTGTATCTGTCCCATCGTCCGGGCGCCCCACCTGGCTTACCACCTGCTTCACTTCAGGAAAGCGCGCCAGGAGCAGCCGGGACCGATCCATCACGCGCACTCCTTCATCCGGCCCGGCGGAAGGCGCAAGCGTACCCCGCGCCCAGATCGACCCCTCATCCAAATGGGGCAGAAACTCCGACCCGACCACGCCGCTCAGGCCCATAAACAGCGTCGCCGCGAGCACCGCGCCGGCCACGCCCACCGTGACCCAGCGCCGCTGGATCGCCGCGCTTGCAATATGCCGGTAGCGCGCGATGATCCATACAAGCACCGGGTTTTCCCACTCCGTGGTGCCCCGCGGAAAGAACACGCTCGACAACACGGGCGCGAGCAGCATGGAAAACATCAGCGCGCCGGCGAGCGCGAACGCAACCGTCCAGGCCATCGGCCGGAACAGCCGACCCTCCACCGCCTGCAGCGTAAAGATCGGCAGGTACGCGGTGATGATGATCCCGATCGCGTAAAACACCGGCCGCTGCACCTCATGCGCCGCTTCGCGGATCAGGTCGATCGGGCGTTGCTTCCCGTCGCGGTTGTGGCCCAGGTGGCGCACGATGTTCTCGACCATGACCACCGCGCCGTCCACCACCATGCCGAAGTCGAGCGCGCCGAGCGAAAGAAGATTCGCGGGAATGTGTGCAAGGTCGAGACAGATGGATGCGAACAGAAGCGCGAATGGGATCGTGATGGAAACAATCAGTGCCCCGCGTACATTGCCGAGAAAAATGAACAGGATCACCACAACGAGGATGATGCCCTCGGTCAGGTTGTGGAGCACTGTATGGGTGGTGAAGTGCAGCAGCGTGGAGCGATCAAGAAACGGCACCACTTTGACGCCATGCGGCAGCACCCGCGTGTTCAGCTCATTCACTTCGGCGTGGATATTGTCGAGCGTTTCATCGGAGTTGGCACCTTTCAGGAGCAGGCCGATGCCTTCCACCACATCCGGACTGTTCAGCAGGGTGCCGTCGGCGAGCCGCACTGTTTTGCCGATCTGGCCGAGCCGGATTTTCGGCCCCTGTTCAACGGTCGCGATGTCGCGGACGCGCAGCGCCGTGCCGGACTGCGTCTTAAGCAGGGTGTTCGCAATGTCGTTGACATCGGTGTACAGTCCCACCTCGCGCACGTTGATCTGCTGCGCGCCTTCCTGGATAAACGAGCCGCCCGCGTTGATGTTGTTGGCCGCAAGCTGCTGCTCCACCTGGCCGATCGTCAGGTTGTAGGCGACCAGTTTGTCTGGGTCCAGATGCACCTGGTACTCGCGCGTCTGGCCGCCGAAGCTCGACACATCCACCAGGCCGGGCACCGACTTGAAGCGCTTTTCAAGCGTCCAGTCCTCGATCGACTTCAGCTCCATGTTGTCGTAGGCAGGGTTGGTGCTTTCAAGCGTGTACCAGTAAATCTGGCCGACCGGGCTCCAGTCAGAGCCGATCTGCGGCTGCAATCCGTTCGGAAGCGTCACCTGCTGGAGCCGCTCCAGAACCTTTTCCCGGTTCCAGTCGTTCTGCGACGAGTCGTCGAAGATCATATTCAACGCCGACAAGCCCGCGAGCGAGGTGGAGCGGAGCGCCGTCATGTGCGGGATGCCCGCCATCGAGATTTCCAGCGGAACCGTGACCTGCTGCTCTACCTCTTCAGCGGCCCGGCCTGGCCACTGCGTGATGACGGACACATAGTTGTTTGCAACATCCGGGTACGCTTCCACTGGCAGGTTGTGGAACGAAATGATGCCCCAGGCGAACAGGATCGCCGCCACAATCAGCACGATGAAGCGGTTGTTGAGCGCGAAATCGACGACGCCGCGAATCATGGAGTGCAGCTCCGGATCACTGCGCCGCCGTGTTCTGGAGCTCAAGCGCGTTGCGCACCACCGGCTGCCCGGGTGCGAGTCCGCTTGTGACTTCCTGCAAGCCGTCCGGCAGCATGGCCCCAGCCACTACGCCTATACGCTGGAACTGAGCCCCACTCCCCGCATTCTCGTTCCCGCCCACGGGCACATACACCCAGTCGCGGTCATGGAGGTGCAGGATCGCGGTCGCGGGCACACTCGCACTGGTGTGGAGCGAGCGCCCAACGAACGTCGCGGCGGCAAACATGCCGACCCGCATGAAGTAGCCGGGATTTTCCACCTGCACCCGCACCTTGCCGGTACGCAGCGTCGGGTCCAGAATCGCGCCGATGTCGCCTACCGTGCCGCGGATGGCGCGGTCCGGATACGCGCTCAGGCGGATGTCGGCCTGCTGGCCGACCCGCACCTTGCCCAGGTCGTTTTCATACACGTCGCACAACACCCACACATGCGTGAGATCGGCGATGACAAACGCATTCGCCGAGCCGGAAAGCCCATTGCCCGCGGTCGAAGCCTCCGTCACATTCTGCTGAATCACAAAGCCCGAAACAGGCGCGTACACCTTGACGGTCTCGCCCGGATGCTGCGGATCGACGCCCAGCACACGGAGCTGCTGCTCGGCGGCGCGGAGGTCGGCAAGATTGTCGTCCTCGGCGTCCTGCGCGATATCCAGCTGGCTTTTCGCAATCGCACCCTTGTCGTACAGAAGCTTCGAGCGGTCCAGCTGCGTCCGCGTCAGCCGCTCGTCGTTGATTGCTTTCAGGTATTGGTTGTAGGCGTTCGACACATCCGTGCTCTGCACCTCAAGCACCAACTGCCCTTTATGGACAAAGTCGCCCAAACGCACATGCACGGCCACCACGCGCCCGTTTGCCAGGGATACAACAGGAATCTCGCGCGACACATCGGGCTGCACCTGCCCTGTCACATTCAGGATCGACGGTGCCTGATAGCTTCCGGCCGCAACTGTCGGAAAACGGTCCGGGCGGTCCAGGTGCACCAGCGTCGGGTCGCCCGCGGCTACCACGGCCCTTGGGGCAGGCGGCGCCTCAGCGTCCGGTGCAGCAGCCTGGTGCGGCCGGCAGCCGGTGAGCACGGCAGCGATCGCGGCCACGCCGGCAATGCTCCAAAACCTGGGGGCGAAACAGCGCAGAAAAACTCCTCTGTAGTGGTTCATAAGGCCCGAAACAAACTGTCGGTCCATGGCGGTTGGCTGTTTCAGTTTAGCGTCGGCGGCGGCGGCGCTTCTTCTATCTTTCAGGTAAGCGCACTTTAGTTTTCCCCACGAGCTTCTAAGATTTCCATAAAGAGTTTGTAAGGAAGTTGCAAGAACCCCATTCGACCCGCATTTGGAGCTTTATCTTTCAGCCATACGCCAGGAAGCGGCGTGGCCCGACCGATACTGGAAGTGCCCGCCCCTGCCCATGACTGTTTCACCTACTTATGCATCGCTCCTACGCTTCGCCCAACCGTTGGGGACGCTGCGACGCGCTCCCTGGTCCGTGGTTTTACAGGCAGCGGCGTTGGTGTTGGCAGTGGCGGTGCTCGATGTGCTCGTTTCCGACGCCGTACCGCTGGGCTGGCTTTATCTGATTCCCATGGCGCTGGCCGCGACGGTCCTGCCGCGCTTCCCCCTCCTGCTGCTGGCCGGTGTGTGTACCGTGTTGGCTGAGTGTTTTGACGGCTACGCGTGGGATTGGTCTTCCGGCGCGCCGCGGGATGTGCTGTACCTGAGCTCCTATGCGGGTGCGGCTTTGTTTGTGCACGGCATTGTGCGCGGGCGGCGCGCCGCGGCGGAGCACCTTCGCGTGCTGGAAGAAGAAATCCGCGCCCGACAGGACGCCGAAGAGCAGCTCCGTGTTCTTGTCGAGCATAGTCCCGTCGCTGTGTTTACTGCCGATGCCGCCGGCTGCGTTCTGCTTGCGAACGAGGCCGCCGACCGGTTGTTCGCGCTTGGTCGCGGCGGTCTCGCGGGGCGCTCCTTCGCCCCATTTCTGCCGCCCTTGTTGGAGCTGCCCACGCTGCGCGAACCCGCCCCCGGCACCCCGGCGTTCCACACCGCCATGCAGTGCCGTGGGCACCGCGCCAACGGCGAAATCTTCCAGGCAGACGTGTGGTTTTCCACCTACGGCACCACCACCGGCCCGCGCCTTGCCGTGTTCGTCGCCGACTCGTCGGAAAACCTGCGCGACCGCGAAGAAGCCGGGCTTCAACAACTGCTTACCGGCTCCCGCATCGTGGTCGGCGCGGTTTCGCACGAGGTCCGCAACGTGTGCGCGGCCATCGCGGTCGTGCATGAAAACCTGCGGCGGTCCGGCGCGCTAGCAGGGTCGAAGGACTTCGAAGCCCTCGGCACGCTCGTCCTCGCGCTGGAACGCATGGCCTCGGTTGAGCTGCGCGAAGCAGCCAACCAGCTTGCCGCCATCGACCTCCACTCGCTGCTTGAGGAAGTGCAAATCGTGATCGCGCCCGCTCTGCGCGAAGAAGAAATCGAGCTCGCATGGGAGGTGCCCCGCAAACTCCCTGCCGTGTGGGCCGACCGGCAAAGCCTGCTGCAGGTGCTGCTCAACCTGGTCAAAAACAGCCAAAACGCGCTCGGGGATATACAGGAAGGACAGCGTGCGCTTACCCTGCGCGCGACGGTGGAGGCTGCCCATGTTGTGATTTTCGTATCCGACACCGGCCCCGGCGTTCTCCATCCCGAGATTCTTTTTAAACCTTTTCAGCAATCGGCCCGCTTGACTGGGCTGGGGCTTTACTTGTCGCGTGCGCTGATGCGGTCCTTCGGGGGCGACCTTCAGCACCGGCCCGGCGGCCCTGGTGCAACCTTTGCCGTTGAGCTCGCGCTGCCCCCAAGCGGGAAAGCCGCGCTGTGATCCGCTTACTCCTGGTCGACGACCACATTCTGTTCCGCGAGGGCCTGAGCCGCCTCCTGGCCGACGAACCCGACCTCTACATCACGGGCCAGGCTTCAACCGTCGATGAAGCTCTCCAGGCGCTTGAGCATGTGCCGGACCTTATCCTGCTCGACTTCGACCTGGGCGAGCAAAACGGTTTTCTGTTTCTTGACCGCGCCCGTGAAAGGGGCTACAGCGGCAAGGTGCTGATGGTGACTGCCGGTATGAGCCCGACGGATACCGTGCGCGCGCTTGAGGCGGGCGCTTCCGGGCTGTTTCCCAAACACACCGCGCCCAGCGATCTCGTCCATGCTATCCGTGCCGTTATGCGCGGCGAAGC
>CAXTKZ010000016.1:0-13252 GCA_964244985.1 uncultured Acidobacteriaceae bacterium
CTCAGCTGGGAGAGCGCCTCGTTCGCAACGAGGAGGTCAGCGGTTCGATCCCGCTTAGCTCCACCAAACTTCAAATCGGGATGCAAAGAAAACTACCATGACCGGCGGCTTGCAGGACGAGATTAAGCAAGGACGGCCATTCTCGAGCCTTCGCCAGGAGGCTTTTCTCTCGCTGTCTCGTACTTCCGCCCTGTTGACCCATGCCTGGACACAACGTTTGCGCCCCTATGGGGTGACGCTGACGCAGTACAACGTCCTGCGCATACTGCGGGGTGCGGGTGGTGGAGGGTTGAACCGACAGCAGGTGTCCGAACGCCTGATCACACAGGTTCCCGATGTTTCGCGGCTGCTGGACAGAATGACGGCGGCAGGGCTGGTGACGCGCGCGCGCGGGCAGGTGGATCGCCGCGTTGTCAATAGCTGCGTGACCGAAAAAGGGCTCGCGATCCTCCAGGCTTTGGACGTGCCTTCGTATGTCATCGCGGATGAGCAACTGGCCCATATGCCGGACAGTGAGATTTCACAGCTGGTTGCGCTGCTTGAGAAGGTGCGCTCGGGCTTAACGCAGGCTGCTGACGAATCGAACAGTGATTGAAGACAGTGAGGCCGCTTCCGCGCTGCGCCCACCTGCAGCGCGGGCAGGAGTGTGCAGGGTTTACCAAACCACGCCATGCACGGCGTCGACCGGTGTCGGCAGGTTCCGCTCGCCGAGCAGCTGGCGCAGATTGATCTCGATCGTCGCGCAAATCGAGGTCAGGGGAACGTCGTAAATCGTATTATCGAAGGGGTCTTCAAGGTCGCGGCCGATCTTGTCAAGCGCAAGAAACATAAAGCCGACCAGCGTCGAACCGAGCGGGGTGAAGATGCCCATGTTCGCCACCAGCGCGAGGGGCAGCAGCAGGCAGTAGATCTGAACAAACAACTGCGGGAAGAAGTCGTACTGTTTGGGCATGGGCGTGTTTTTGATGCGCTCCGCGCCGCCCTGGGCATCGGCCAGATCGTTCAGACTTCCGTCCATGGCCGACCAGTGCAGGGCATCGAGCCAGCCCTTGTCGCGGCACGCTTTCAGGCATAAACCGATGCGGCGCTGCAGCTCAAGCGGCACGTTCTTGTGCCCTCCCAGCGAGTCGCATTCCTCGGGCAGGATGCGCCGCAGTTCTTCCCAGGGCTCCAAGCCGCGCAGCTGCTGCCGCAAAGCATGGACATAGGCTGTTTGGTAGTACACGATTTTATGCCGCATGGCATCGAGTGCCGGCTTGTCACGGCTCTCGTCCGCGTGCACCACGGAGACAACCTGACGCGCGAGGGAGCGTGAGTTGTTCACGATAGAACCCCACAAGGTTCGTGCCTCCCACCAGCGTCCGTAGCTGGAGTTGTTGCGGAAGCCGACGATAACGCCGATGGCACCGCCGAACAGGGTGAGCGGCACATGCGGCAGCGACACCCACTGCCAGCCCAGCTTGTAAGCGGCCACAACCGCGATATCGTACAAAAACAGAAAAATCAGCGGCCGTCCGACATAGGTGAGCATCCAGCCGAGCCGGGGCGTTTTGAGTGCAATCACGCAGCGGCTTCCCAGCTTTGCGCCGCTTCGTCGTACATCAGAACCTCCCCCGAACCAATCCGGTATACCCACCCGGAGATCGCGAGCTGGCGGCGAGCCACGGCACCGGCGACGGAAGGGTGGGTGCGGGCGTGGGCCATCTGCATCAGGACGTTCTGCTTGGTGAGGTTCATCAGGAAATCGTCGTCATCCGCGACCTCGCGCGCAATGGACATGGAAGACTCCGCATTGCGGAGCCATCGGCGGACGACAGGCAGGTTTTGGGTGGACTCGGGGTGAAGCATTGCCTTCATCGCGCCACAATCCGTATGTCCGCAGATCACCAGATGCTCGACTTTGAGGGCGGAGACCGCGTATTCAAGCACTGCCGACACGCCCCCCAGCATATCGCCGTAGGGGGGTACGAGATTGCCGATGTTGCGGGTGACGAAAATTTCCCCGGGGCCGGATTGTGTGATGAGTTCGGGATCGATGCGGGAGTCGGCGCAGGTGACCATCAACGTGTGGGGCCGCTGCGGTTCGGAGGCGGCGCGCTGATACGCTTCGCGGCGCTCGGGGTAAACTTCCGTCCGGAACTTATGAATGCCTTGTTTCAGTCGATCGCGTACGTCCATGGGTGGCTCCCTGATCTTCTTACATGCGTCGCAGGGCAGCGTGTAGGCCCGCGCCAACTGAAGTTTACTTCGGGACGCTTTCTCGCCTCCTTATTCAACACGGAATCTCTTCCTGCTCCGCTGCTGCGCGGCATCCAAGGGCGTGGAGGAATTGGACGTATGGGGAAAGCAGGACTGAGTGTGGGGGCGGTTTGCCTCCTGCTGGCCGGCACGGCGGGGGCGCAGAAGCCTTCGAAAGGGACGCCGAAAAGCGTGAGCGTGCACCTGGTGACGGCAAGTGAGCAGGACGGCGGCAGCGCGACGCTGATTCAGGATGGAAAATACGTGAAGATGGAAGTGGACCTGAAGAACCTGAACCCGGGGGTGCATGCCATCCATGTGCACCAGTTTCCGAAGTGCGATGCGCCTGAGTTCAAAAGCGCGGGCGGCCACTTCAATCCCGGGGGCAAACAGCATGGAACGGACAACCCGGCCGGGCATCATGCGGGCGATCTGCCGATCAACCTGCAGGTAGGCGACGACGGCATGGTGAAGAAGACGTTCAAAGCCAAGGACATTACCCTCGATCCCAAGGCACCCAACTCTGTTTTCGCCAATGGGGGTACGTCGCTGATTGTGCACCAAGGGGCGGATGATATGAAAACCGACCCGAGCGGGAACTCCGGCGGCCGCGCGGCTTGCGGAGCAATCACGATCGACCATGCGTCGAACAAGGCGGGTGGGAATACGACGGGTGGCAAGCAGGAAGGGCCGAGCAATCGGTAGAGGGTGTGAGGAGTCCTGATCCGAACCTAAACAAGGATCATCCTGAGAGGGTGTGAAAGGTTCTCCATCCAGGGGAAAAAGGGTCATCCTGAGCGCAGCGAAGGACCTGCTTTTCGGCGCTGCGTGCAGAAAGCAGGTCCTTCGCCTATGGCTCAGGATGACCCTTTTTTATCTTGGCGCAACGATCGCGGCAGCTACGACGAGTGCGGCAGCATCTTGGACATCACCACAAACGAGCACGGCATCCTGACAGGCATGGTGTCGGACGGGAAGGGCGCCGTGCCGGTGACGCGGTAGCCGAAGCGCTCATACAACGGCGGCAGCTCGGTACGCTTGTCGACGACGGTCAGCTCGATCTCACGGCAGCCCTGTTCCCGGAAAAACTCCTCGGCCGCGGCAATCAGTCGAGTGCCGATACCCTGCTTTTGATGGTCGGGCGAAACAGCAAGCATGCCGAAGTAGCCGCGGTCGCCCCGCTGCTCGAGGTACACACAGCCGATCGGCTGACGGGCTTCTTCCAGCAGGAGGAAGCGGCCTTTCGCAAGCAGCTCGCGCAATTCCGTCTCGTCCGTGCGTTCGCCGATCTTGAAAAACTTTTCAACCTGGTACGCCGCATTGACCAGGGCAATCAATGCGGGGATATCGGGCTCGGCGGCAAAGCGTAAATCGTTCATTTTCTGTCTGAGAGCGGATTACATCGTCGATGGCAGATTGCTCTTCGCAGCTTGCTTGGCTGCCTGGGCCTGCTCGGCTGCATGCTCCAGCTGGCCCGCCTGGCCCATGACGGAGACTGCTTTCTTGATCATGGGGTCCCACTCAGCCCGTGCACGCGCCCCGTCTTCCTCGGTGTAGACGGAAGAGAGCAGTTCCGCAAGGATATTTGCCTTGACCCAGTCGAGAACCGGGTTCAGGTCCGCATCGGTGAACTGGATATCCTTTGTGTGGAGAAACTGCTTATAGGCGTCCAGGATTTCCGGTGTCACCTGGGCATCCTTCGCTACCTGGTGCTTGCTGAGCCATTGCTGGGCGAAGTCGAAAAAAGTGTAATGCGCGACGAGCGAACGCTGCAGATGCGTCGCCTTGGGCTCCTCAAACGGCACATCGGGCGCGATGCCGTTGCCGCCATACTCGGTGCGCCCGGAGTCCGTCAGCTTCATCTCACGGTCTTTGTCGTTCTGGGGCTTGGCACGGTTGGCGTAGTAGTCGTACAGCGAGACGCCTTCATAGTTGCGCTGGATCAGTCGGCCCGACGGCGTGTAGTAGTGGTAGGTGGTCAGCGTGAGGCCGGTTTTTTCGCTCAGGTTGTACACCGTTTGTACCAGGCCCTTGCCGAAGGTCACGGTGCCGACGATCAATGCCCGGTCGTGGTCCTGCAGCGCGCCGGAGATGATTTCCGCGGCGGAAGCCGTCCCGTGGTTGGTCAGGATGACGATGGGATATTTGCTGTCGCTGCCGTGATTGGCGCGATAGATCTGCTCAGGGTAGGCGCGGCCCCGCTGCGACACGATCACCTGTCCGCGCTTGAGAAACTGGTCGCACACATTCACAGCCTGGTTCAACAGGCCGCCGGGGTTGTCGCGTACGTCGAGTACAAGGCCGTGGAGATCGCCGAACCGCTCCAGCGCGTCCGCCACCTCCTTGCCCGTGGTTTCCTGCACAGCTTTGATATGGATGTAACCGATACCGGGCTGGATAAGGTAGCTGAGGTCGACCGAATTGTTGGGGATTTCCGCGCGCTGGAGATCGAACGACAGGTTTTGGGCGCTGCCGGGCTCATTGCCCGCTCGGGCTACTGTTACGCGGACATGCGTGCCCTTTTCACCTTTCAATAGGGCGACTACGTCATCCGAGGAAAGCCCGTCCGTGGTTTTGTCATCAACAGCCGTAATGATATCGCCGGGGTGGATGCCTGCTTTGTAAGACGGCGTGCCGGCGAAGGGCTTAAGAACAACGGTGCGCTGTTTGTCGCCGATAAGCTGCGGCTGGATAAGCATGCCCACACCGTAGTAACGACCGCGCTGTTCTTCCTGCAGTTTGTTGTAACTTTTCGGGTCGAAGAAGTTAGAGTGAGGGTCAAGTGTACGCAGCATGGACGGGATGGCTCCGTCGTAGATGGCGTCGCTCGGCTTGTCCCCGGTGAATGGGGCCGCGTAGTTTTCACTCACGGTCGCGTATACCTGGGCAAACTGCTTGAGAGAGTTCTGAAAGTCGCCGTCGGCATCGGCGGACTGGGCGCGCACCTTTTGGCTGGCGACCACCCCCGCGAGCCCGCAGGCGGTAAAGAAAGCGGCAAGTGAGAACGTGGTGCGGCGGGCGCGGGGTGACATGAGCAGTGTATGGCCTCGGTATGCCTTTGAGTATAAAGCAGGCTGATGCAGCAAAGCTGAGGGTTTGGACGGATGAAACGTGGAAGTGTGTGGAACCGGTGGGCAGACCGGTATGTGGGGATTCCGGTGCTTCTGGCAACCGGGTGGGCGCGGCGGCGGCGAGCGCTTCCCGAGCACGTCCGGCGGCTCGGGGTGATGACCTCCCCAACCCTGGGAGATACGCTGCTGGCCTCGGGCGTGCTGCGGGATGCGCGGAAGTCGTTTCCGGACGCGCGGATTGTGTTTATCTGCTCCCCGACGAACCGTGCGGCTGCCGAGCTGCTGCCGGAGGTGGACGAGCTGCTCCCAGTCAAGCTGACGGAGCCGCTGCCGACCGTGCGGGCGCTGCGGGCGGCCAGGCTCGATCTGCTGCTCGACCTGAGCCCATGGCAGCGGCTGACGGCGTTTTACACGGCGGCTTCCGGAGCGCGGTACCGGGCCGGTTTCAAGACCGCGGGGCAGCATCGGCACGCGCATTACGATCGGGTGGTGGAGCACCTGCGGACCCGGCACGAGGTGGACAACTTTCGGGCGCTGGCGGAAGCGGCGGGGGTTTGGGGTGGGGCGGAACCGCGCCTCCATACGCCGTGGCTCGGCGAGCGCCGCCCGAGCGGGACGATCGTGTTCCATCCCTGGGCTTCCGGCGATCGGCATGCCTTGCGGGAGTGGCCCGTGGGGTACTGGGTGGAGCTGGCCGCCCGGCTGAACGGGCCGGGCAGGCGGTTTGCGGTGACGGGGGCGCCCTCGCAGCGCGCGCAATGCGAACAGTTTTGTGCGGCGCTGCGCGGGGGCGGCGTCGAGGCCGAGCCGTTCCAGGGAGCGGCGGGGCTGCGGGGGTTGACTGAACTAATCCATGACGCGGCGCTTCTGGTTTCGGTCAATACGGGCATCATGCACCTGGCAGCCATCCTGGGCGCGCCGACAGTGTCGATCAATGGGCCGACGTCCGCTCTGCGCTGGGGACCGCGCGGGCCGCGTGGGGTGTCGGTCAATACGCCTCGGGGAGGATTTTTACACCTGGGGTTCGAATTCCACGGGCAGCCGGAAGATGTGATGGGTGCGACGACGGTAGAGGCGGTGTACCGGGCGGCGCTGGAGGTCGCACCGGAGCTGGGGGCGAGTACGGAGGCTTAGGGCTGGATAAGGTACTGGCGCAGGTGATTGAAGTTCAGAGCTTCTAGGCCGGATTGCGCGAGCTTCTGGATGAAACGGCTGTCGTCGCTGACCATCAAAAACCCCGGCGTGAGCTGAGCGAGAACGCAATCCGTCAAGCCCAAATAGGGAAACTCCGTCCGCTGTGCTGCTTGGAGACTGGAGACGGGCAGCTCGTCAAGCGTGGCAAAGCTGCTGCGGAATGAGCGGAAGCAAAGGTTTTTAACGGATTCGGGGAAGTCGCCGGCAAGGTTGCTCAGCTCAGTCAGTACGTGCGGCGTCGTGCCTGTTTGCCTGAAAAGCGTCTTGAGCCGCACGAGAATGCGGAAGTCTTCAAGCGTGTACTTCGCAAGTTTGTTGTGTTTCCCATCGCCGATCAGAGTTGGATCGTGCAAGCCCACCAGATATAACAAAAGCAGATTTGAGTCGAGCAGCAGGCCTTTTCTTTTAAATCGGTTGATAAGTATTTCCGCGTACACCATCAGAACTTCCATATCTTTAAAGAGACCGGCTCGGCGCTTTCTGAGTCGACCACAACCTGCTTGAATAGGCGCGGGTCATTTCCCATAACTGCTGCCAGATTCGGCGACTCGCCCGATTTAAAGGAAACCACCACGGACCACTGGTTTGAGGAAGGTTCCACCTCTTCCAAGCGAATGTCCTTCGCTTCCGGGAATAGGTCTCCGACGAAGGTTGTTGCGGCACGCACGGCTGTTTTCACGTCGATCATGGCTTTCCTCGGGTGATGCTTCCTTATCCTACCGACTACTGTGTTCTAGAAAAGGGCCGGATTGCGGGAGAAATCGGAGTGTGCGGTTGAGCGCTCGCCTGGAAATAATGTTTGCTGCCCACGCGTTTTCATTTTGAAACTGGGCCGCCCCTCGCAGCAGCGGCCTGTTTCCCGGGCCGGGCACACCCCGCGTAGAATGGGGTTCAGTTTCCTGTTGTGTCCCTGCTCGAACGGGAACAGGAGCGATTGTTTTAGGGATTTGAGAGATTTGATGACTAGACGCTTTCCCGCTTCACTGCGCGCCCCACTCGGGAGCGCTCTCCTGTTTGCCGCCTTGACCGCGCAGCCTTTATGGAGCCAGGCGCTGAGCGCGCCCAGCAAAAACGCCCAGGCCGCCGCGCCGCAATCGCCCTTCCACGGCGATGTGGTGGAGGACATCGTCGCCCGGGTGAACGATCAGATCATCAGCACGTCGGACTACCAGCGCGCCGAAAGCGAGCTGGACCAGGCGACCAAGCAGCGGAACCTTTCGCCTACAGATGTGGCCGAGCAGAAGCGGCAGCTGCTGCGCGACCTGATCGACAACCAGCTGTTGCTTTCCAAGGGCAAGCAGCTTGGGATTACGGGCGAGGCGGAAACCGTTCGGCAGCTGGACGAGCTCAGGAAGCAGAACAATCTCGACTCCATGGAAGCGCTTGAAAAAGCGGCGCAGCAGCAGGGCGTTTCCTTTGCGGACTTCAAGGCGAGTATCCAGAACCGCATCATCACCTCGCAGGTGGTGCGCGACGAGGTGGGGCGGCGCATCAATATCACGCACACCGATGAAGAAAAGTATTACGAAGATCACAAGGACCAATTCACAACGCCGGAGCAGGTGCGGTTGAGTGAAATCCTGATCCCCACGCCGGACCCGGACAACGCACAGCAAGTAGCCGACGCGCAGAAAAAAGCTGATGACGTGTACGCGCAGTTGAAGGGCGGCAAGAATTTCGCGGAGCTGGCCAAGGCGGGTTCGGGCGGCACCACCGCGGCGCAGGGCGGGACGCTGGGCGACTTCAAGCGCGGACAGCTTGCGCCGGTGTTGGAAGAGGCTACGTTCCCTCTCGCGAAGGGGCAGTACACAGCGCCGATCCGCACCAAACAGGGCTTTATTGTTTTGGAGGTCGATGACCACATCGCGGCGGGATTGCAGCCGTTTGCGCAGGTGCAGGGGCAGGTAGAGGACGCGGTGGGCGGCGAGAAGATCCAGCCTGCGCTGCGCGCTTACCTGACGCGGCTGCGCGAAGAAGCTTTTATCGACATCAAGCCGGGGTATACCGACTCAGCTGCCTCCACCAACGAAACGCGTCCGATCTTCTCGGCATACCTGCCGCCGCAGCCTAAGAAAAAGAAGGGGCCGGTGCGGGCGCGGTATGGGGTGCGCGGGCGCACGCGGGAAGCGGCACCGAGCCTCGCCAAGGCGGCTCAGGCGGCACCCGCGGGTGTACCGTCGTTGGCGCAGGTGCCGGGCGGGGGCGCAGCGGATGCGGCTGGGGCACCGGCGGCGGGGCAACCCACCGTGGCGGCAAATACGACCGCTACGCCGCCGGAAACGGGCAAGAACAACAAGCAGATCGCCGCGGTGCAAAAGCCGGGCAAGCGAGAAAAGGTGCGGTTCGGGCAGGCTCCCCGGCAAAGCCTGCCGGAAGCGCCGACCCGCGGTCAGGATGCAGGTGCATCCACGGCCGGCGGTAACTCGTCGGATGTGGAAACTGCCTCCAGCGAGCAAACGCAGTCGAGCGTTGCCGGCGGCGTGAATAAAGACATTCACTTTTCGAGCGGCGAAAGCGCCGGAGATGTACAGACGCAGGAAGCGGCGGGAAAAACCCGCTTTTCGGATCGGGCCAAGGTCCCGAAGGCTGTGAAGGCTGAACGTGTGCGGAAATCCAAACAGGATCCGTTCCCCGCGCCCGCCCCGGACTCGCAGGAGCTTGCGGACAAATCGACCCAGGCAAGGCCGTTGGGCCTCGAGGGCGATACTTCAAAGCCCGCGCCTAAACCCAGGCCGACCGGCAAAACGCGCTACTCAGAAGAAGGCGGTAAGAAGGATGCGCCGCCCGCGCCAGGGACCGAGGTCGCACCTGGAACAACGGTCGGTGCGCCCGGTACCGCGGGGGATGTCACCAACAACCCCGGCGGAGCGTCGCCGCAGGAGGACCCGGTTACGCGCGCACCCATCCCGACTTCGGCAACGCCGAATGGGACCGGTGATCCGCTGGGGCCGCCGACCCCGCCCGCCGCGCCTCCGGGAGCGCCGCAGCAGCGATGAAAGAGATTTTTATCGGCGATTTGGCGCGCTTTGAAGGTGCGGCGGTTGGCGGCTTCTATTCCGCCATGAGCAAGCAGGTCCGCAACAAAAAGGATGGCACGGCGTACCTGTGTGTGACCCTGGGCGACCGCGACGGCCAGGTGGAAGGCCGGATGTGGAAGGCTGAAGATGCTGGGCCGTTCGTTGCGGGGACTGTCGTGTGGGCGCATGGAGCGATCGAGCGCTACCAGGGCAAGCTGCAAATCAATCTCCTTGAGCTGCGCGGAGCCGACCCTGCCACGGACGGCGGGAGGTATGAACCGTGCGACTTCATGCCGTCGACGACCAAAGATGTCGAGCAGATGTGGGCGCGGCTGACCGCCTGTGTGGGGACCTTTACCGATCCGCACCTGCGCGCGCTGTTGGACCTTTTTCTCAATGACCCCTCGATCTCTGAAAATCTGAAGCAGGCACCAGCGGCCAAAACGCTGCACCACGCCTGGATCGGCGGCCTGCTGGAGCACGTCGTTTCGCTTCTGGAACTATGCGAGCGCGTGGCGCGGCACTACCCGGAGGTACACCGGGATCTGCTGCTCGCGGGCGCAATTCTACATGACATCGGCAAGCTGGAAGAGCTGAGCTGGGGCACGTGCTTCGGGTACACGACGGAAGGGCAGCTGCTGGGGCATATTACGCAAGGTGTAGGGCTGATCGATCGTAAAATCGCAGAGGTACCGGACTTCCCACCGCGCCTACGGACGCTGCTGCTCCACATTGTGTTGTCGCACCATGGGCGGCTCGAGTTCGGCTCGCCGAAGCTGCCGATGACCGCCGAAGCGATCCTGTTCCACTACATCGACGACATGGACGCGAAGATGCACATGCTGCGCAGCGAGTTTGCACGGGCCGCGGCGAATGGGGCGAGCGGCGCGGAGGTGACGGAGTATGTGCGGGCGATGGAGCGTGGGTTGTTGGATACGCGTGGGTATTTGAATGGCATGTAAGGTGGACGTCAACAGTGATTTGGTGAACTGAGAACAGGCCAAGCCGGTACGGCAGTACTCTATACGCGTGTTGGCGCGTTGCGTAGCCTTGCTGCATGCTCTTTACATGGGACGATACAAAGGACAAGCTGAACCAGAGTAAACATGGTGTCAGCTTTCCAACGGCAGCTGAGGTATTCGCTGATCCGTTTTGTGTTTTCGAGTCTGACCGAATCGTGCAAGGTGAAGAGCGCCTACATATCATCGGCAGCACTGCTTATGCACTTTTGCTGGTGGTGGTCTGCACAGTCAGTGATGATGAAACGAAAGAGCATGTTCGAATCATTTCTGCACGAAAGGTGAAACGCAATGAGCGAAGAATCTACGAGAACGGTGTACTACGAGCGCAAGCTCGGCGATCCGATTTCTGAAGAGACCAGGCGAGAGCTGGAAGCTTTAGCAGCGATGCCGGATGAGATGATCGATTTTTCCGACATCCCGGAGCAGAAGCCGGAAGATTGGAAAAATGCGAAGCGTTTCCACGAAGTATATAAGTCGAAGCAAACGACGACCTTGCAGCTTGACCGTGATGTGTTGACCTGGCTTGAAACTATCGGCCCAGAATCGAGTGCTGTGGCAAACCGAATTCTGCGTGAGCGCATGATTGCCGAACGGGGAGCATCCGGGCAAGCCGAGCGTGAGATCGCATGAAGCGCCGCTCAAGATAAGCGCCCGGTACAATCAAGGGCAGGATGCTACGTTTCGCAACAGCAGGGGAGTCGCACGGGGAGTCGCTCGTGGCGCTCGTGTCGGGGATGCCGGCGGGGGTGCCGGTCGATGAAGGGTTTGTACAGCGAGAGCTGTGGCGGCGACAGCAGGGCTACGGCCGGGGCGGCAGGATGCGCATCGAAACCGACGCGGCGCATATCCTGTCCGGCGTACGGCACGGCGCGACCATCGGCTCGCCGATTTCCATGCTGATCGCCAACCGCGATTGGGAAAACTGGCGTGAGATTCTGCCCGTCGGCGCGGGCGACCCTGCGAAGCATAAGGCAGTCGCCTCGCCGCGGCCGGGACATGCGGACCTGGCTGGGGCGCTTAAGTACGACTTTCCCGATGCACGGTATGTGCTGGAACGAGCGTCCGCGCGGGAGTCGACGGCGCGCGTGGCGGCTGGGGCATTCGCGAAGCTGCTGTTGCGGGAGCTGGGTATCGACGTGTTGTCGCATGTGGTCCGGGTAGGTCGAGCAGAGCTGGGGCGCGACGCTTCCTGGGAGGAGATTGCGGCTCTCCCGGCGAAAGACGAGGTCGTGCTGGGCTGCGTGGACCCCGAGGCCGAAGCGCGGATGAAGGCCGAGGTGGATGGGGCTTTACGGACGGGCGACTCGATCGGCGGTGTGTTTGAGGTGATGATCCATGGCGCACCCGCGGGCATCGGTACGTACGCCAATTGGGATGAGCGTTTGGACGGCATTCTAGCGCAAGCGGTGATGAGCCTCCAGGCAGTGAAGGCAGTCGAGCTGGGCCGCGGCGTCACGGCGGCGGAGTCGTTGGGCTCGGAGGTGCATGACGCGATCGGCTATGCGGAGTCCGGAACGAACGGCCACACCCGCTTCACGCGCGAACGCAACAACGCCGGCGGGGTTGAGGGCGGCATCTCAAATGGTGAGGATATTGTGGTGCGCGGCTATCTGAAACCGATCTCGACACTGCGGCGGCCGTTGGGCTCGGTGACCTATGCGGGACGCGAGGAAACCAAAGCCGCCTATGAGCGGTCGGACGTGTGTGTGGTGCCCGCGGCGGGCGTAGCGGCGGAAGCGATGGTAGCGCTGGCGTTTGCGCGGTTGGTGGTGGAAAAGTTCGGCGGGGATTCATTGCGGGAGCTGCGGCGCAATTACGACGGGTATTTGGAGCAGATTTGGGCGTATTGAGACAGTATTTTGAGCGCAGGATCCTATGCCCCTAAAAGGGCTCATCCTGAGCGCAGCGAAGGACCTGCTTTACTTTGCAGCGCTGATAAAAAGCAGGTTCTTCTTCGCTTTCGCTCCTCAGGATGAGCCGGTATGGGACGTGCTGTGCAGTGCTGAAATGCGCTGGGGAAAACGAGAGCGGTAAACGAGCGAGATGATTCGAGAGATTGTGAAGTACCCCGACTCGGTGTTGCAGCAGAAAGCCGAGCCGGTGACGGAGTTCGGCCCGGAGCTTGCAGCCCTGGTTGACGACATGTGGGAGTCGATGTACGCGGCGAAGGGCATTGGCCTTGCGGCGCCGCAGATCGGCGTGGGGAAACAAATTACCGTGATCGACCTGAGCTTTGGGAAGACGCCGGAAGACAAGCTGGTATTGATCAACCCGGAGATCACCTTCCGCGAGGGTAGGCAATACGAGGATGAAGGCTGCCTGTCCCTGCCCGATATTCGCGAAAAGGTTTCGCGCTCAGCCAAGGTGCGGGTGCGCGCGCAAAACGTGCGCGGCGAGTGGTACGAAGCGGATGGGGAAGAATTATTGGCGCGGGCGTTTCAGCATGAGATCGACCATCTGCACGGCATTTTGTTTTTCGCGCGGGTGTCGCTGCTCAAGCGGGACTTGATTCTTCGCCGGATCAGGAAGCTGCAAAAGGCGGGCGATTGGTAGCGTTCCCGACGGAGAGGCTGCGGGTCGTATTCTGCGGGACACCCGAGTTTGCGGTGCCGTCGCTGGCGGCGCTGCACGGGGCGGGGCATGAGATCGCGCTGGTGCTGACGCAGCCCGACCGGCCTGTGGGGCGGGGTTTGCAGGTGCAGGCTCCTCC
>CAXTKZ010000016.1:13352-35298 GCA_964244985.1 uncultured Acidobacteriaceae bacterium
CGCGGCGGAGGCGACCGCGGCGGAGCTGTTTCCCCGGCTGGCGGAGCTGGGTGCCCCGCTGCTGG
The DNA here is from genome assembly GCA_964244985.1 of uncultured Acidobacteriaceae bacterium. Classification (GTDB taxonomy): domain Bacteria; phylum Acidobacteriota; class Terriglobia; order Terriglobales; family Acidobacteriaceae; genus EB88. The sequence continues at coordinate 13,418 of CAXTKZ010000016.1, forward strand.
TGTCCACACTGGCCGGGCTGGCGGCGGGTACGCTCACGCCGGAGCCGCAGGACGCCGCCCGCGCTACCCACGCGCCACCACTGACGCGCGAGGATGGAAAGATCGATTTTGCGCGGACGGCACCTGAGGTATTCAACCGGTGGCGCGGCTTCCAGCCCTGGCCCGGCGCGTGGACGGTGCTCGGAGGAAAGAAGTTTACGGCGGTACGCATGGGTCGGGGACCGCAAACACAGGGCGAGCCGGGGGCGCTGTTTGCGCTTGCCGGAAAGCTGTTTGCCCACTGCGCGGCAGGCACGGCGATCGAGCTGATAGAGGTGCTGCCCGAAGGCAAGCGGGCCATGGCGGCGGCCGATTTCCTGCGCGGGCACCCCCATGCCTTGGGGGTGCGGCTTGGCTGATGCTATCGCTCCGGCACGGGCGGCAGCCGCGCACGTGTTGCTGCTGGTGGAGCGCGGCAAGGCGCATGCCGATGAGCAGCTGCGCTCCCCGCGCGTGGACGCGCTGTCGCGGCAGGACAAGGACCTCGCCACGGAGCTGGTGCTGGGCACTCTGCGCTGGCAGGCTGTGCTGGACCGGGAGCTGAGTGCGCGGCTCAAGCACCCGGGCTCGGACATGCACCTCGGCGTGATCACGGCGCTGCGTCTGGGGGGGTACCAGCTTTTGTTTTTGGACAGGATTCCGCCGCACGCGGCCATCAACGAAAGTGTGGAGCTGGCGAAACAAGCGGATGGGCCGGCGATGGCCGGTTTGTCGAACGCCCTGCTGCGGCGGCTTTTGCGGGAAAAAGCTGTGCTCGGCAGTTTAAAAACAGACCCGGCGGCGGCATACGGGCGTTGGATGGTGGACCGCTGGCGGGCTCGGTTCGGCGAGGCGGGGGCGCATGGGGTTTGCGCGTGGGGCCAACAGGCGGCACCCACAACGGTGCGGGCGGCTTTAGACGAAATCGATGGGGAGCCGGGCGTTTTTCTTACGCGGGCACGCCGCTACCCCAAAGGCAGCCCGCCCAGCGCAAACGCGCGAATGCAGGATGAAGCCTCGCAGCTGGTGGGCGAGCTGGCGGCACTCGACGCCGGCCCGGCGATTTGGGACACGTGCGCCGCGCCGGGCGGGAAAACGGCTATCCTCGCTGAGCGCAACCCCCAAGCCGCGATTATCGCGATGGATGTGAGTGCGCCCCGGCTACGCATCATGGAGCGGCGCATGCCCTGGAGTGAAAACGTGCGCTTTGTGCCGGGGGATGCAACCGTGCACGCGCCCGGACCTGTGTACAGCACAGTATTGTGCGATATGCCCTGCTCGGGGACGGGTACGCTGGGGCGCAATCCGGAGATTCGGCACCGGTTGCAGCTCCCGGATTTGGCTCGCCAGGCAGAGCGGCAGCGCGCGATTCTTTCCGCGGCGATCAAGACGGTCCAGCCCGGCGGCAAGCTCGTGTACTCCACCTGCTCGCTGGAGCCGGAGGAGAACGAGCAAGTGGTGGAATCGATTGCAGGCGTCACTGTCGAGCCGGTTGCGCCATGGCTGGACCGGCTGTTCGAGCATGGTGTGCTGAGTGGGACGGGCCATGCGCTTCTGCGCGACACAGCGATCGCGGGGCCATATCTGCGGACGGTGCCCGGGGTTCATCCGTGCGACGGGTTTTTCGCGGCGGTTCTGCGGCGCGTTTGAATCGTGTTTGCCGGCATGGACATCTGCCGAGTATGGAAATCGGCATCGACAGCTTTGCTTCTTCGGCACCGGACCCGGTCACGCGTGTGCGCGTTGCGCCTGAGCAGCGCATGGCGCAATTGATTGAAGAGATCGTGGCGGCCGATGATGCTGGGATCGATGCCTTCGGCCTCGGTGAGCATCACCGGGAAGAGTACCTGGACTCCGCCCCGGCGGTGATTCTTGCCGCGGCTGCCGCCCGGACGAAGCGAATTCGCCTGGCAAGCGCGGTGACGGTGTTGAGCGCGGCGGACCCCGTGCGGGTATTTCAGGAGTTCGCGACGCTGGACCTCCTTTCGCAAGGCCGCGCGGAAATCGTCGCGGGGCGCGGGTCGTTTACCGAGTCCTTCCCGCTGTTCGGCTACCGGCTGGAAGACTACGACGCCCTGTTCGCGGAAAAGCTGGACCTGCTGCTGAAGCTCCGCGAAAACACGCATGTGACCTGGTCGGGCCGGTACCGCGCGCCGCTCACGGGGCAGGGCGTGTTTCCGCGTCCGCTGCAGAGCCGTTTGCCTGTGTGGCTTGGGGTGGGTGGGACACCGGCGTCGTTTGCGCGGGCGGGTGCGCTGGGGCTGCCGCTGATGGTCGCGATCATCGGCGGGGAGCCGCACCGATTCCGGCCGCTCGTCGACCTGTACCGCCGGGCGGGGGCGCAGGCCGGGTTTCCGCCGGAACAGCTCAAGGTCGGGATTCATGCTTTGGGCTATGTCGCCGATACCGATGGGGAGGCCGCGGACGACTTCTTCCCGGGCTATGCGGAGGCGTTTACAAAGATCGGGCGGGAGCGGGGGTGGCCGCCCGTGACGCGCGGCCAGTTCAACGCGTTGTTAGGGCCGACGGGTGCGCTGGTGGTGGGGTCGCCGGAGACGGCGGCGGCCAAGGTGCTGAGGATGAGCGAAGCGCTGGGCGGCGTTGCGCGGTGGAGCTTCCAGATGAGCGTCGCGGGGCTCGCGCACGAGAGGCTGCTGCGGTCGACGGAGTTGCTGGGCCGGGAAGTTGCGCCCAAAGTGCGGGTAGGTATTTGAGGCTAGGGCCGGTTTTGCGCGCCATGAAAGATGCGAAGTATCTCCACAGCTGAATCTGTGACTCGGTACACCAAGATGTATGGCAAACCCGGAACGACATGCTCGCGAGTTCCATTAGTAAGCCCCAACCTGCCGCGCCGTGGAAACGTTTGCAGACTTTCGCCCGCATTGAACAACTTCGTCGCTATTTCCAGCGCCACTGAGGGGTTGTCCCTCTCGATGTAAGTAACAATACCTTCTAAATCGCTCGCGGCTGGGCTTGTCCAACGAACCTTCACTAAGACTGAAGAACCCGCTCAATACGCGCCCAAACTTCAGCACTTTCTACAAAATCGCCGCGGTTTGCGGCATCTAAACCGACTTGTACAGCCGACACGAAGCGTACCTCCGCAGCCAGCACGCGGCTGAATAGCTCCTGCGCCAATTCATCGCTGGTTTTGCCTTCGAGAGCCGCGGTCTGTGCAAGTTGAGTTTCCTGCTCGGGAGTCAGTTTGAGCTGCATAACTGGAAACTAAGGCAGAGTGGGCAGTGTGTCAATCAAACAATCCAGCTCACGGCTGTGCCACCCAAAGCACGATTTTCGAGGAAGCATCCACCCGCGTGCCGGCTTCCGGCGTTTGCGCCAGGACGGTGCCGGGGGCAGTTGCGGGGGAGAGCGGAACCCGCACTCCAGGTGGGGCTCCCGCAGCGCTTTCGGCATGAAGATTGAGCTTCGACAAGGAGGCGGCGGCCTCCGGGTAAGGCTTGCCGGTCTCGTCCGGCATCACCCACGCGGGCGGTTCCGCTGGCGCGGGCACAGCGATCAGGAGGTTGACGCTGGGCTGCTCCGCGCCCTCCGCAGCAGGGCCGGGATCCTGCGCAAGCACGGTGCCGGGCGAGGCGGAGCGGGTAGGCAGATGGGCGATGGCACCAAGCTCAAGTCCATGCTGGCGCAGGGTGAGCAGGGCTTCGCGTTCGGGCTTGCCGAGGAGGTCGGGGATGGCGATGCGTCGAGGTCCCAGCGACTGGGCAACCGCGACATCCCAGCCGCGCCGCACAGTCGCGCCTCCGGCAGGCGACTGGAGCAGCACTGCCCCGGCGGGCAGCACGGTCGAGTACAGGCGCTGCGTTACGGAAAGATCGAGCCCGAGGGCGGCAGCGCGGCTTGTTGCTGCCCCTACCGAAAGCCCCTGCAAGTCTGGAACTTCCACCGTGGTCCGATGTACGGCAAACTGCATGGTCACAATCGCGGACAGCCCCGCGATGCCGAGCAGCAGCCCCAGCACCAGCCCGAAGCGCAGGTATCGAGTCACGTGCCGGACTCACCCTCGGATTCGAACTTGTCGCTGCGTTCACTTTCAGGCTCGTCCTCGAGCTCGATCGAGGAGGTGATGCGGACCGAGCCCGCCAGCATAATGGACACGGAACAGTATTTTTCCTTGGACAGGGCGACGGCGTCCTCGACCGCTTTGCGCGTGAGGTCCGGCCCGGCGGCACGGTAGGTGAGGTGAATACTCGTAAACACGCGCGGTGGTTCGGCGGGTTGCTCTCCCGTCGCCGAAACGACCAGAGATCGTAAGTCAAGCCGCTTTTTCCGAAGAATGCCGACGACATCCACCGAGGTGCAGGCGCACAAGGCCGCGAGTACGGCCTCCATGGGCGAGGGTCCGGCGGTGTGAGCTCGATCTGTATCGAAGGAGAGCGCATGGCCGCTTTCGGTGCGGCCTTCGTAGTGCGACTCACCTTTCCAGGTGGAGGTTGCGATCATGCTTGGCTCCTTTATGTGCTTGTACTGTCGAGAAAAGCAGGTCCTTCGCTGTGCTCCAATCAAAGCCGAGCCATCCTGGATGAAGCAGCCGGTTGTAAAATACCCGATTTTTGGCTCAGCCATGCCGCGAATCCGTCACCGGCTCGGGGTGGATCAGGACGCGGTCGACCTCCGGGCAGCCGCTTTTGAACCGGTCCTCAAGCGACGTGATGACCTCATGGACGCGCTGCATCACCAGGTCATCAGGCATGGCGCAATGGCAGGACAACTGAAAACGCTCCCCCACGCGGCTGACAACAACATCGTGAACGTCAAGGATTTCGGGCAGAGGTGCGGCGGCTTCGCGCAGCTGATCCTCCATGGCCCGGTCGCGCGCTTCCAGCTCAGGTTTCAGAATGGTGGCGGGCTCCGATTCGATATGGGTCAGGACGGTATCGACCTCCGGGAGCTCCCCCTTAATTTCGTCCTCAATGCCGCGAACAAAGGAGTGGGCGCGCTTGAGGGGGAGCTTTTCATCGACCTCAATATGCTGCTCAATGCGGAGCCCGCCGCCGATGGTTTGCACGGAAACGTCATGGAGCATGACATTGTTGCGCAGTGCCACGGCCCGGACCCGGTCGAAGATGCTTTCCGTGTCGGTGGAGCGGGGCACGGTGCGGATGACAACATCGGCGTCGGGTAGGACGCGGCGCACGGCGGCGGTGGCGGCTTCCACCAGTTGCTCGGTGCGCTGAAAAGTAAGCTGGCGCGACATGGACAGGGTGAGGTCGGCAAAGTGCGCCGCGCCCGCGGAGCGCATGCGGGCCTGGTCGACGGCAAGCACGCCATTGACGCGGCGAACCTCCCTGAGAACTTCGCGCCGCACCTCGCGTGGGGTGGTATCGAGCAGGGTGCCCACGGTGCGGCGGCCCATGCGCCAGGCCACAAGAAGGATGGTGAGCGAAACGAGCAGGGCGGCGGCTGAGTCGGCATAGCCCAGGGCCGGGATGCGCAAGCGCTCGCCAAGACCGGTGAGCAGGAGGCCGACGAGCACGGCAACGGAAGCCCAAAGGTCGGAGGCGAAGTGGGCGGCGTCCGCCGCGAGCGCGGGCGAACCGGTGCGGGCGGCGGCGCGGCGCAGGCTGCGGGAGCGCCATTGGTCGACCGCAATCGAGAGCACGACGACCGCCATGGGCCACACCGAAAACCGGACGCCGGGGCGATGGCGGGCGATGCGGAGAAGGGCTTCCGCGCCGATCCATGCAGAGGAGGCCGCCATGAGAAAAACCTCAACAAAGGCGGAGACGTTTTCGATTTTTGCATGGCCGTAAGGATGGTCCTCGTCAGCGGGTTTGTCGGCGGCCTGGACGGACACGTAGGTAAGGCCCGCGCCGACGAGATCAAGGCCGGAATGCGCCGCATCGGACAAAACGCCCAAGGAACCGGACAGGAGCCCTGTTGCGAGCTTCAGCAGCGTCATAAGCAAGGCCGCCAAAACGGACGCGCGGGCCGCGGCTGCCTTTTCGCCCGACGTGGCACTGATTTTCGGCTGGGCGGCGGGCTCGCTCATCCGTTTAGGGTATACCGGGGCAGGCTTCTTTCTAACGGCTCGCGGTCGTAAAAGGGTCGGGGGAGTAGGTGCGGGTGGCGGCACTCCATCGCCATCGGCGGCGCTCGACGGCTTCGATGCGTGCATGGGCCGGGTCATTCTCCGAACCGCCCCGGTGAACGGTGGTGGCACGGGTTTCTTGGAGGCTGCCGTCGGGAAAGGGTTGAATCGTGCTTGCGTGCTCGACGGTTTTATCGGGAAGGTCTGTGCGGTCGTATTCAGTGGTTTCGAGCAGGGTAGCCCAGCGGTGACCGCGTGGTTCGAGCAGCAACATGTTGTCGGCGACCTCACCTGTGCCGTGAGTCGCGGTACTGTGATGAGCGAATACAGCCATACTAGGGTGCCCAGGCAGGAACAGGAAACCATAACTCGCGTTCTCTCGCCAACAGTTAAGCTGAGCATCGTCCGTGACGTGCATGCTTGCGCCAAGTAGATAGAGATGGGCGGTAGTGAGGGTTGTGCTGCAGGGGATAGAAAGCAGGCTTGCGTCGGAGCCGTCGATCCTTTCAGACCGCAAGGCCGTCTCCAGCTGGCCGGCAGCCATGCGGGCGGTTTCCGAATCCACGCCGAGGCGGTACAGAATGCGCTCCCGCTCGGACGGGACGGCGAGATGGAGCGCGTCCGAAAGATGGTCGGCGGAGTCGATCCCGGGCGATTTGAGTGCTGGATAAGTATTTGGCTGCTGCGCCCCAAGTACGAACAGCAGGAGAGGGCTTGTCAGAAGTAGTTGACACCGCATTCAGAACTGCCCTCCATGGGCTTGTGACCTGCGATTTAACTCGCACAACGCCCCACATACAACCCGGCGATGCCGAAGGTGTACGGGGTCCAGGTGACCCCCCTGAAGCCGACCGCGCGCATGGTTTCCATTAAGACAGGCGGGGCGGGGAAGCGGCCTACGGAGGCGGGCAGATAAGTGTAGGCCTCCGCCGTGCCGCCGAGCAGCGCGCCGATGCGGGGCAGCACATGCCGGAAATACAGTGCGTAGGCCCTGCCTAATGGGCCGGGAGGTTCGGCGAAATCGAGGATGCCGACCGTGCCGCCGGGGGCAAGGACGCGGTGGAACTCCTCGAGCGCCTCACGGTAGTTGCGCAGGTTGCGGAAGCCGAACGCAGTGGTCAGGAGGTCAAGCGAGCCCGAGGCGATGGGCAGGCGCATGGCGTCCGCTTCAATGGCAACGGCACCGCGCCCCCCGAACTTGCGTGCGCCGCGCACAAGCATGTTGTGGGCGAAGTCGGCGGCCAGCACTGGGACGGCCTCGGCCGGGCGATGGCGCAGGAGCGCGAGCGTCATGTCGCCGGTGCCGCAGCACAGGTCGAGGATGCGGGCTTCGGGCCGGGCGAGGGTTGCGCGGAAGCGTCGGGCGGTGCGCCGCCACCACAAACGGTCGATATTGAGCGACAGAATGTGGTTCAAACGGTCGTAGCGCGGAGCGATCTCATCGAACATGGCCCGCACGCGCGCCGCTGCTTCCCGCTCGTCCGCTGCCCCCTGAGGACGTGCGCCGGCTTCAGCCATGCCGGGCCTCGTTCAGGATCGCTTCGGCGGCACGGGCCAGCTCCGCATCCGTCACATCCTCCACAACAACGGCATCGCCGATGCCGCGGGGCAGCACGAACCGGCGCGTCCCCCGGCTATTCTTCTTATCGTGTCCGGCTGCTTCGATCAGGGTTTCAGTGGACGCGCTGAAGCCCGGCAGCATGCCCAGTCTGCGTACCAGAGCGCCGGCCCGGTTCTCTTCCCCAGCACTCATCAGGCCGCGCTCCCGTGCAAGGTAAAAAGCCGCCAGCATGCCCCAGCCGACGGCCTCGCCGTGCAGCAGCACTTTATATTCGGTGACGGCCTCAATCGCATGGCCCAGCGTATGGCCCAGGTTGAGAATCATGCGCAAGCCGTACTCGCGCTCATCCGCACCGACCACCGCTGCCTTGATCGCGACAGCGCGGGCGACGATCTCCCCCAGCCCGCATGCGTCCGACTCAAGGGCCGTAAAGAACTCGGCATCGCGGATGATGGCGGCCTTGACTGCTTCCATGAGCCCGGCCCGCAGCTCGCGTGGGGGCAGGGTTACGAGCAGGTCTGTGTCGGCAAACACTGCCTGCGGATGGTGGAATGCGCCCACCAGATTCTTTCCGGCGGCGAGATTGACGCCGGTCTTGCCCCCGACGGAGGAGTCCACCTGCGCCAGCAGCGTCGTGGGCACCTGCACATACGGAATACCGCGCATGTACGCCGCCGCGAGAAAACCCCCGACATCGCCGACAATGCCGCCCCCGAAGGCGAGCAGCAGCGAGGAGCGATCCGCCCCCGCGCCCGCCAGCTCCTCCAGCAGGCGCTCGACCTCGGAGAGGCGCTTCCATTGCTCGCCCGGCGGCAAAAACAGCACGTGCGGCGGCGTGGGGAAGGCGGCTGCAAACAGGGCTCCCCACAGCGACCACACCGGCGGCGAGCTGAGAACAAACGCACGGCGGCTGCCGACAAACCGCGCGAGCTGGGGCAGTAGGTCGGGGCCGACATGCACTGTGTAGCTCGCGGAAGGGGTGATGACGGGAAGGGTGTGCACGGTTTTATCGTACCTTCCATGCGAGATCGGCACCCGTCGGGCTCCGCGGTTGTCTAATGAGGTATGCAGGGAGAGCGCGAAACGGATTTTTTGGTGATTGGCGCGGGCATTGCCGGGCTGCGGGCCGCCATCACGCTGGCCGCCCATGGCCATGTGCTTGCCGTCACCAAGGAGCAGCTGGGCGAGTCGAACACAAGCTACGCCCAGGGCGGCATCGCCGTGGCGCGGGGCGGGCTCGAAGACGTGGAGGAACACTGGGCCGACACACGCGCCGCGGGCGACGGCCTGGTGGACCGGGAAGCCGCCCGCGTGTTGGTGGCGGAGGGTCCGGCGCGCGTGGAAGAGCTGCTGCGCTGGGGCACGGGGTTCGACCGCCATGGAACCAGCGGCGAGCTGCTTTTGACGCGCGAAGGGGCTCACTCGCGCTCGCGGATTCTCCATGCCGACGGCGACGCGACCGGCGCGGAGATCGGTCGGGCGCTCCTGGCGCATGCGCGGACGCACCCCCGCATCGAGCTGCTGGAATGGACAACCTGTACGGATTTACTTGCCGATGACGGTCGAGTGATCGGTGCTCGGCTGCTGCGGTCGGACGGCGCGTTGGAGACGGTGCGCGCCCGCGCGGTGCTATTGGCAAGCGGGGGCGCGGGCCAGGTGTACTCCGATACCACCAACCCCTCGGTAGCGACCGGCGACGGTATCGCGGCGGCGTGGCGGGCTGGGGCGGCGGTGGCGGACATGGAGTTTTATCAGTTTCACCCGACCGCGCTGTCGCTCGCGGGTGCTCCGCGCTTCCTGCTTTCCGAGGCGCTGCGGGGTGAGGGTGCGTACCTGCTCAACGACCGGGGCGAACGCTTTATGGAGCGCTATAGCCCGCTGCTGGAGCTCGCCCCGCGCGACCAGGTGGCGCGGGCAATTACACGCGAAGGGCTGGATGCCAATGGCGCTCCCCGGCCGGTGTATCTCGATATGCGCCATGTACGGGAGGACTTGCCCGCGCGCTTCCCTGGCATTTCAGCGTTTCTCGCGCGCTACGGCCTCCTGTTGAGCCGCGACCTGATCCCCGTGCGTCCGGCGGCGCACTACCTGATGGGCGGCGTGGAAACCGATGCGGACGGACGCACCTCGCTCCCCGGCCTGTACGCGGCGGGCGAGGCGGCCTGTACGGGGGTACATGGGGCCAATCGTTTAGCGTCGAACTCGCTGCTGGAAGGGCTGGTGTTCGGCGCACGCGCGGCGGACGCCATGTTGAGCGAAGAAGGCAAGAAGGCCGGGCCGCTGCCGGCGCCGCCACCCACTGTGCAGGGCGACAGCAAACTGCGAACTGTACTTCGGGCGGCCATGTGGCGCGATGCCGGGCTGCTGCGCGACCGCGATGGATTGGAGGCTGCGGCGCGCTGCCTCCACGAGCTGCGCGGGCGCACCTGCAAAGAGCTTAAGCCGACGCGCGACGGCATCGAGCTCGGGAACCTGCTGGATGTGGGTGAGTTGATTGTGCGCTCAGCGCTGGCGCGGGAAGAAAGCCGGGGGGCGCATTTCCGAAACGATTTTCCCGCGCGGGATGACGCGCGCTTTGCGAAGCACTCGCTGGTTGTCGGAGCGGCTCCTGTGGAGTTTGCGCCGAGGCTGCTGTAATAAGCGGTTATTGGAGTGTGTCCCGCTGACCACTCATGGCCGCTTTTCCCTCAATTCGCCACGAACGCGACATCACGGGCGAACCGGTCGAGCTTGGGACGGTTAGGTCATGTTCGCCAGCTATCCCACTCCCATCCTTGAGGATGTTGGGCTATGCCCTCCATAGCGATCTCGTTAAGTTTCTCGTGAGCTGATCCGGAGAGAATCATACCGTGAACGATGATCGTAATTTCGCCGATCAGTTCGAACCTTCCGCTAGCCGCTGGTTTGAACAGCTGAGATAGGTGCAGAGCTTCATCAAGACCTTTCACCCAGGAGGAAACCGTGATGGCATCCTTCTTGGGGGCATTCTCTCCGACATACCCCCACAGCCCCTCTCTCGCGAGTGACCACTTGTTCACTTTCGGACGCAACTCGTCAAAGCTGGCTTTACCTCTGCTGATTGCTTCTGCTTGTGAGTCGGCCTCGAAGGGTATCAGCTCGTGTTCATTGCCTCGCACTACGACGGCGAATGGGCAAATGAGGTCACCGGCGGGTTGATCCGAAGCGATCCAGGCGGCATGAGCCAGCACAAAACCGCCGAAGCGAATGGCATCCTCAAACGCGGGCACGCCTTTACTATGCAACGAATATGCACCGCCCGCAAGCTTGAACGCACACTCCCGTGAGCACGGGCAAACGCCCACGGAACTGTTTCAAACGCGTATGGCCGCCCCGTGGGCCGTTCCACCTATAGATTCATAGCGCCAAATGTCGCTGCACACGCATCATGCTCTGCTGCTGGAAGCGGTCGCGCCCTAGGCTTCCTCAGCCCGCTCCGGCAGCAGCTTACTCGCGACCGCGAAGACAAGCAGAATCGCGAGAATGACGGCAAGGGAGATGCCCGCGGGTACCTCCACCCATCGCGCCGCGAGCATCTTCGCGGCGACAAAGATCAGGATCACGGCCAGCCCGTAGTGGAGCAGGCGCAGACTGTCGAGCACATTTTTAAGGCCGAAATACAGCGAGCGCAGCCCGAGGATCGCAAAGATGTTTGAGGTATAGACGATGAAGGGGTCGCGCGTAATCGCGAGCACGGCTGGGATGGAGTCGAGCGCGAACAGGAGATCGGTGCCTTCCACAGCGGCGACCACAAGAAAAAATGCCGAGCCGCGCAACTCGGTACCCGTCCCGAGGCGCTTGCGGAGCCACCGCAGCGGGGCGGGCTGGTCGGCATCCCCTTCACCGTGTTTGGCCCGCAGCAGCCGGATGCCCGCATACAGCAGGACCGCTCCAAAAACATACTGGACCCATGCGAAGCGCTCGAGCAGCGCTACCCCGGCGAAGATGCACACCGCGCGCAGAACGATGGCCCCGAGCACACCCCACAGCAGCACCTGCCGCTGGCCGTTTTCATCCAAGCCCAATGCGCGGAACAGCAGCAAAAACACAAACAGGTTGTCAACCGACAACGAGCCCTCGACCAGGTAGCCGGAGATGAACTCGACGGCGTGCCCGCGGCCCTGCTCGTGCGAAACGAACAACGCAAAACAGAAGGCGACGGCGGCAAGGAAGCCGGTCCACGCCCAGGCTTGACGCACCCCGGCGCGGGCGCTTTTCGCTCGACCCAGCACCAGGAGATCGACAACAAGGAGCACGGCGACGACGGCATGAAATGCAAGCCAGAATGGGAGCGAGGCACCGGCAAAGTGCGACGGCATCAGCGGCCTTTGCTGTCGATCAACTGCATGGCGCGTTCCACGATCGTCCCTGAAATAGTCAGACTTCTTGCGCTCACCTTGTCGAGCGTGTCCTCGGCGGTGTGATGCCAGGAGTTGTTGGGGCCGTAGTCCAGATCGATGATGTCGGCGCAGGGTACGCCGCGCTGCACAAAGGGCAGATGGTCGTCCTCAACCTCGGTTGTCTGCTTGAACACGTACGCGCTGTAGCCTGTGGCTTCGGCGGCTTGCTTCACGACGTCCTCCAGCGCAGGGGTGGAGTTGGTGTCGCGCTCGATGTCAAGGTCGCGGTCGCCGATCATGTCGAGCAGCAGAAACCCCTTGATCTGCGCAAGGGTGCCGTCCGACTGCCATTTGGCCGCGAGATGGCGAGAGCCGTAGAGCGAATCCGAGTGGGTCCACTGGGGGCCGACCGACTCTTCCCCGTCGAAAAACACCATCCATACGCTGTACCCCTGCGGAGGATGGGCGCGGAGATCGTTCGCAATCTCCATCATCAGTCCCGTAGTTGCGCCCCCGTCGTTTGCGCCGACAAAGGGCGTGTCCTTGAGCCAGTAGTTCGTTTCATAGTGGGTTGCGAGCACGACGATGCCGTCACGCTTGCCGGGAAATTTAACGATGAAGTTGTGCATCAGCTGCGGCCCGGCGGGGGTGGAAGAGGTAAAAGTGTCTTCCTGCAGCTGGTCGTGCGCAAAGAAGGTTTTAAGAAACGTTTGTGCTTTTGCAAGGCCCGGACTGCCGTTGAAGCGGGGGCCGGTTTCAGTGACGAACTGTTTCGTGTAGGCGTAGGCTTTGGCGCCATTAAATGCAGGGGGCACAGCGAGGGCCGGGGTGGTGAGCAGGAGCAGAAAAGCCGCGAGTTTCACTTTTCTTCCTCGCGCAGCCGCTTGCGCCGCGCCGGGTGCACCGCCGCGCATACCCCGATGCTGATGAGGTAAAGCACGATCATGGGCGAGGCAAACACGCACATGCTCAGTGGGTCGGGCGTGGGGGTGATGATGGCCGCGACGATAAAGATGATCAGGATCGCGTACTTAATGTTGTTCCACAAAAACCGGGGGCTGACGATGCCGAACAGCGCAAGAAACATGACCAGAATCGGGAGCTCAAACGCGATGCCCAGGCCGAGAATGACCGTGAGAAACAGCCCCGTGTACTCATTGATCTCGATCAACGGCAGGAACCGGCTGCTGTAGGAGAACAGAAAGTCGAGCGAGCCGGGAAAGACGAAATGGTAGCCGAAGTATGCGCCCGCGAAAAACAGCGTCACCGTCGCCGCCATGAACGGCCACACATAGCGTTTTTCGTGCTTGTACAGGCCCGGCGAGATAAACAGCCAAATCTGGTAGAGCACATACGGCGCGGCCAGGAGCGCCCCGGCCAGGAAGCTCAGTTTGAGATACGCATTGAAGCCATCGACCGGGTTGTGAATGACCAAACGCTGATCGAGGTGGTGCTTGCGGAGCGCGTAGGTGATGGGCTCCTGCATAAAGGAGAAAATGCGCTCATGGAAGCCGTACGCCACGAAAAAAGCAAGAACAAGGGCCGCAATGACGTGGATGAACCGTTTGCGGAGCTCTTCAAGATGCTCCATCAGGCTCATGCCGGGCAGCTCCGCCCGGTCGGTGACGGAAGCGCGGGCGCGGTCGAGAGCGTCAGCCACGGTGGACGGGTACCTCAATCTGATTTTCCGGCTGGGGGATGGCCATGGATGAAGTAGGGTCGGCCGGGGTGCCGTCCATGGGTGGGATCACATCGACCCGCAGCAGGGGGTGGTCTTCCGTCGATTGCACCTCGCCCGTGGTGGCCGACACCGCATAGGGAACGGGCTCGATGACCTCCGGGGAAGGCGGCAGGATGCTGTTTTCCGGTGGGGTCGCCGCGGCACGGTCCGCATCCTGCTTCTTTTGCTGCTCGACCTGGTCGGCGACGCGCATTTCTTCATTGAACTGGTACTTGAAGTCGTTCGATGCCTTGCGGAACTCGCCCATCAGCTTGCCCAGCTTTTGGCCCAGCTCGCCGGTCTTTTTGGGCCCCAGGAGCACCAGCGCTAGAACGAAGATGAAAATGGGGTCGGCCAGGTGCATCGCCTAATGATGATACCCGACAGCCGGGCCTGCTTCTGTCTCGGGTGGGAAGCAGTTTTCCCTTCAGCGCTCGCAAACGAGTCGCCATACCAAAACTGATCACCTGATTGCGCGAGACATGCTGTATTTTAAGAGGTGTGAAAGAGGAGTTCCTCGGCGATCGCGCGCCGAGGGGTTGTGCTACCGCTTTCGCAGCAGCCGGACCAAGGTAACAACTGCAACGGCCGTTCGCCAATCAAGGCTTACGGTTACGAGCAGATGCATCCAGGACGTTTTTGCGTCCATAGGCCACCTCCTGCGGAGAAACCGGCAAGAGCCGCTCCTGTAAACGGCAATTGCCGGTTGGGCCGATCCTCTGGCCCATCTCGGGTCACCGCTTGCGAAACCGCAGAAAGTCCTCACAGCCTAACCGAACAAGTTCAGTCCCGAAACAGTACCAGCGTGTCGCGGGAACGCACACGGACGCGTAAAAGCCGCTTGCATGAGAGCGCTCCTGTATTAAACTCCCCGTAACAGTTTCAGCCCGCGGCTTCCTCCCTGCATCGCAGCGCCCCGTGCCGCATCTGTTAAAGAAGCTGCAACATCCCCGCGGTTTGGAACCTTGCGAAGCCGCTGCAGCTTGTACGACATGCTTTCAACATCCCCGTTCGCCAAGGCCCCAAGCCTCCGCGGACTGAAGGCGGAATACAGCTGTGAGCGTATTGACTGAAGAGGTCGAAATCGTTGCCCCTGCCCGTGAACTTTCTGGGGAGGCCTGCTCGCTTGAAAACTACCTCGTCCTGCCCGACCGATCCATGGACGACCGCATTGCCCGGGCGCGCGCGAAGCTCGGCTCCACCGCCGTGCTGCTGGGCCACCACTACCAGCGCGATGAGGTGATCCGCTTCGCCGACCACACGGGCGACAGCTACAAACTCTCGAAAATCGCCGCCGAAACCGCCGCGAAGTACCTTGTTTTCTGCGGCGTCCATTTCATGGCCGAGTCCGCCGATGTGCTGGGTCGAGCGGAGCAGCAGGTCATTTTGCCGGACCTAAACGCCGGCTGTTCCATGGCCGACATGGCTGAGATCGGCCAGGTAGAGGATTGCTGGGACGCGCTCCAAGCTTCAGGGCTCGGCGACAGCATCCTCCCACTGACGTACATGAACTCGACCGCCGCCATCAAGGCTTTTTGTGGGGAGCGCGGTGGGCTGGTCTGCACGTCGTCCAATGCGCGGCAGGCGTTTGCGTGGGCGTTCGCGCGAGCGGAGAAGATCCTGTTCCTGCCCGACCAACACCTGGGACGCAACACGGCATTCGCCATGGGCATACCGTTATCGGAGATGGTGGTGTACGACCCCTACCAGATCAACGGCGGCCTGACTCCCGCGCGCCTGAAAGCCGCAAAGGTAATTCTGTGGAAGGGTCATTGCTCCGTACATCAGCGCTTTCTGCCCGACCACGTCGATCAGGTGCGGGCGAAGTACCCCGGCGTCAAGATCATCGCCCACCCGGAGTGCCGCTGGGAGGTGTGCCAAAAGGTCGACGCGACCGGCTCGACCGAGCGCATTATCGAGTACGTCGAGCAGCAGCCTGAAGGCGCGACCGTCGCGATCGGTACGGAGATCCATCTAGTGAATCGGCTTGCAAAGCGGTTCGCCCCCCAGGGCAAGCAGGTCATCACTCTCGACGACACAGGCTGCCTGTGCACAACGATGTTCCGCATCAGCCCGCAGCACCTGTGCTGGGTGTTGGAAAACCTCATCGAGGGCCGTGTGGTCAACCAAATCACCGTACGCAAGGACGTAAAACACTGGGCCAAGGTGGCGCTGGATCGCATGCTGGATGTGAAAGCGTAAGCAAGCCCGCGCGTCCGTTGAAAGTTCGCGAACTCCGAGAACCAAAGATCGAGGAACAGGAGCTCGCATGGGGCGCTATGCGTCATGGCCTACATGACACAATACCTCGATGCCGCATCCTCTTATTGCGGGCCTTGCATCTCGACACGATCAAGACTTTCGGGCTCCAGCACGCTGCATCGTCCCATGGAAGCAGGCTGGAAATTGCATTTGATGCTTTTCGGCAGACCCGGTATTCTCGCTGAGGATGGAAGAGCAGGCAACCGATTTCCGGAAGGTGTGCGAGCAAGCGGGGCTGGCCGTGACGCACCAGCGCCAAATCATTTTTGACGTGCTTCAGTCCACGGAGGGCCATCCATCGCCCGAAGAGGTGTATGCACAGGTCAAACAGGTGATCCCCTCCATCTCGCTTGCCACCGTGTACAAGAACCTTCATCTGTTTATCGACTCAGGCATCTTTGCGCAGGTATCGCTCCACCACGGCTCCATGCGCATGGAAACCAACCATGCGCGGCACCATCATCTGCTGTGCACGCAATGCAAGTCGATTCATGACATCGATCCCCAACTGCTGGGCTTGTCGGACGAGCCGCGCGAGCTGCCGGGCGGCTTCCGCATGGAGCGCATGTCGGTCGATGTGCTCGGCGTGTGCGCCCGCTGCCAAAGCGCGCAGCCAACTTTTCAGTAACCCTGACGGAACCGCCAGCCGCCTTTCTGCGTATACCTTCCCATGAGCACGGTGGCATGTACGTCGGCACCCTTTACATTGCGCGTTCCGGCGAGTGGGCAGCCTTCGCGGCCGAATCCCCAGCCTTTTCCGACACCTTCGTACGCGCGCGATAAAGCCGACACGCAGTGGGCTCTCCTAGTGGCGCGCTGCCTGCGGGGCGACGGGCCGGCCTGGGCTGAGCTGGTGCGGGCACACCATGGCCGCGTGTATGCGTTGTGCTACCGCTTTACCGGTTCACCGCAGGACGCCGAAGACCTGACCCAGGATGTGTTCCTGAAGGTATACGGGCATCTGCGTGCGTTCGACCCCGCGCGCGGCTCACTCCTGGTGTGGGTCACCACGATGACACGCAACCACCTGGTGGACCACTATCGCCGCTCGCGCATGCAAAGGGCTTCGGGCTCGCTCGATGACGGCTGGGAAGAGGCGGATGCCCCTGCATTGCAGCTTGAAGACGCGCGTCCCGGCCCGCATGCCCACGCTCTCCAGCGCGAGCTGGAAAGGGAAGTGCAGGCGGCGCTCCGGCAGGTCTCGCCCGAACTGCGCGAAGCGGTGATTCTCCGCGATTTACAGGATATGGACTACAAAAACATTGCCGGGGTTTTGGGCGTGCCGGAAGGAACGGTGAAGTCGCGGATTTCGCGCGGACGGGCCGAGCTGGCGCGCATTCTCGGGCGGAAAGGGAGGGAAGCGGTCTCATAGATCAGCAAGCCCGGTACCGCTTCCGAGGAGTTTCCGCAGCAATGCGGGGTTCACGAGCTTTGCCGAAGCCGCAACACTGAACATGAGACCGCTTTTCGAGGTGAGCTGCATGCTGCATGACGAACTGAGTTGCGGGCAGTGGGAAGCCGCGATCGCCGATTTGCACGACGGTACGCTTGCGCCCGAGGAAGAACGGCGGCTGCGGGCGCATGCGCTTGCCTGCCCCGGCTGCGGGGCGCTGCTCGAGGGAGCCGAGCGCGGCAAGGCCTGGGCACGTTTGCTCCACGACGCTCCGCCCGAGCCGCCCGTGGAGCTGCTGGGCAGGATTTTGGAGCGGACCGGCTTTGAGCCCGCGCTGTCGATGGACGGTATCCGTTTGCCGCACCCGGCATCCGTGGCCCCACATCGGTATGCGGGCGCTCTCCTCACGACGGGGATGGCGTTTTTCTCGCTTGCACTTACGTTCTCGGTAAGCGGGCTCCACCCCCGCGACTTGGAGCCGGGATCGGTGGCGGCTACCGCGTCGCGGCAGTTTTTCGGGGCGAAAAAGCAGATTGTGAGCTTTTACGACAATCTGCGGATCGTACGCGAGCTGCAGGTCACGGTGGAAGCCATGCGCGGCGCGGACAAGCTTGGACCCGAGTCGCGGGCAGGCGGGGCGGATACACCCGCCGACGTGCTGTGGGCCAATGCCCGGATGGTTTCAGTTGAAAACAGGAGATTGCCATGAACTGCGCCCAGCACCCCCAAGCCCCGGCAACCGGCTATTGCCAGAACTGCGGCAAAGCGCTTTGCCCTCTCTGCACGCGCGGGGCAGGCGGCCTCATTTTATGCGAGCCCTGCCTCCATGCCCGATACCCCCAGGCAGCGGCAGCTTTTTCAGGAGCTGCGCCCAACCCTGGATACAGCGGGGTGCCTTTCACGCCTGTTGGTGGCCCGTATACGCCGGTTGGGGCAACCAACGGACCTCCTCCCTATGCCGCTCCCGGTCCCCGGGGCCGCCCCAACCCCGCGCTGGCCGGATGGCTGGGCGTGATCCCCGGCGTGGGTGCGATGTATAACGGGCAGTTCGTCAAGGCTTTGCTCCATGTGTTGATTTTTGTTGGGCTGATCGGTCTAACGCAGCATTTCGACCTGATGGGCATCGTGATTGCGGCGTGGGTCATTTACCAGATATTCGACGCCGCGCAGACTGCCGCGGCGCGGCGCGACGGCCTGCCACTGCCTGACCCGTTCGGGCTGCTGGACCTGAGCCGCCGCATGGGACCCCAGACAGCCCCCTATGTGGGTCCGCAGGCAGCGTATATCCCTCTGGTGGCAGCAGCTTACGCCGCACCGCCGGTCGCCCCAGCGGCAGCCTTGACTCCCGTCCCGTCCACTCCGGTTCGCCGCGGCGAGCCAATCGGTGCCCTGGTTTTGATCGTCGTGGGAACACTGCTGCTCCTGAGCACGCTGGGCGTGTTCGATGTGGACTGGGTTGGGCGCGGCTGGCCTGTGCTGCTGATCGTCCTGGGCGGGTGGTTGCTGCAGCGCCGGGTGCGCGAAGGGCAGGCTGTTTCCGCCCCGGCGCAGACGCCTTTTACCCCCGTTCCCCCAGATGAGCGCCGCAACCCATTTTCCATTACGCCCGAGCCGAACGTGCCGCGCGAACCCGGCGGTGCCCGCGAGCCAAACGTATTCCGCGAGGAGGACCCGCGATGAACCCCTTTTTGATCCGCCGCATTCGCGGGCCGGTGTATCTGCTTTGCTTTGCGTTCACGGCCCTGCTGGCCCAGTGGCATGTACTCTCCTTCGGTCGAAGCTGGCCCTTGTATCTGCTCGCGGCGGGCCTGCTGCGCTTGCTGGAAGCAGCTTTGCCGGTCCCCGCCCTTCTCCCCGGCGGCGCGCCCTATCCTCTCCGGCGTTCGTTTACCGGCGGTGCCCTGCTGCTGCTTGTCGGTGCGTTCGCGCTCCTTATCACAACCGACGTGGTGTCGATGTCGCACTTTTGGCGGACCTATGCCCGCTGGTGGCCGCTGGCTCTGATCGTCGTGGGCCTCGTGCTGCTGTTGGAGCGGATCGTCGACAGGCGGGCCGGGGTTGCCGTCGGGCGTCAGCGCGGCGGGGGCGTGGGGTTCTTGGTTTTCCTCCTGGTGGCGTTGGGGTTGGCAAGCCACACCGCCCATATTGGGGCTTTGCCCTCCTGGAACTGGGACGGCGATTGGTCGTTCAACGGCGACGGCGACACGGAAGAGCGGCTGGTCACGTTGCAAAAACCCATGCCCGCGGACGGCACGCTCCTGGTCGACAATGCGCGGGGAGACGTCGAGATCGCGCTGTCGTCGGATGGGCAGATCCACGTGGATGCGCATGAAACTGCCCACGTGCGGCGGGGGGCAGGGGCAAAAGACAGTGAGGGGGCGTTTTCCGCGGTGCGGCCTTCGTTGGAGGTGAATGGGGCCAACGCGCGCCTCACGGTTCCTGGTCGCAAAGGGGCGGAGGTGCGCCTGGTCGTCCTGGTGCCGGACGGGGTGGCATGCACCGTGCGTACGCATCACGGCGATGTCGCCGCCTCAGGCATCAAACACGCGCTGACGGTTGAGGGCGATCACGGGGATGTGACGCTCGACTCCTTGGGCGGACCGGTACACCTGACCATGGATCATGGCGATGTGCGGGCGCGTTCGGTCACGGGAGACCTGCTGCTGGAAGGCCGCGCCGACGATGTGGTTCTATCCGGAGTGAAAGGCAGAACCACGCTCCAGGGCGAGTTTTTCGGCAATACGGAGATTGACGGGGCGGGCGGCCCGGTGGCTTTCCACTCAAAGATCACGCAGCTGGAAGTGCAGCGTCTGCGCGGTTCACTGTCCCTGGACGGCGACGACCTGCGCCTTCAGGACGCGGGCGATGGGGTGAAGCTCGAAACCCGGTCCAAAAGCGTGGACATCACCGGGCTGTTCGGCGACGCGGTCGTGACGGATGCGAATGGGGATGTATCGGTTGCGCTGGCTGAGCCGCTGGGGGCGGTGTCGCTCACCAACAACACAGGCAACCTCACGGTAGCGCTGCCTGCGGGCGCGGGGTTTACGCTGCATGGCACAACGGGCAAGGATGACCTGATTGAATCCGAGTTTCCGTTTGGACAGGCAAACGCGGGCGGGGTGAAAACGATCGCCGGCGAGCAGGGCGGGGGACCTTTGATATCGCTCAAAACCGAACACGGCGACCTGACCATCAAGCGGAATGGGACGGCACCCGCTGTTGCGGCGCGGCGCCTGCGGAGCAACGCGGCGGTGCCCGCACCGGTCGTGCAGTAAGGGCCTTAGGGGGCCTGCAAACCCCAGCGCTCCTTCACAAGCGCTGCGATCCGCTCCATGACCTCTTCAAGCGAAAGCTCGGTGGAATCAATGGAAATGGCGTCATCAGCGGGGCGCAGGGGGCTTGCCTGCCGGGAACTGTCGCGCTGATCGCGCTCGCGAATAGCCTCTACCACCGCTTGCGGACTTGCACCGGTGTTCGGTGTTTGCGCGAGGCGGCGTTCTCCCCGCGCTTCGGGCGATGCGAACAGAAACACCTTGACGCTTGCCTCGGGGAAAACGACCGTGCCGATGTCGCGGCCTTCCATGACCAGCCCTTCCGCCCCTGGAGGCAAGGAAGCGCCGAGCGCCTGCTGCCGCCCGACGAGCCAAGCGCGTATTGCCGGATGGACGCTGATGCGGGAAGCGGCGACGGAAACCGCCGGGGTGCGCAGTGCATCGGAAACATCCTGCCCATCCAGCAGAACGCGGCCGCCAGGCTCGAGAAGGATGAGGGTATCGCGGCTTAACGCAGCAAGTGCACCTGCATCTTCAAGGGCCACACCCTTCTCCAGGGCTTTCAGCGCGAAGGCGCGGTACATGGCTCCAGTTTCGATATTGACAAGGTGAAACTGTTGAGCCATGCGCGCGGCTACGGTACTTTTTCCCGCCCCGGCCGGGCCGTCGATGGCCAAAATACGGTTCTCGCATCGGCTGCCGGATAGGGATGGCAAGTTGCTCATGCATCCCGCCGGGGCGGTTTACCTTTGCCCGGGCCCCCACCCGGACCTTTGCGCGGGCCGCCCGCGTTGAAGGGGCGGCCGCCCGGTTTGGGGCCGGAACCGGCATTCGGGCGACCCGCGCGCGGGCCAGGCCGACCCGTTGCGCCGACGCCGGGGCGCGGCTTGCCGGAGGAAGTAAACGGAGCGGTGCGTGGGCGTTTGCCGCCGGGCGCGGGCGGGCGCGCTCCGGGGCGTGGAGGACGGGGTGCCCCGGGGGTGAAGCGGGCAGGGCCGTTTTCATCGGGGCGACCCTCCCGCCGGAACGAGGAGCCGGATTCTTCTTCGCGCTGGGGCCGGAATGACTTGGGGCTGCCGAAACCGCCATCGGTTTTGCCGCGGAATGGCTTGGGACTACTGAAGCCGCCCTGGTTTCTATCCCCAAACGGCTTGGGACCCTGCCGGAACGGCGCAGGCCGGCCTTCGCCGCGGAAGGGTTCCCGACGTTCTCCGGAAGCACCCTCGCCGCGAGGCGGAAAAGGGGGGC
>CAXTKZ010000016.1:35308-38379 GCA_964244985.1 uncultured Acidobacteriaceae bacterium
CGGTTCGGCCGATCGCCGAACGGCTTACGATCGCTCCCATTTTCGAAAGGACGCGCCTCCTCGCGGGGGCGGAAAGGTTTGTCGCCGAACGGACGCTTGTTGAAGGGTGCCTTGGGCCGTGCGTCGCCAAAGGGTCGCCGGTCGGCATCCGGGCGATCCCCGAAGGGTCGCCGGTCAGCGTCTGGGCGAGCATTTGGGCGATCCCCGAAAGGTTTGCGCGCTCCGAAGCCTTCGCGGCGTTCAAATGGCGCGCCTTCTCCGCGGGGGCGAGCATTTTCCCGGTTGTCCCCAAACGGGCGGCTTTCCCCACCGCCAAAGCGATTGCGCGGGGGCGCTCCGTCTCCCCCGGCACCAAACGGCTTATTGGGACGGAAAGACTTCCCGCCGCCTCCCGCCGCTCCAAATGGCTTGCGGCCCTCGCCGAAGGTTTTGCGCTCGCCCGAAGGGGTGAACGGCTTCCGATCGCCGGACGCCGCCGGGCGATTCGGGAAAGGTGGGCGGGCGTTGTCATCGCCGCGGGCAGGTGTGCTCCGCTCGTCGTTCCGGTAGGGAGGCTTCGCGTACCCTCCCGTGCGGGGTCGGTCTTCTTTCCAGGGCTCTCGGGCAAAGAACGGCGGGCGGGCACCACCCGGTCCGCCAGGCCTATCCCCGCGCGGGAACGGCTTGCCACTGCCACTCCCGGCGAACGTTTTACGCTCGCCTTTGCGTCCGTTGTCCCAGCTCGACCCGCCGCGCGCGGCTGTGTAGCGTTTGCGCCCTTCGCCGACCAAGCCGGCTTGGTTTTCGGGGCCGTCGGGCAGGGCTTCGATCCGAAAGCTGCCGCCGTCTTCGCCCTCGATCACAACATCGGTGGGTGGCGCAGGAGTGGTGGAAACCTCCAGCGCTGCATCGGGGGAGGGGGAAGCGAGCGCGGCGGCCGTGGCCGTTTCGCCCCCTTCGTGCGTCGCGGGCAGGCTGCCTTCCACGTAGAAATGCTCATCCGGGCCAAGCGGGCGCACACCCAGCTGCCGCGTGGCCAGAAGGCCGCGCAGGGCATCGCGCACCCGCGAGCGCGAGGCCAGCGGTGCCAGGAATCGCTCCGCCTCGTCTCCCGTGGCGGCGACAGCGGCTTGAAGATACACGGACACAAGCGCCGACAGCGCGGTCCCCTGGCCCATGGCGGCACCGGTGGCCATCCCACGCTCATGCCGGGCGTCCATCCGCTGCCAACGGGTGCTGTTTTCCTCTGTATACACGGGCTCGATGCGGAGCTCGGTCCACAACTCGCCGAGGGCACGCAGCACAGCGGTTTCCGTCAGGTGGCGGCCCAGGGTCGCCTGCAGCGCCGAGGCGGTTTGGGGGGCGTCCGCGAGGTGTTTCCACACCTCCGCCGCGAGCGGCGTGCTTTTGCCCCGGGGGCCGCGCCGCCATTCCCGGTCGCCCTTCAGCGCAAACACAAAGGGAAACGTTTCCTCGGTTGCCAGAAAATCCGGCTGGTCGCCTTCCGCACCCGGTCGGTAGGGAAGCAGACGCAGCGCCACGGCATCGCCTGCGGCGCACAAGCGCCCCAACAACTGCCGGGCCGGGGAAAGGGCTTCCAGCGTGGCGGACGGTGCGCCGGCGCGGCCCGCCACCGCCTCGGCAAAGGAAGAGGAGGGGGCCTGGACAGCATCCGGGCGGGGAACAAACAGGCAAAGCCCGGTTTCGCGGAGCCACCCCGCGGCATCCTCCGCGGTCAGCAGCGGCCGGCCGTTCTGCCGCGCGGCGCGCGCCCGCGCTTCCGTAAGCTGTTCTCGTGTCAGTTCTGGTATCAAGGGATCGATCCTAAGGGAAAAGGGACGCCTGGGCGTCCGCGAAAAAGGGAAGCAACTTTGAGAGCAGTGCTTGTTCTACTGTAAATTGATGCCGCCCGACAGCCCGCTGCTTTCCCCAAATAGGAAAAGAGCGCGGGCACGCAACGGCTCTCGCACACCTTTAGCGAACCGCTCTAGGTACGGCCGAACGCCCGTTCGATGTCTTTCCAAGAATACCTGAGTGCGATGGGGCGGCCATGGGGGCAGCTGGTCGGGTGCTCGGTCCGCCCAAGCTCCCCGAGCAGCCAGCGCATCCGCTCCCCATCCAGCGGTGTGTTGACCTTGATCGCGGCGTGGCAGGCGATGGTGGCGGCGATCCTCGACTGAAACGTCTTGAGTGCGTCGGAACCGCCCGGGCTTCCGCCGGGCGCGCCTGTGTCTTCCCAGGAGCCGTCCCCGGACCCGTCGAGCAGCTCGGCCAGCACCCGTTCCAGCGCCCGGCCTTCCAGCCCCGCGGGTGCCGCCTTGATCGCAAGGGTACGCGGGCCGAACGGTTCGGCCTCGAAGCCGTGCCGTTCAAGCTCGCGCGCGAGCGGGGCAAAGGCCGCCATCTGCCGGGGTTCGAGATCGACGAGCAAAGGCATGAGGAGCCGCTGGCGTTCGACCGTGCCCCCGGTGCGGGAGCGCTCCACCTGTTCGAACAGGATGCGCTCATGCGCCACATGCTGGTCGATGATCCACAGGCCGTCGCCGCCGGTGGCGAGAATGAATGAGTCGCGCAGCTGCCCGAGGGGGGTAAGGGCGCGGAGCTGGTCGAGCGACGGGTGCCCCTCGCGCGCCATGGAAGGGGGCGGCGCTTCCGCCGGCGCGGGCTGGGGCAAAACGGGCTGCGCCACGGCTGCGGGGGACAGCTCGGGTCGGAGTGCAGGTCGGAGGTCGACGTGGTCCGCGAAGGGGAGCGGCGCGGGGGCCGGCAAGGGCTGGGGCCCCTCCAGCGCGAAAGGCTCGGCATCGTCCGCCATGCGCTCGGCGGGGGTGTCCCCCTCGAGCAGCTCGGGCGCGGGGGTGTACCCGCCGAAGTCGGACGGGCTCGCCCCATCGTGCGCCTCCCTGCTGTCCGGGCCAGCGGCCAGGGCCTGGAGGAACGAAGCCGCCGGACGGGCTTTGGCGAGGGTGAGCCGGAGTGTGTCGCGCACGAAGTCATGAACCAGCGTCGGCTGCCGGAACCGGACCTCCGTTTTGGAGGGATGGACGTTGACATCGACTTCTGCGGGCGGCATTTCAAGGAACAGCAGCATG
>CAXTKZ010000017.1:0-38192 GCA_964244985.1 uncultured Acidobacteriaceae bacterium
ACCGCCTCCGGTCGCGCAGCCCATACGACCAACGCGGAGGCCCAATGAATCCCCAATTGCTCCGCATTCTCCCGGAAGCCATTCTCACCCTTACCGGCATCGCGATCATGATGATCGACCCGGTCCTGCCCCGCGCCGCGTCGCGCAGAAACATGGGTTGGCTTGCGGTCGGGGGTACTCTCCTAGCTCTATTTGCCTCACTCCAGCAGTTGCATCTTCCGCCCGGAACAGCATACTTCGACACCATCCGCACGGATGCCTTTTCCGGTTTCTTTCATGTCCTAATCGCCGGGATTGTCCTGGTTTCGCTTCTCACTACCCTCGATGCAGTCCGGCACGACCAGGAAAACCTGGGTGAGATGTTTGCGCTGACCATCTTCGGCGCGGTCGGGTCCATGCTCATGACCTCAGCGGTGGAGCTGCTGCTGGTCTTCATCGCGCTTGAGATTTCATCCATTTCCAGCTACATCCTGGCTGGATTTCGGCGCAAAACGGGCAAAAGCCCTGAGTCGGCGATCAAGTACTTTCTATTGGGTTCGTTCGCAACCGCGTTTTTCCTGTACGGCATCGCTCTAATTTACGGCGCGACCGGCACCACCCGCATTCCGCTGATCGCGGGCCTGCTTCACAGCTCGCAAACGCCGCTGCTGGCCACGCTTGGGGTCGGCATGATCCTTATCGGGCTCGGCTTCAAGGTCTCCGCCGCACCCTTCCATGTGTGGACGCCTGATACCTACGAAGGCGCACCCTCACCCATCGTGGGCATGATGTCGACCGCGCCCAAAGCCGCCGCTTTCGCGGTTCTGCTGCGCATCCTGTTTGAGGCCGTGCCGAGCCTGTACACACACTGGGAGCCGCTAGTCTGGTGGATGGCCGTTCTGTCCATGACGATCGGCAACCTGGGAGCGCTCCGCCAGCGCAATGTCAAGCGCATGCTGGCTTACTCGTCCATTGCGAATGCGGGCTACCTTCTGGTCGCCTTCACCGCGCTGTCCACGGACGGCATCGCCGCCGCGGGCTTCTACACAGTCACATATGCCGCGATGAATGTCGGGATTTTCGCAATCGTGTCCCATGCGGGCGGCTATGAGGACCGCCTCACCCTTCTCCAGGACTATCGCGGCCTCGGCTATCGGTCGCCCCTCTTGGGTGGGGCCATGGCGTTCTTCCTGATTTCGCTGATCGGGATTCCTTTCACCGGCGGGTTCTTCGGCAAGTTCTATGTCTTCACTGCCGCGGTTCATTCAGGGCTGGTGTCGCTGGCCATCATCGGCCTGCTGAACTCGGGCATCGCTGCCTTTTACTACCTGCGGCTGCTCGCCGCTATCTACTCGCGGCCTTCCGAGGGTTCCCTGCTCGAGAGCATCCCGCGTGTGCAGGTGCCTCTGCTGTTCGCGATTTTCTTGACCGCCGCTGCAACGCTGCTGCTCGGTGTGGCACCAGGACGCTTTCTCGACTCCGCCCGCGCTGCGGCGCTGACCCTTGGTGCTACCGACCGGCCTGTCGCACCCGCGCTGGCAGATACGCGAACACAATAAGCGTAAAAGAGGGATCATCCTGAGGATTAAAACGCCGAAGGACCTGCCTCTTAGATCTGTTTCATATCCTTGCGTGCAAACAAGAGCGCTGCCATCCCGGCGAGCGCTCCCGTCACAAGCAGTGCTTCCCCTACCCCTACCCACATAACTTGCATCGGGGCTGTCAAACCTCCTGTTGCAACCGTAAATAGCCGGGTAGCCCCGCCAATCCCATGCGTGCCCGCAGCGGTCAAGGAAGCAAACACAATCCCATTCGCAATGGCGGCCAAGGTCTGCCCAAGCAACACGGAAAACAGCACTCCTGCCGCGCACAACAGCAGCCCGCAAGCAAGCTCCGCCAGCGCTGTCGTAAAAAGCATGGGCGCTTTGAGGTGCAACAGGGTGGCAAACACGCCCGCGTTCGCCATCCACACCAGCAGATAGCCTACAAACGGCAGAAACACGCTCGCGCCCAATGCAAGCAGGTACTCCGCCCGGCCAACCGCGCGTCCCAGCACCTCCCCCACGCGCCGTGCTCGCTGCTCCGTGCCGAGCGCGGCGCTCGCGCCCAAGCCCACCAGCACCAACCCGTAGAAAAGCTCCTGCTGCAATACGGCGGTAATATCCTCAACGGCAACGTTCTCGCGATCCACCGCGAGCAGGATTCCGGAGAACACGCACGGCCAAAGCAGCAGCAGGGTAAGAAGGATGCGATTCTGCCGCAGCAGCTGGCCTGTGACTAAGCGAACACGCTCGAAGCTGCCGCTCATTATTTTCCATCTCCCAACGCGCGTTCCGTGAACAACTCCTCCAATGTCCGGCCTACGCGTTCGACACGCACCAACTCGGCCCCGGCGGCCCAGGCGCGTTCAAGAAAAGCACGTTGAGCATCGATGGGGACCGCGAAAACCAGGTCGCCACGCGCACCGTGCCCTGCCTGCTCCAGCGATGCCGACTCCGCACGGAGAAAGGGGTGCTCGCGCCCAAGGCCGCGCAGGGTCACGCGGGCCATCGCGCCTTCCCGCAGTAGCTCGTTCATGGACCCCGCATGCAGCACCCTTCCGTCCCGCAGAAACGCAGCCCGATCGCAAAGCTGCTCTACCTCGTGCAGTTGGTGCGAGGAGAAGAACACCGCCGCGCCCTCGTTCCGTGCGCGGAAAAGCGCCTCCCGCACCAGCGCCACCGCGGCCGGGTCGAGCGCGGAAGTGGGCTCGTCCAGGATCAGCAGCTCCGGCCGCAGCACGGTGGCCTGCGCCAGGGCGAGCCGCTGCTGCATGCCGCGCGAGAACTTGCACGCGTCCTTGCCTTCCGGGGGCAGGTCGAAAAGGCGCAGCACTTCCAGCGCCCGCCCACGCAGCCCCGGGGTAGCGCGCTCCCCTTCCGCGTCGTTCAGGCGCGCGGCGAACAACACCGAATCCAATGCCGAGCCCGCAAAAAACACCGGCGCATCCGGCACATACCCCACCCGCGCCCGTGCTTTTCTTGCTTTGGTGAACGGCACGCCAAGCAGCGCACCGCTGCCGCCCGTAGGTCGCACCAACCCCATGGCGATGTGGATCGCTGTTGTTTTCCCGGCACCGTTCGCACCCAGGAAGCCGAAGATCTCCCCCGGCGCGACCGCGAGCGACAGCTCATGGAGTGCGGCAGCCCGCCCATACAGTTTTGTCACTTTCTCAAACTGGAGCGCAGCCGCCATGGCCCCTTAGACGCACGAAAGCCCCCGCGTTGCGCGAGGGCTTTCAGGAAAACCAGCGAGACCTTACTTAACTTTGGCGAAGACGATTACAAGGGTGAACAGCGCCAGCGACTCAATAAACGCAAGGCCGAGCACGTAGAAGAACAGGATGCCCGCGCGCGCGCCGGGGTTCCGCGCAAACCCTTCCGCGGCCTTGGCCGCCGCCAAACCCTGGCCGATGCCGCAGCCCGCCGAGGCGATGCCCATGCCGATGCCCGCGCCGAGCGGCACGTAGCTGGCAACCCCGCCGCCGTTGCCCGTCTGCGCCCACGCCGGGGACGCCAACAGCAGCGCCGACAGCGCCATGAAGACATACTTAAGCTGCTCAAAAATCCGTTCCATTTTCATTGCCGTTCTCCTTCGCTTGCCTTTGATTGAAAGCCGCAGTGGGTGGTTGAGCCGGTCACTGACGCCGACCCCTCACGCTGCGCGCTTTTCTCTTGCGCCGGGGCGGAAGCGCAAAGCTCCCCGGCAGGAGTTTTAAGCCGTTTCCGGGTCGTGCGATTTCGCCTCGGAAAGATAAATCATGCACAAGAGCATGAACACATACGCCTGAATGATTGCAACGCCGAAATGAAGCGCCAGAAACGCAATCGGCAGTCCGATGGGAAACAGCGAAAAGAACACGAGCGCCAGCAGGTCGCTTGCAAACATATTGGCGTACAAACGCACAGTGAGCGACAGGATGCGCGCCAGGTGCGACACAATTTCCAGCGGAAACATGAACGGCGCCATCCAGCCGACTGGACCCATGAAGTGCTTCAGGTAGCCGATGGGGCCGTTTTCGCGAATGCCCACGGCGTTGTAATAGGCGAATGTCAGGAGTGCGATCCCGAGCGGCACAACCGGGCTTGCCGTCGGCGTCTCGATGCCCGGCAACAGCCCGAACATGTTGCAGGTAATGACGAAAAGAAATATGGTCGCGGCAATCGGCATGTGGCGCTCGCCGCCGTGGCCCAGGATCGACTCGCCCTGCCCCTCGACGAAGCCGTACACACTTTCCGCAACCAACTGCAACCCTCCCGGCTTCTCAACCTTGAGCGACGCGCGCACCAGCACAAAAAACAAGAGCAGGAGCAAAAACACAACCAGCTCAATTGTGAACGCATTGGTGATGGGCGCGTTGGGGATGGCCGGATGGACACCCAGACGCAGCAGCAGCACTTCGATGGGACGTGCGAAAAGTTGATTCAAGAACCGGTTCAGCGCATCGAGAAGAAAAAGCATCGTTCCTTTTTTTCGCTCCGGTATTCCGGCTTGCGTACCGCGTCAGGAGCGGATGAGCCGCCCGGCTTCGATCGCCAATGCGACCGCGGCCAAGGCCAGCCCGCCCAGCAGCGCATACACTGAGCCGTGGAGACTCTTCAGGCTAACATAGAGCACCACGGCCGCGATGAAAAGGCGCAGGAAAAAGCCCACGATCACACGCGCGCTGCCTACAGCCTGTTGGTTGTCGAGCTTCGCGGAAATAACCGCCATCAGCTTTTGCCACTCGTACAGGCTCGCGAGCGAGATGCCCGCGCCGACGAGTAGCAGCGCCCCGGTGCGCCACCCAAACGCAACAGCGAGAATCGCGGCAGCGACAACAGCAATCGCCGCGACGGTGCGGATGG
Organism: uncultured Acidobacteriaceae bacterium; assembly: GCA_964244985.1. GTDB lineage: Bacteria > Acidobacteriota > Terriglobia > Terriglobales > Acidobacteriaceae > EB88. The sequence goes on from CAXTKZ010000017.1 coordinate 4,866, forward strand.
CGCGCCCCATCGCGGCTTTCAAACGCGTGTCGGTCAGCTCGTCCAGTTCGCGTTCCGTGTGCGCGACGCTCACTCTTTATCCCTCTGCTTCTCGAAACCCGGACCTTTGTTCGCGCTGAAATCGTATGCCGTAGCCGCGAGTGTGCCCGGAGCGGAGATCATGCGGAACACTTGCACAAAGCCCGCGACGACCCCGACGATCAGCCCAACAATCCAAATCCAATGCTGGTGCAGCAGCTTGTCCAGGCCCGCGCCCGCGAGCCAACCCACCACCGCAGCCACGGGCAGGGCAAACGCAATTTGGGTCAGCTTCTCTGCTTTGACGATGGCCTGCGTTGCACCGGACGGTTTTTGAGGGTCGGAGGGCATGAAAGGCTCGAAAACCAATATTAGCAAGCAATCTATACTGAGCGGAACTCGCTTCCACAAAGGACTTGCGCTTTGGCCCTATCCGAATTTGAGAGCAGCCTTCAGGCGCTCCGGCAGCAGAAGCTCGAACAGATCGAAGCACTGGGACAGAAGAAATATCCCAACAGCTATTCCGTAAAGCACGAGATTCCGGCCATCCGGGCCGAGTACGCCGCCAGCACCACGGAACAGCTTGCGGAGGAGCGCATCGATGTTTCCGTCGCCGGGCGTTTGATGACCATCCGTGCGCAGGGCAAAGCCGGCTTCGCGCACCTTCAGGGCGGCGGTGAGCGGCTGCAGATCTATGTCCGGCAGGACGCGGTGGGGCCGGATGGCTTCGCTTTGTACAAGCTGCTCGACGCGGGCGACCACATCGGGGTTACGGGCTACCTGTTCCGTACGCGCACCGGCGAGCTGAGCGTCCATGTCGATACGCTCACCTTCCTGACCAAAGCCATGCTGCCGCTGCCGGAGAAGTACCACGGCTTGTCGGACGTGGAGCTGCGCTACCGGCAGCGCTATGTCGACCTGTTGATGAATACGGAGCTCGAGCTTGAAGCGCCACAGCAGCACGGACCCACCGACAAGCATGCCGTGCAGGGTGAGCTCGAAGCGGCAGCCGAGGTCGAGGCGCAGCCGAAACTGCAGGACGCGGTGGTCGAAGGTCCGCGCGTGCGGGATATTTTCGTGAAGCGGGCGCAAATTCTGCGGGCTTTGCGCCGCTTTTTCGATGAACACGGCTATCTGGAAGTGGAAACGCCGATGATGCAGCCTGTGCCGGGAGGTGCCGCGGCCAAGCCCTTCACCACGCACCATAATGCGCTCGATCTGGACCTATACCTGCGGATCGCGCCGGAGCTGTACCTGAAGCGGCTGGTGGTCGGCGGCATGGACCGCGTGTACGAGATCAATCGCAACTTCCGCAACGAGGGGATTTCGACACAGCACAATCCCGAGTTCACGATGCTTGAGTTTTATCAGGCGTACGCAAACTACAAAGATCTAATGCAATTAACCAAAGACCTATTAAAGTTCGTTGCGATGGAAGTCAATGGGACAACGAAGACACGGTTCAATGGCAAAGATATTGATTTAGGCAACTGGCGAGAGCTTTCTATGCAAGATGCGATTGGGGCATTTTGGCCGGAAGGCGCTGGGGCTGCACCGCAATCAGACGACTTCGCCGACATCAATCAGTTTGGATTGGTTATAAACCGGTTAGAGGATGCGTTCAGTCGTCGCGTTGACCAACTTGGCTCGTTCACACTTGAAAATATCGCCTTAGTAAGGCAAAGGAATAAGCTGACCGAGTGTCGAAATGCCCTATACAATGATATAGCTTATGTAACAGGAACTGCCCCCGAGCGGGATTCGGTTCTTAGGTCGACACTTGGTAAGAGCATAGCTACAGTTTTCGAAGTGGTGGCTGAGGATCCCTCCAAAGGTCACCTCATCCAACCCACCATCATCTACGACTTCCCGCTCGCCGTCTCGCCCTTGTCCAAGCAAAAGCCCGACGAGCCCGACTGGGTCGAACGGTTCGAGTTTTATATCGGCGGTTTCGAGCTGGGCAACGCATTTTCCGAGCTCAACGACGCGGGCGAACAGCGCCGTCGCTTCGAAGATCAGCTGCAACAAAAAGCCAAGGGCGACGAAGAAGCACATGCCATGGACGAGGACTACATCCGCGCCCTCTCCTACGGCATGCCGCCGACCGCGGGCGAAGGTATCGGCATCGACCGGCTGGTGATGATCCTCACCGGCGCGCGCTCCATCCGCGACGTCATCTTGTTTCCACTTCTACGCCCGGAAACGCCCTGAGGAGATCGACCGACCGGTCGATCTCCTCAATCGCCGCCGGTGCAAACTCAACGCGATTCCGGCCGTTCTGCTTGGCGAGATACAAGGCAGAATCGGCCTCATTCACCACTGATTCCACATCCCGGTGCCCCTCGTTGAGCCATGACGCGCCAAACGAACAGGTGACGTGCAGCGAACAGCTGCCGTGAACCACGGGCCGCGCGGCGATGGCGGCCCGAATCTCTTCAAGCCGGGAAACAGCGTGTGCCGGGGTGAGGCCGGGGATCACGATCAACACCTCTTCGCCGCCGTAGCGACCCACGGCATCGCCCGGCCGCAGCGTTTCCCGTAGGCGTTCAGCACACTCGCGCAGCACCGCGTCGCCCACGGCATGCCCCCAGCGATCGTTGATGGACTTAAAGTGGTCGAGATCGGCCATCACCACGCTCAAAGGCTGCCCGGTTTCCAGCGCCGTGCGTCGCATCCGCCCCAACACGTCGAAGATCGCGGAACGGTTCAACAGCCCGGTCAGGGCGTCTTTCCGCGCGGTTTCAACGAGTTCGCGCTGCGCCCGCTCCAGCTGTTCCTTTTCTGCAAGCAGCTGCGCAGTCTGGCGGTCGACTTTGGCTTTCAAAGCAGCTTCGCTCATTTTCAGCCGGTGAAGGCTCAGCTTCCACCAAACCGCGCCGAGCACAAGAAACGCAAAGATCGAAAGGATCTTGGCCCGGTCGCGGCGGTACCAGGGCGGCAGCACGGTGAAGGAATAGTTGATCGGGGCCGAGTACGTATGGACGCGCGCATCCATCGCTTGAAGGCTGAGGGTGTACTCGCCCGGCGGCAGACCGGAAAAGCTCAGCCCGCTCCCATTCACCACCTGCCAATCGTTTTCGAGGCCCAGCAGCCTATACCGGAACACAACGGCGCGGGACCGCATGTAATCGGTTGAGAACATCTGTACCGACAGGCTTGGATTGCGGACATTGAGGCGCGGGTGATCGCCGGGCAGGAGTGGTTTGCCGTTCAAGCGGACGTCACGGATGCTGATTTCAGGCACGGGAACATGAAACAGGTTGGGCGGGTTAAGTAAATGCGACAAGCCCGCAACAGTGCCGAACCACATCGACCCGTCCGCGTCGGCGAACACGCCGCCGGTATCCGTGTCATCGGAGAGCAGCCCATCCTCCTGCGTGCTATGAACCCAGCGGTGCCCGTCGCTAACGTAAATGCCGATATCGGTCCCGACCCACATCCACCCGCGCCGATCGTGCTTGATGAAGCTGATATCGTCCGAGCCCAAAAACTCGCTGGTGATAGTTCCAATCACCCTGGCATGCCCGTTTTCATAACGCAGGTGGAGCAAAGGGTTCGGCATCGCACCCTGCATCCACAAGGTGCCGTCCGGGGCCGCTTCCAGTGCCGGGTAGCTTGCTCTTTGCAAACCGGCAGGCAGTGTGACAGAGCTCCAATGCTGGTCGGCAAAGCGATACAGCCCACCTTTGGCCGTAAACCAAAGCGCTCCTCCGGCATCTTCGACCATGCTCCACACGTTCGCTGGGGGGGCATTTGCGTCAGCCACAGCATGCGGCGCGGCCCAGTCGTCATCGCCGGAAAGCCAAAGCACGCCTTCGGCGGTGCACAGCCAAACCCGTGCTCCATGCTCACCGGTGCCGATCCGGTAAATGCGTCCGAACTGCCCCGGCAGCTTCCGGGCGCGCTGCGTGACGGGGTCGAAATCAAAAACATTGCCGCTTGGATTGCCCAGCCACAAATGCCCGCGTACATCCATGGCGAGCGCGGCGGGCTCACTGATCGGCGCCCCGGACGCCTGCGGCACCACCCTGGATTCACTCCCGTTCAGGTAATAAAGATCGTCCTGGCCGGCAATCCATAACCTGCCTGTCTTATCCCGCAACATGCTCCAGGTCACATTGCCGTCCAGCCCTTCGGCGCTGGTCCAGCGCTGCCAGTCGCTGTAACCCAGCCACCGCCAAATGCCCTGCCCTTCCGGAGCCAGCCAAAAGCCGCCCCGCTGGTCGAAAAACATCGTTGAAATGCGGCTGGAAGGCAGCCCGTCCGACGGCATCATGCGTGTCCACCGGCCGTCCCTCAGGCGCGCCAAACCGATCGAGAGACTTGTAACAATGTTGCCGTTGGGGTCTTCCACGATCCGGTTGGAACTGTCGCGCTCATCCTTGCCGCCCGATGGGTCCCAATATCGATCCACCACCCATGTGTGAGGGTCGAGGCGCAGCACATCACGGTCGCCGCGTGCCCAAACGTGGCCGTCACGCGCCACCATCAAGCGATTCCAATGATTCACCGGAATACCACGGTTTGGGTCCCACAAAGTCACAGAGGGTCGTGCATCGACCGACTCCGATCCCGGCGGCGTCAACTCGCAGATGCCTTTATCACAGCCCGTCCACAAGGCATGCTGGCGCGCATCGGCGGCAAGGCCGGCCAGTTTACCCAGGGCCGGCCGTTCCGCGAGTTCACGGTCGTTGAAAAAGGGGCTGATCTCCCAGGTCGCACCATTATCCGTGCCGCTCAGCTGTTCAAGCTGGCCGTTCCGCAAGAGATAAATACGGTTTGGATCGCCGGGAAGCGAAGTGATTGCGGTTTCCTCATCGAAAACAATGCCGACCTCCAGCCCGGGAACAACGTGGAGGGTATGATCTTCGGTGAAAAATACGAGATGTCTGGAGCCCAAAACCCATACTCGGCCCAGGCTGTCCACGTGCATGGCCAGTACTTGGCCTTCAGCGGCATCCCGGTAGCTGTTCACCTTGACGAAGTGGCTGCCGTCCGCGAGAAAGACGCCATTCTCCGTACCCACCCAAAGAACGCCGTCATTGTCCTGCACAATCGCGCTTACATCCTGATTCAGGAGGCCGTCGTTTTGTCCGAATTGGGCAAAGGTTTGGTGCTGAGCCGCAGCCGCGAACCATGAGAACAAGACTAGGAACGTGCAAAAACACTGAGCGATCAGCGTTTTCGTGTTTCCTGCATGCAAAAGAAAGCGGGCAAAAAGCGGCGGAAAGAATAGAGCAGCACGGAACCTCCGACATTCCCCGGCGTGATGCCGCGTGCTCCACATGGCCGAACTTTATGAGAGTCTCTGGAAGAAAGCAATCAAAACTTGTTACTTTTCTTTCCCGAAGTCACTTTTTCGGCAACCGATCGCCACGCGCCAGTCACTCGCCTAGCAAAAACCGCCGGGTACTATAGGCGCGGCCGGTCTTCGCGTCGCACTCGATCAAGGTGGCGCTCATGCGCGGGTCATCGCGGGCCTGCTCAAGCCGTGCAGGCATACCGGTAAGGAAGCGGTGCAGCACTTGCTCCTTCTCTGCACCGATGACACCGCCATAGGGGCCGCTCATACCCACATCCGTCTGGTAAGCCGTGCCGCCGGGCAAAATGCGGTTGTCGGCTGTAGGCACGTGCGTGTGGGTGCCGAGCACGGCGGTAACGCGGCCATCCAGGTGCCAACCCATCGCCGCTTTTTCACTGGTCGCCTCGGCATGGAAGTCGACAAGGATCACCGGCGCGGCAATCTCCCTAAGCAGCCGGTCGGCGGTACGGAAGGGATCGTCGTTAGCGGCCATAAAGACGCGGCCCTGCAGATTGATGACGGCATAGCGGTCGCCGGAAGGAAGCTGGCCCTGGTACCAGCCGAAGCCGGGGCTGCCCTCAACGTAGTTGGCTGGGCGAAGAAGTCGGCGCGGGCGGTCGTGGCTGTCGGACGCGGCGGTCGCCATCCAGTCGATGATCTCGCGCTTATCCCAAACATGGTTGCCGGTGGTGAGCACATGCGCGCCCAGATCGAAGAGTTCATCGGCGGTCCCAGGTGTCACGCCGAAGCCGCCGGCGGAGTTTTCAGCGTTGATGACGAGCAGATCGACCTGTTGGGAAGCGATCAGCGACGGCAGATGTTCGCCCACAATATAGCGGCCTGCGTGGCCGAAAACATCGCCTACAAACAAAATTCGCAAAAACGGCGCTCCCTTCCACGAATGGATGCCAGATGCTAGCACGAGGGCATGGCGACGGATGCCGTTTCCGCTTCGGACGTCCGGCATCGACTGATGCGCCTAGGCACCTCCATGCATCCATCTTCTCGGACGTTAAATCAGGGTGGAGATGCAGGAAGGCGGCTGTTGATGAATACTGCCCCACAAAAGCCCGCGGCACAGGGATCGGAGCCGCCGAGGGAAGCCGCGCAGCGGAGCAGTTCCCGCCAAGCGCCAAGTGTGATGCTGGCCGGCAAACCGACTTGGATCCTGGGAACGCTGGTGGCCATCCTGCTGCTCGCCTGTGCCGTCGCCGTTTTTTCCATGTGGGTCATTCTGCGGCACCACTGAGCGGCTACGAAGCCTCTTTCGGCAGCTCCAGTTTGGATGAAAATGCGCACACGGTCACGCATCCTGTCCAGCGCTCACTGACATGCGGACTAGCGGGCAAGGATCTTCCCGCAGATACCGATTCTCAAATGGGCATCTGATTCTTCAATCGAACCGGCCCGAGGAACACTGGTCGGTGACATGGGAATACTTCAGCAAGTAAGGAATCGCGCAGCATGGAAATTAAAAGAGTCGGTTCGCAGCCCTCGACCCAAGGGCCCGCGGAATACTTTACGGGCACGGTACGGGTTGATCCGTTGTTCGCCCCACCCGAGCCCGCGCGGGTCGCTGGGGCAAGCGTCACCTTTGAGCCGGGGGCGCGTACGGCTTGGCATACGCACCCGCTCGGCCAAACTCTCGTCGTCCTTGCCGGCTGCGGTTGGGCTCAGCAGGAAGGCGGTCCGGTCGAAGAAATCCGGCCTGGCGATGTGATTTATTTTGCGCCCGGCGAGAAGCACTGGCACGGAGCGACCCCCTCTACAGCCATGACCCACATTGCCATTCAAGAAAAGCTTGAAGGCAAGGTTGTCGAATGGATGGAGCAGGTCAGCGACAAGCAATATGGCTTGTAAACCTCTGTTGCATGGCCGGAAAAGTTGCTTCCCTTAAAGTGCTTGTTTACCTTCTTGAGTCCTTCAAGTAATGCTTGAAGTTTCACTCAATAAGCAGCCAAGGATTCAATCGCCCGAAAAATCCGCTCCGGCTGGGGCAGGATTTCATCCTCAAGAATCGGCTGATAGGCGACAAAACAATCCATCCCCGCGACCCGGCGGACCGGAGCGTCCAAGTCATCGAACAGCTCCTCACCGATGCGGGCGGCAATCTCCGCGCCAAACCCCCAACTCTGCATGTCCTCGTAGGCGACCAGCACACGGCTGGTTTTCTGGACGGATGTCGCGATGGCTTCCCAGTCATAGGGAGAGAGTGAGCGGAGATCAATCAGCTCCACCTCAAGGCCAAGTTCACGATGCGCGCGCTGGGCGGCCTGGAGCGCCCGCGGCACGACCGCGCCATAGGTGATGACGGTCAGATCCTTCCCTTCCCGCACCGTCGCGGCCTTGCCGAACGGAATTGTGTAGTCGGGGCCGGGGTCAAGTGTGCGGGCAAACGGCTCGCGGTACAGCCGCTTGTGCTCGAGAAACAGCACGGGGTCGTCGCAGCGGATCGCCGTGCGGAGCAGACCCTTGGCGTCGAGAGCATTGGAAGGCATAACGACCCGAATGCCGGGAGTGTGCGTGAACATGACCTCGCCGGACTGCGAATGATAGATGGACCCACCGGTCAAGTAGCCCCCGATCGGGCAGCGGATTACGAGGGGCGCGGAGAAAGTTCCGTTCGAGCGCCAGCGCAGGTTTGAGAGCTCATTGCGCATCTGGTGCAGCGCGGGCCAGATGTAATCGAAGAACTGGATTTCAACCACCGGCTTTAAGCCCCGGACAGCATAGCCCAGGGCGCGTCCGACAATATTCGCTTCGGCCAATGGAGAGTTAAAAACGCGATCGGAGCCGAATGCGGTTTGCAGGCCGGCCGTAAGCTTGAACACCCCGCCCTTGCCTTTAAGCTCGCCCGCGCGCAGGGCCGCCTCCCGGCTAGCATCGGCCACGTCCTCCCCATACACCACGATGCGTCCATCGCGTTGCATCTCTTCGTGCAGGCACCCGTTGATCAACTCGGCCATGGTGCGGGTTTTCCCGCTTTCCACCGGTTGCGGATCGGTTTGAAAAGCTGGGCCGGTCGCATCGAGATTTTCGGAGTAGATGTGCTTTGAGATGCTCCCAATTTCGGGCAGCGCCGCAACCACGGCACGATCCGAGGCTTCGCGGACTTCGTCATCGACGCCGCGCTCCAGCAGCCGCAGGGCGTCCTCGTCGATCAGGGCTTCCTTGAGCAGAAAGTGGCGAAAACGCGGAAGCGGATCGCGCAGCGCATCGGCCTCAATTTCGGCCGCGCTGCGGTAGGAGCGTTCATCGTCGGACTCGGAGTGCGAGTAGGGGCGAACAACATGGCCGTGAACAAATGCAGGACCCTGGCCCGAACGGCACCAGGCGACAGCCTCGCACAGCGTGGCATAGGCGGCGATTGGGTCGGTACCGTCCACCTCAGCAAAAAAGAAATTGGGAAAGCCGCGGACGAGCCGCGAAATGGAACCGCCGGGCGTGTTGACCTCAACCGGGGTGGAGATGGCATAGCCGTTGTCTTCAATCAGATACAGAACAGGCAATTTCGCGTTGGAAGCTGTGTTAAGCGATTCCCAGAACTCGCCCTGTGAGGTGGAACCTTCGCCGATAGACAGGTACACAACCTCGTCCCTGTGGAACTTAACTTCTTTGAACGCGCGGTAGTCGCTGGGATCCTGCATGGCGGTTTCGGGGTGGCGGGTGTAGTATCTGCCTGCTTCCGCACAGCCGATTGCATGGAGACATTGGGTCGCCGTTACCGAAGAGGCGGAAACGATATTGAGGGGCACGCTGCCCCAGTGACAAGGCATCTGCCGGCCACCGCTTGCGGGGTCCGCCGCTGCGCCTACCGCCTGCAGCAGCTGGTCCTCGACGCTCACACCCAGGGTCAGAGCCAGGGCGCGGTCGCGATAGTAGGGAAAAAACCAATCATAGCCGGGCTTGAGCGCAAGGCCCGCGGCGACAAGCAAAGCTTCATGCCCGGCACCCGAAATCTGAAAAAAGCTCTTCTGCTGGCGTTTCAGCAGGATTTCGCGGTCGTCGGTACGACGGGACAAAAACATCAACCGGTACATCTCGATCAGCTGCTCACCCTTGAGCCCGGCGTACTTGGTTGTGTGTGCTTCCTTGCTGCTGAGAAGAACCTCACCGGCCGCCATCCGCGTTTCCTCCTGTGCAAACACTTCAGTGCAAAGACTTGAGTGCAAGACACCTCAGTGTATCGGGTCGAGCATGAAGAGCATCCGGCGTATCGTGGCTGTTCCCGGCGACACTCAGTACCCCCGCATACGTTCTTTGACGCTTTTGGCGAGCTTTTCGATCTCTTCGCTCCTTTTCATTACGGGAACGGACAGCTCGTCTTTGTTCGATTTTGCGACGGCATCGTGAAGTTCCTGGGCCAGCAGCAGCAGCTTGTCAGTGTCGGCGACCAGCTGCTTCTGGCGGTCGCTATTGCGGCGCACACCCATGCGCTCCTGCACCTGCGGGTCGGCTTCCGGGCCCTCGCGGCCCAGGCCGTTCTCAGTGTTGCGGGTGGTTACGCGAGGGCCGTTTCCCTGCGCGTGTGCTTTGGGATCGGGTGCGATCCCAAGAACGAGGAGGGTGAGAAGCGCTACTCTGTAAGCTCGTTTACGCCTCATGAAGCAGGCAGCTTTGCTGGGGTTTGTTGTCATTTCCAGACTCCCGGAGGGATGGATAGGAAAATGCTACTCCTTTTTGCGCAGGTCACGGCAGAGATGCACCCGCACAATTTTCGTCAGCTGTTTTCGCCGGACAACCTGTTCGACCTCGGGCAGCGTTTGCTGCTGAACGTGCTGCCAAAGGTACTCGTGATTCTTACCATCGCCTGGGTTTTGATCCGTGTGCTGAGCTTTTTTACCGACCGCATGGCGCGCGTTGCGGAGCGGCACGCAGCGGCGGCAACCCGCATCTCGCAGGCGCGGACGCTGTCGTCGGTACTGCGGGCCACCGGCATCGGGATCATCGGTTTTTTGGCAGTGCTGCAGATTCTACCCTTGATCGGCTTCAATCTCGCGCCGCTGCTGGCCTCGGCTGGGGTGGCGGGGGTGGCGATTGGGCTCGCTTGCCAAACCGTGGTGAAAGATTGCCTGAACGGGATGCTGATCCTGATTGAGGACCAGTACAACGTGGGCGATGTGATCAAAATTGCCGGGCTTGCCGGCCAGGTCGAAGCCATGAGCCTGCGTAAAACCGTGCTGCGCGACGGAGATGGGACGGTGTATATCGTGCCCAACTCGCAGATCACCACGGTGGCCAACCAGACGCGGGATTACTCGGTCGCGACCATAAACGTGGACGTGGATTTCTCCGCCGACCCAGACGAAGTCATCAAAGTGCTGACAGAAGCGGCAATGAGCGTACGCAGCGATCCGGCGTTCAAGGATGCGTTTTTAGCCGACCCGACGTTGCTGGGCGTGGACGCGATCAAGGGCTCACTGGTGACCTATCCCATCCTGCTCAAGACGCGGGCCAATCAACAGTGGGGCCCTAAGCGGGAGCTCCAGCGGCGTGTGCGCATTGCCCTGGAGGAGCACCACTTGCTGCCGGGCGACCCGCTGCGGGTGTTCACGGCTCAAGGCCCGCAGGCGCTTGGGGTCCATTCTCCCCATCCAGGCGAGCCAGGGTCCCCGAAGGCGGACCCGACAAGTCTGAAAGTCCCGGAGGTTAACCCTTTTACGGGAGAAGGGCTCTAAACAGGCATGCACTTCCCCGGACGGCGAGCCGGATGGGCAATATGTGGTGATCCATGATGACACTACGTTCGCGCATAAGCAAAGCGCTGTGGAAACAGTGGTGGCAGTGCAGCAGGCAAACGGCAGCGGGCTGGTAAGCGGCTACTTGGTGAAGTAAGAAGTGCTGTCACAAAGTCGAAGCTTCTCCCTGCCCGGGCAGTACCGGAACGCTCGGCACAGGCCCTTGCAACACCCGCACCGGCTTGCGATTGCGCAGGAAAGCCACGGGCACCTCAACAAGCAGGTACGCCAGAAGCCCCGCGAGCACCGCCGTAAGAAATGCCGCCACGGCTGGATGTCCGCCGCCCCAAGCAGTTGGCCAGCACAGGATGATGGCCGATTGGTACAGATAAATGCTGTACGAGGCGACCCCGAAAAAAGCGAATGGCCGCCAGCCCAGGGCGCGGCTCACGAGCGAGCCGGGATTCCGCAGCAGCGACCCGAAAAACAAGGCCGCCGCCAATGACTCGAGCGTGAATCCCAAGCTCAAGGTATACAGATTGCCCAGCAAAAGGCGCAGCGCGGGGGAAATCGCAAAGAAAAACAGCGGGGCCACAAAACGGTAGCGTCCGGTTCGCTCATAAAACCGCTCCCACGCCGGCGTGCCCAGAAGCAGCGCAAGCAGCGCGCCGGCAAGCAGTGAGTCCATGCGGCCGGGCAGCGAAAATTGTTCGCGGTGATTGATCCATGGGAGGTGAAAAACGCTGACCGTCGTCCGAAACACAGGGCTGATAAGGAGCAGCGTAACCGCGGCGCGCCCAGCGGCGCGCCTGCCGCCCCATCGCAGGCAGGCAAGCAAAAGCAGCGGCCAAAGCAGGTAAAACTGCTCCTCAACCGCAAGCGACCATAGGTGCTGCGTTGCCGGAGGGTTCTGGCTGTAAAAGTTTGCGGCAAACAAAGCGGAGCTGCCGAGCGCTGCCCAGGGTGCGGGAAGGCCAAGCACCCGAAATCCGACCACGACCACGCAAAGATAGGCAAGGAGAGGCGGCAGGATGCGTGTGGCGCGCCGCAGGTAAAAGTGCGGCAGATGGATGCCGCCGATGCCCCCGGCTTCGCGCAGCAGCATGCTCGTGATGAGAAATCCGCTGAGGACAAAAAAAAGCTCGACCCCGTCCACCACCGGAACAGGAATATGGAAGACGGCAAACTGCTGCTGAATGTGCGTGAGGATCACGGAAAGAATGGCAAGGGCGCGCACACCGTCCAGACTCTTGATGCGCGTCGGTGCCGATGCCATGGGCAAATGCTCTCCTTATGCGCCGTCACACGCAAACTTGCTGAGTCATTTTGCCACAGCGGGAGCAAGGCAAGGCGGGAAGTGCCCCAGCCTGGGGCAGCTAAACCGTTAGCATAAAGACGGAGACGCCATGACATCCGACACCCTGCCCAACCCCGCTGCCTCTTTGGTTCCTCGTGCGCTGGAGCGTATGGAAAACCGTACCGCGCGCGTGGGCATTGTCGGCATGGGCTATGTGGGGCTTCCGCTGGCGCTTTTGTTTTCGGAGCAGCGGTTCGCGGTGACAGGCTTCGACATCGATCCTGCCAAGGTGGACACCCTGAACGCCGCTGGATCGTATATCGTGCGCATCTCTGCCCCGGAGATCGCAGCGGCCCAACAGGCAGGTTTCCGCGCCACCGCAGACTTCAGCGCGGTCGGCGACATGGATGCGGTCATCATCTGCGTGCCCACGCCGCTTTCTGAGCACCACGAGCCGGACTTGAGCTATATCGAGCAGACCGCGCGGGCGATTGCGCCCTATCTGCGGGCCGGGCAGCTGATTGTTCTGGAGAGCACCACCTATCCGGGAACGACTGAAGAGGTTCTGATCCCCCTATTGGAGGCCGGCGCGCCCGATGGCCTGCGCGCCGGAGACGGCGGTTTCCATGTCGCCTTCTCGCCCGAGCGCGAAGATCCGGGCAACGACACGGTCGCCCGGCGCGATATTCCCAAGGTCATCGGCGCGCACGAGCCCGCAGCCGGGCAGCTGGCCGAGGCACTATACGGGACCATCTTCAACCGGACCGTGCCGGTCTCCTCCCCCGCCGTGGCCGAAATGACGAAGCTGCTTGAAAATATTTACCGCTGCGTGAACATCGCGTTGGTGAACGAGCTGAAGCAGCTGTGCCACCGTATGGGCATCGATTTATTCGAGGTCATCGATGCGGCCAAGACGAAGCCCTTCGGCTTCCAGGCATTTTATCCGGGGCCCGGACTGGGGGGCCATTGCATCCCGATCGATCCGTTTTACCTGTCCTGGAAGGCAAAACAATTCGACTTCCATACCCGCTTTATCGAGCTCGCGGGTGAAGTGAACGGGGCAATGCCCTACTACGTGATCGAGCAAACAATTGAAGCACTCAACCGGCATCGCAAGGCCCTGAACGGGTCGAAAGTGCTGGTGCTGGGCCTTTCATACAAGCGCGACATCGACGACCTGCGCGAGTCGCCTTCCCTGCCCATCATTGAGCAGCTGCGCGCGCGTGGCGCGGAAGTCAGCTACAACGATCCGTACTTCGCGCATGTGGGGCGCGGTCGGCATTACGACCTGAACCTGTCGTGCGCGCCCCTGACCGACCTTGGGCACTATGACTGCGTGCTGATCGCAACTGACCACTCGGACTATGACTACGAACACATCGTGCGCGAAGCGCAGCTGGTCGTGGACACGCGCAATGCCACCAAGGGAATCGAAAGTAACAAGATTGTGCGGTGTTGACGGGTTCCTGTTATAGGTTGGGTCAGGAGTTTTCCCTTGTCACAGTTTCCCCGGCTTGAGCGTCTTCCCCCGTATGTCTTCAACATCACCGGCGAGCTGAAAGCCGAGGCGCGGCGGCGCGGCGAGGACATTGTCGATTTCGGGATGGGCAATCCCGACGGGGCAACGCCACGGCACATCGTAGACAAGTTGATCGAGGCGGCCGGGCGCGGGGAAACGCACCGCTACTCGCTGTCCAAAGGCATCCCGCGTCTACGCAAGGCAATCGCGGGCTGGTACGAGCGGCGCTACGGCGTCCAAATCGACCCAGCGACCGAGGCCATTGTGACGATCGGCTCAAAAGAGGGCATCGCGCACCTGTGCATGGCCACGCTCGACCGCGGCGATGTGGTATTGGTGCCAAACCCGAGCTATCCAATCCATATCTACGGGCCGGTGATTGCCGGCGCGAATATACGGTCTGTTGCCATTCACGATACCGACACGTTTCTTGCCGAGTTGGAACAAACCATTCCACTCATGTATCCCAAGCCGAAGATGCTGATCCTGAACTTTCCTGCAAACCCGACCACCCAGTGTGTGGACCTATCCTTTCTGACGCGGGTGGTGGAGCTATGCCGGGAGCATGGCATCTATTTAGTGCATGACTTGGCCTATGCGGACCTATGTTTCGACGGCTATCGCGCGCCGTCGGTCATGCAGGTTCCCGGCGCAAAGGACATCGCGGTTGAGTTCTTTACGTTGTCGAAGAGTTACAACATGCCCGGCTGGCGGGTCGGCTTCATGGTCGGCAACCCTGAGCTGGTCGCGGCGCTGGCTCGGCTGAAAAGCTACTGCGATTACGGCACGTTCACACCCATTCAGGTTGCAAGCATTTGTGCGCTGGAAGGTCCGCAGGAGTGTGTGGCTCAGATCACCTCCACTTACCAGAAGCGGCGGGACTGCTTGGTGTCCGGGCTCCAAAAGTTGGGATGGCAGGTGCCCACGCCCAAGGCAACGATGTTTGTTTGGGCCCCGATCCCTCCGGCGTACTTATCCAGTGAAGCTACCGGGGAGAAGCTCGGGTCACTTGATTTCTCCACGCGGCTGCTGCGCGAAGCGAAAGTGGCGGTGTCTCCAGGGATCGGCTTCGGGGAGTACGGAGATGGCCATGTGCGGTTTTCGCTCATCGAGAATGAAGAGCGCACACGGCAAGCGCTGCGGGGCATGAGGCAGATGTTCGCGCGGGATGGCGTGCAGGAGATGGCGGGGGTTTAACCCTCAACGGAGCTTTTTCATGTCAGAGCAGAACGTGTCACGGACGGTATCGACCGACTAACGAAAACCGATGACCGGTTGGTTTACTCCAAAAAGATCATCCTCCTCGCTCAGCTCAAGCACCTTAAAATCCTGGCAGATGCTTTCTTGATCGGTAGTCTGCCCGTAGTCGCTCGTATCATCTACCAACCATACGCAGTCTAAGCCGTCTTGTTTTCCGTAACAGCCGATGCGAAAGATAGTTCCCTTCTGACTACTCCAAGCTGGATCATCGGAGACGAGCTGCACAACCGATAACGGCGGGATGATCCCAGGTAGTGTTTTCATGAATTGACACTTTCGACGAAAATCAAGAACGGCATTGTTAATGCTCAAGGAACGAACAAACTTATTTTGTGCTTCAACCCATGGGTCGTTGAATATTCGGTTACACGTCCGAGTCAGCACTCTAACTCGGGTTTTCCAAGTGCGCCACGCGCACCTCAAGTGCTGCCACACGCTCGCCGATGTTGGTCAGCTTATCTTCCATGCGGCTCAGACGCGTGTCGAGCGCGTCCAGACGTTTGTCGATTGTGTCCAGGCGTTTCGTAAGGGAGCTGTTGGCACCACAAATGTCGTCAGCGTTGTCAGAACCCCGAGAAGCGCGATCGTTGAAGGAATCGCGAACGCGATGTAAAGTTGTGCGTTGGACATACTACCTCTCTTTCTAGATTCTGTTCAGCGCATTTGCGATCTTGTATCCAGCAATCACTGCGTCTGCAACTCCGGCTGCGCGGCGCGTGCGATCATCCTTGTTGTCGAGAACCCCTCCACCGTGGGCACGATCTTCACCACCCCACCCCAACTGCGGACCTCCTTCGCACCAACCACCGTTGCCTCAACGTAATCCCCGCCCTTCACGATCACATCGGGTCGGAGCGCGCAGATGATCTCAAGCGGGGTCGGCTCATCGAAGACGATCACCGCGTCAACCGCGGCAAGCGCGGCGAGAACCCGACCACGGTCGCGCTCCTGCACGACAGGCCGCGTGGGCCCTTTCAGTTCACTTACCGACCGGTCACTGTTGATCGCAACCACAAGCCGGTCGCCCTGACGTCGGGCATCCTCCATGAGCGTAATGTGGCCGACATGCAGAAGATCGAAGCAGCCATTGGTGAACACGACGCGCTCGCCCTTCGATCTCCAAGCCTGGACCCTGGTCTGACAGCGGGCAAGGTCAAGCACTTTTTCTGAGGCCTGAAGCTCAATCTCAGGCATCAGGCTCGAAATCAGCTCGTCCCGCGTGATGGGCACCGTGCCTACCTTGGAGACGACGATGCCCGCCGCGACATTTGCCAGCGGCACGGCAGCCTCGATCGGCAGGCCGGAGGCCAGCGAAAGCGCCAGCATGGCGATCACTGTATCACCCGCGCCGGAAACGTCAAACACCTGCCGCGCAACCGCGGGGAAGGTTTGTGTTTCGGCGGGCCGGACAACCGCAATGCCTTTTTCGCTGAGCGTGACCGTCAGGTAGTCAAGCTCGAGCGTGGACAGCATCTGGGCGGCGGCGGCAAGCAGCGATTCGGTTTCTTTGGGTGCAATCCCCGTTGCGACGGAAAGCTCCTGCAAATTAGGGCAGATGGTGGTCGCGCCGCGGTAGCGGGTAAAATCGCGATGCTTCGGGTCCACCAACACCGGGATGCCCTGTGCGCGGGCAAGGTCGATCACCTCGCGGCACACCTGCTCGGACAACACACCTTTGGCGTAGTCGGACAGCACAACAGCGGCCGCTCCGGGTAAAGCGGTGCGAACCTGCGCCAGCAAGTCATCGTAAGCCGCTTGCGGATAGCCCTTGGTACGCTCTACATCGAGTCGTAAAATCTGCTGCTGGCCCCCGAGGATGCGCAGCTTGGAGGTAGTCGGATGGCCCTCGACCGTGGTCAGCTGGGCAGTCACGCCGGATTTCTGCAGGCAGGCTTCCAGGCCCAAGCGCTCTTCATCCTGCCCCGCAAAGCCCAGCAGGGTGACGGGCGCACCGAGGCCGGCGATGTTCATGGCCACGTTCGCCGCACCGCCGGGCTGCTCAGAGCGATGCGCGAGCCGGACGACCGGCACTGGCGCTTCCGGCGAGATCCGCTCCACATCGCCCCAGATATAGCGGTCAAGCATAACGTCGCCGAGAACCAGGACGCGGGTTTCGCGCCAGTCGCCCTCAATGCGGGAAACGATGCCGTGAAGATCGCCGGAAGGGATCATGCCTGCTTTGCCGCCTCCGCGTTTTTGCACCAAGCAAGCTCCACCCAATCGCACAGCATATGGCCGCATAGAATGTGGCCCTCCTGTACGCGGGCCGTGTCCTTGGTGGGCACGCAAATGGTCGCATCGGCCATGCCGGCCATCTTACCGCCGCCCTGCCCAGTCATCGCGACCGTGTACGCGCCGCGCTCCTTAGCCGCTTCGAGCGCCTCGACAACGTTGGGACTATTCCCGGAGGTGGAGATGCCGACGACAATATCGCCTTCCTCAGCCAGCGCGAGTACCTGCCGACTGAACACCTGGTCATAGCCGTAGTCGTTGCCGATGGAGGTGAGCACGGAGGTATCGGTAGTGAGTGCGATGGAAGCAAGCGGCTTGCGCTCACGCCGGAACCGCCCGACGAACTCCGCAGCCAGGTGCTGGGCGTCGGCAGCCGAGCCTCCGTTGCCGCACCAGAGAATCTTGTTGCCGTTGAAGACCGCATCCGTCATTTGCTGCGCGATGGACTCCAACACAGGCTGCTGTTGCTGCAATTCGTCGATCACCCTCAGGTGCTCCGCAAATGCGCGTGTAAAAACCGCTTCGCCCGTCAACTCCGTTGTCATGCTTCCCTCTCGTTGCGCCTATGATACCGGTTGTGAGCGAGAAAGAAAGTTACCAGAGTGTGGCGACTGTGTTCCTGGACCGCGACGGCGTGCTGAACCGGAAAGCGCCGGAAGGCGAATACGTATCGCGGTGGGATTTATTCCATCCCCTGCCCGGCGCGCTCGATGCGGTGCGGCGGCTGAACGAGGCGGGGTTGCCCGTATATGTCGTGACCAATCAGCGCGGGGTCGCGCTGGGACTGTACACGATGGAGGAAGTCAACGCATTGCACACCCAGCTGCGGGCTGAACTCGAGAGACACGGCGCACATGTGGATGGGATTTTTGTGTGCCCGCACGATAAAGGAGTGTGTCTCTGCCGCAAGCCCGGGACGGGGTTGTTTGAGCAGGCACGCGCAGTGGATCCCGCTATCAAATGGACCACAAGCGTGATCATCGGCGATTCGTTATCGGATATTGAGGCGGGGCTGCGGCTCGGCATGCGGACCATCTTCCTCGACGGCGAGCCGGAACGCCAGAAAGCCGGTGCGGAGAAAGCGCGCGCGCAAGCCGGGGCCGTGTGCGGCAGCCTTGGGGAAGCTGTTGCGAGATTGCTGGCTTTGCCTGCTGCGTAAGCGACGCGGTTTTCAAAACATTCCGCTTGCGGCTGGGCTGCGCTCCTAGCAAAGGGCTATTTCTGTGAACGGACTTCTAGCCCGATGTACAGCTTGAAGCCGTTTCATAGATGTTCATCGTCTTGGTATCCCGCAGGCTTCAGAGTGTCGCGTGTGCCCTCACCGGAAAAGTCCCCATCGCAGTGATCTTTGGAGGTACGGACCAAAAGTGAAAACCATCTGCCGGCAGCTGCTCCAACCGTGTCAGGTGCTCCACAATCGGAATTTCCGCGCGCAGCAGGATCGAGTGCACCGGACGTTCTCCGTCCGCGACATCGTCGATATTGAGAGAGTCAATGCCGACCAGCAGCGCTCCCTGATCGCGTAAATAGGTTGCAGCCGCCGCCGTCAAAAATGGATGATTCTCGAAATATTGGTCGGTTCTCCAGTGTCGGTCCCAGCCTGTATGCACCAGAACTGCACGCCCCCTCACCTCGGTTGCGGCGAATATCGTCCAGTCGATTGCGGGAGAAGAGCTCCCTTCCACCTTCACCACCACCGCGGGGACGCCGCTCACGCGTTCAAGCGCCAGCCCGGCTAAATCGTGTCCATCCGCGTAGCGATGGAAAGGCGTGTCGAGGTAGGTGCCGGT
This sequence comes from uncultured Acidobacteriaceae bacterium, assembly GCA_964244985.1. Classification (GTDB taxonomy): domain Bacteria; phylum Acidobacteriota; class Terriglobia; order Terriglobales; family Acidobacteriaceae; genus EB88. The sequence goes on from CAXTKZ010000017.1 coordinate 23,962, forward strand.
ATTGCCCACCAACTCGATCCTGCCGATTTGAAACTCCGTCCCGGTTGCATAGTGGCCACGGGACTGTTCCCGGGAAAGGTAATCGCAAAGGAGGGGTGCTGGGAGTCCCTTGTAGGTGACCATTCCGTCCTCAATCGTGTGGCTCAGGTCGATAAAGCGGCGAGATCCGTTTCCCCTGTCGTCGAGGGCCGTTGGCTTAGGACGCTCCACAAGAACTCGCTTGTTCAAAATACGCACTTTGCCGATCATGGGCAGATGCAAACGGGTGATGAGGGAGGCCGCCAGTGCCTCGTCCGTAATATCGTCGCCCTCGATATCCAGGCGGAAATCTTGCCCCTGAACACCCCCGCCGCTTGCAAAACATACCTCGAAATCGAAACAAACTTGCTTTTCCGTCACAACACTCCTTCCCTCACTCTTACAAAAACACTCGTCTGTGCAATGGTCTATGGACCATCCTAAAATCCAGCAACTTGCCTGGCAAAAGGTCCTGCAGCGCCAGAGTCTTTGAACGCTTCTCCAGCTTCAGTGAGCCGGACCGCGCGCGAACTGCCGGTAAACAGCGCTCTGCCGAGTCGATCCTCGACCCTGCGGATTTCCCGCGAAAGCAGCAGCGATTGCGGCAAAATGCTCCACCACCGGCCGGGCATCGCCCGCACGCCGCGCCAACTGCACCTGGCTTACAATTTTTGCGCCCCGTATTGGGAGGCAGACTACCTCTGGCGAAGCGATGCCACCGACGCATGCGGGCGCGATGGAAACACCAAGCCCGGCACCGACCAACCGTAGAATGGTCAGCCAATGGGAGGCCTCCTGGACGATGCGCGGCCGAAAGCCGTGCTCTTCAAAGAGAGTCAGCGGCTTCTCAAAGGCCCGTATCCCGGCGGTGCGCGGGTAGTAGACGAAAAGCTCCTCGCGCAAACTCTCCGGGGAAATACTTTTTTGCCGGGAGCGTCTGTGCGCAGCAGGCAGGACAGCGACGTAGGGTTCCGACCACAGAGTGGTCAGGCTGAGCGAGGCGTCCTCATCGGCATCGCGCAGAATGCCCGCATCCAGTGTTCCATTGGTGAGTCCCTCGGCGAGGCGCGATGTGAACGACTCGTGCAAGTGAAGCTGCACACGGGGAGATTGCTCGCCATAAGCGCGAAAGATAAGCGGCAGAAGCGTGAGCATCGCAGAGCCGACAAAACCGACATGCAACGAGCCCACCTCACCGCGGCCGATCGAGCGCGTTTCTTCAAGGTCGCGCCCCACATTGCGCAAAATGCGGCGGGCGCGCTCAAAGAATGCTTCTCCTGCTTCAGTGAGCCGGACCGCGCGGGAGCTGCGTGTAAACAGAGTCGTGCCGAGCAGATCTTCAAGCCTGCGAATCTGCTGTGAAAGCGGCGGCTGTGACAGGTGCAGCTTCTTTGCGGCCCGGCCGAAGTGAAGCTCTTCGGCAACAGCGACGAAATAGCGCAAATGACGAAGCTCGATTTCCCGATCCATATTCCCTGGATCTTAATAGCAATGAACAAGATATTGGACGTCTTATGCCGGTAAGAGCAGACTTCAGGAAGGAGGCACCTGGCATGTCGATCGAAACAGTCGTCGCAATCAGGCGCGAAAAGCCTGACTATCCAGCGCTGTCGGTTGAGATTCGACCGCTTGCGTCGAGCGTCGATGCCGCGGCATTCCGCTCGTTGAACGAAGAATGGATTGTCCGACATTTCGCCCTAGAAGCGAAAGATGTGGAAACGCTCAACGATCCGGAGAACATGATTCTCCGCAAGGGAGGCGTCATCTACATGGCACACTCCGGCGACGAGAAAGTGGGATGTGTGGCCTTGATTCCCATGGGCGGTGCAGTGTACGAGCTGGCAAAAATGGCCGTTGCCCCGCATTTCCGCGGACAAGGATTCGGACGAAAGCTGCTTCTCCACGCGATGGAACAGGTGCGCGCACTTGGGGCAAAATCGCTTTTCCTCGGCAGCAGCACCAAGCTTCCCGCCGCCGTCCGTTTGTATGAGTCGGTCGGGTTCGGGCACGTACCAAGCGGAGAGCTGCCGCCGATGGGCTACACGCGGGCCGACGTCTTCATGCGGATGATGTTGTAGCCTTACCGCGAACTGGACCGGCTTCGCGCTTCAGCGACCATGGCGACCAGCGCTTCACGGGTTTCGGTCGGGGTTGCGACCTCGTGAGGAAAGTTGATGCGCACGCCGCGCATGCCGTCCTCTGTGGTAAGCCGGAGCGTGAAGCCCAAACGATCGACGGACGTCATAGCAGCGGCCGAAGCTTCCACCCCACCATGCACACGCGCAAGCAGCACCATTGCCTCGACGTGATCACGGTTCATGTGGTCGAGAATGGCTGCCGCATGCGCAGCGAGTGGGTCAGGGGCGGCGACGGCGTACTCGTCGGCCGGCGCCCAGCCCATCACACCGAATCCGCCGACATAGTAAATGTCCTGCACCGTGAGCTGAAAGAAGCCGAAATCGCCGTAGTCGACCCAGTTGCGGCTGTTCGGATGGCGAAGAAGATACAGCTCGCGCACGGGTGGGAGTACCGCGGGCAACACCGGTTCGACACGCCCGACCAGGGTGGCGCGAGCCGCGCCGAGTGGGTCGCCGTCTCCGGATGCGGCAAGGAACAGGCTTGCGCGCCCGTCCGCCTTAAGATTCTGCGTGTGCATCGCCATGCCGCTGATCAGAAACAGTGGGTTGCCGGCCGCGTCTGGAGCGAACGGCATAAGCGATCCGAATGGAAAGCCGGGCTGCCTGCGCGACAAAGTAGACAGGGTGCCGGTCGAAAGAACCGACGCAAGCGTGCGAACGCGTTCGGCGTGGGTAGGCTCGGGCAGTGAGATCTCGGCAGGACCGGTACGAGCATGTTGCGATTGCGGAGCCATAGCTACCCTCGACTGCGGTGAGTCTGTTTAGGCGAGAGCCGCAAAAGTTTCACGGACGCCCTCCTCCAGCGGCGTGAAGGTGAGATCGCAGCCGGTCTCCCGCAGAGCCTGAAGATCGGCTTCCGTGAAATGTTGGTAGCGCGCATCGAGGTCCTGAGGAAACGGAAAATATTCGATCGGCACCTCGCCGTGCACGGCCATAAGGGCGCGGGCGACCTCGTTGAAAGAGCGCGATGTCCCGGAGCCGGCGTTGACGATCGCATGGTACCGTTTCTGCTCGGCTGCCGGTATGCCTACGCTGGCGAAGAACAGGTTGAGCCGGCACAGGTCGCGCACGTAGACAAAGTCGCGACGTTGCTCACCGTGCGTGTAGCCGCCGGAACCTTCAAAAAGCCGAACCTTACCATTCTCGAGAATTTGCTTCGAGAAATGATGAATCACCGACGCCATGCGGCCTTTGTGCTGCTCGCGCGGGCCGTACACGTTGAAGTAGCGGAGGCCGACAGCGGTGATCGGCACGCGACCCTGGCGGAAGAGCTCGCGCAAATAATGGTCGAACACGAGCTTTGAGAAACCGTATACATTTAGCGGGCGCTCATTCGCATGCGTCGGCGAAAACTTACCGGGGCCGCTCAGGCCGTACACCGCGGCGGTTGAAGCATAGACAAGCGGCGCATCCGCCTCGATGGCAAAGGCGAGCACCTCCTTGGAATAGGTGAAGTTGTTGTCCATCATGTACACGCCATCGTCAACAAGTGTGTTGGAGCAGGCCCCTTGATGAAAAATGGCCTCAACGCGCGGCAGCCCGAGCGAGCGGGCCTGAAGGGCGCGACGGAACTCGTGTTTGTCCATGTAATCCACAAATCGCGCACCGTGCAGGTTCAACGATTTACGGGGGTCGGCCAGGTTATCGACGACAAGGATGTTTGAGATACCGAGGGCATTGAGCTCATGGACGAGATTGCTGCCGATAAAGCCGGCACCGCCTGTGACGATATACATAGAGTCCTCTTAATGAGAGAGCGCGGCGGTCTGGGATCGACTCGCCAGGGCACGCTCGGCTGCCTGGAGCATTTCGTCCGGAGAAATGGTCGTCAGGCAGCGTTTCTGGTTGATGATGCAGGTTTCAAGGTCGCAGTTCGAACACGGGAGCTGATGATATACAACCTGGTGCCCGCGGCCTGCGGGGTACCAAATGCCCGGTTCCGTTCGGGAAGCAAAGGCAATTGCACAAGGGACGCCTGCTGCGGCGGCGAAGTGCATGGGTCCGGAATCCGGCCCGAGAAACAGCTCGCATCGAGCAAGCGCTGCGGCAGTGACGCGGGGAGCGAGCGTACCGCATAAGTTCAGAACCCGCCCTGCCCAGGCACCCGAAACCTGCTCGCTGACGGCGAAGTCGTCTTTTGCGCCTACCAGGACGAGGCCGTGTTCGGGATAGCGCTCGGCCAAGGCATTCAGCAAAGTGCGCCAGTTCTCCACGCCCCAATCCTTGGCCTGCATTTTAGTGCCGGGACCGCAGGCGATGAGCGGATTCTTGCTCAAGGGAGCAAGTGCTTGGTCGGCTTTGGTTTGTTCCTGGGCCGTCAGGCGGAGATCCCAGTTGTGTAGGTCATTGATATCGAGCTTGCCGAGGGGGGCCAGCGACCTGGCGAGCCGGGCAGCCTCCGATTCCCAAAGACCGTCAGCGCTGCCGAGCTGCCGGTTCCCGCCGAGTGCACCGGTGGGGAGACCGACGATCTTGGAAACACCGCAGGCAATGGAAAAAAAGCGTGCATCGCGGTCCAGGACGCGCTGGCCGCGCGGCTTGGTCAGGTAAACCAGCAGATCGGGTCGGTACGCGCGAATTTGTAAGGCTATCTTTGCCAGCGTGAGGGGGTTGCGGGTGCCCACCGGATAACTCATGTACCCGGTAATCAGGCCGGAATTGTCGAGGATGGCGGAAGCAGGCGCGGCTTTACCGTGCACAGGCTGGTTGGACAGCATGCGACGCTCGGCTTGGGGGAAGGTTCGAGCCACCAAGTGAAGTGAGGGCAGCACCACCATGGTGTCGCCGAGCGAGCCGAGCCGATAGATGAGCACACGGCGAACTTGTGCGAGCTCCGCCGGACTCATCGGCATATGGTTCGGCTTTCCCATGGCGGCAGCGCGCCTACTTTCCTACCGTCGCAAGCATCTGCGACTCGATCCAGGCATAAGTCTTAGCCATTCCGTCGCGCAGCTTGATGGAAGGTTCCCATCCAAGGTACTGCTGAATCAGAGTATTGTCGGAGTTGCGGCCGTTGACGCCTTTCGGTGCGTTGAGATTGTAACGGCGCTGGAGCTTGATGCCGGCAATGTCTTCAACGATATCGACAAGCTGATTGATCGTCACCAGTTCGCTGGAACCAAGGTTGATCGGCTCGTCGATCTCCGATTCAAGAATCGCTTGGGTACCGTGGGTGCAATCGTCGATATACATGAAGGAACGGGTCTGGTGGCCATCGCCCCAAATCTCAATATCGTGCTTGCCGCTCATTTTGGCTTCAATGACCTTGCGGCACATCGCCGCGGGCGCTTTTTCGCGTCCCCCCTCATAGGTTCCAAGAGGTCCGTACACGTTGTGATAGCGGGCAACGCGGGTCGTCAAGCCGAAATCTTCTTCGAAGTGACGGCACATGCGCTCGGAGAACAGCTTTTCCCAGCCGTAGCCATCCTCGGGCAAGGCCGGATAGGCGTCTTCTTCTTTCAGCGCGACGACGTCGGGATTGGTCTGCTTTTCGCCGTTGTATACACAGGCGGAGGAGGAAAAGAAAAAACGTTCAACGCTGGCTTCCCGCGCGGCCATAAGCATATGGGTATTGGTCAGGACGCTGAGCATGCAGAGCGCTTTATTGTTTTCAATAAAACCCATGCCGCCCATATCGGCCGCAAGCTGAAAAACGATCTGCGTACCGTTTGCCGCGGTCTGGCAATTTCCCCGGTCGCGGAGATCGAGTGAAAGATTTTCAACGTCCTTTGAGGTCTGGTACCACTCATCGAGGGGTTTAACATCGACCGCCCGCACTACATTGAGACCTTTCGCCAGCAGATCCTCAACCAGGTGTCCCCCGATAAATCCGCCGGCCCCGCACACCACTATTTTCTCGTTGGTCAATTTCATAAACGGCACTCCTTGTCGTACGTTGCAACTCGGTTGTGCAGGAAGCAGTTCCCTGCTCTAGATAAATCTCCTACCACTCAGGTTTGCCGGGCTCACTCCAGTAACAAGTAGGTGCCTCACTCGTCCAATTTGCAAACAAGCTTTCCCCGTCCCAGTTTCAGGCACGAACTGCTGCCTTCGCAGGCATCGCTGACGTACCTCCTCCTGCATTCCGAGTGACCAGCGCATCCTGCCTGCCGACGCTCAGGTAGGTGAAGCCGCGCTCCGCCATGTGCTCCGGCTCGTACAGATTGCGTCCGTCGAGAATGATGGGGTAGCGAAGGCTTGCCTGCAGCCGGTCCAGGTCCAGTTCGGCAAACTCCTGCCAATCTGTGAGGATCAGCAGGGCATCCTTGCCCCGGGCTGCCGCATAGGCGTCCTCAACATAGTGCATCAGCTCGGAAGAGGGCAGCACCTCCGCGGTACGCTCCATCCCCGCGGGGTCGAAAGCATCGATCGTACAGCCTTCTTTCAGCAGCATTTCGACAATTTCGATGGCCGGTGAATCGCGGATGTCGTCCGTGCCGCCCTTAAAGGCCAGACCCAACACACCGAGTTTCTTTCCCCGGAAAGTCCACAAAGCCGATCGCACTTTCTGGAAAAAGCGCCGCTTCTGCTCGACGTTGATTTTTTCCACCTCGGAAAGCAAGCCGAAGGAAAGGCCGCACTGTTCGGCCACATAGCGGAAAGCGGCGACATCTTTGGGAAAACAAGAACCGCCGTAACCTATGCCCGCTTGCAGAAACTTCGGGCCGATGCGTTCATCCATGCCGATACCCTGCGAGACCTGTTCAACATTCGCGCCCACCGCTTCGCATATATTGGCGACAACATTGATAAAAGAAATTTTGACTGCCAAGAAGGCATTCGAAGCATGCTTGATGAGCTCGGCAGCTTTTGTCGATACATGGAGTAGAGGCGGAAGTGATTCGCTGTTGCGATGGCCGGGAACGCCGTTCGCCCGCGCATAGTACGCGCCGCTGGTAAGCGGTTCGTAAATCGCGGACATCAGCTCGGCCGCTCGGGGGGAATCCGTACCTACCACAATGCGGTCCGTATGCAGGAAGTCGGCAACCGCGGTGCCTTCACGCAGAAACTCCGGATTGGACGCAACGTCGAACAAATCGCACGACACCCCGTTGCGCTCAACTACACGCCGAATCCACTCGTTTGTATAAACGGGAACCGTGCTTTTTTCGACGATGACTTTATAGGAATCGATGGAGCGGGCGATCTCGCTCGCTACTGCGTCGACATAGGAAAGATCGGCTGACCCTGTACCGCTCTGCGGTGTCCCCACCGCGATGAAAATTGCTGCTGCTTCGCGCGTGGCTTCACGGAGGTCGGAAGTGAATGTAATGGAGGTGCCCCGGTGTCGATCCAGCAGCTCCTTAAGGTATTCCTCATGGATCGGCACACCACCTTCCCGAAGCATGGCGACCTTGTGCTCGTCATTATCGACGCAAAGAACTGTATGGCCTATCTCAGCAAAACATGCCGCAGCAACTAGTCCGACATAACCGGAACCGACAACAGCGATGCAAATGGAGCTTTTCATGCGGCAACCTTCCTTTCAAGGTAGATCTGGAGTGCAGCAACGGGGTCAACATGGTAATTCCATATCTTCACTTAGCGAATCAACTGGTGATGAACAAGATCCTGTTGGGGTCCACCTGGATTCGGGGTGGCGGTACTCGCTTTTTCACCGCGGTGCGTTTGAGAGCGCCGGTAGTTGCGTAGATCCTGCTTGTAAAAATCACTGGCTTGGCTGATTGAAATGCCGAGGCGATATCTGTCCCGCTGTGCATTTCGTTCAAAGGCTTCGAATGAGATAGTGTTGCTCGGCAAAGTGACAGCATGGAGGTCGGGAATAAGCCGAGTTCCGGGGCTGTAAGCAAAGCCTTCGCTGACAGCCGCAAACGGTGAACCACTTGTATCGCCGCCTAGACTCGACTTACTGAACGATGTTCGAGAGGCTTGGAGATCGCTGGCACCCGCTAAACCCTTCGTGGAATCCGGAAATCCATTGGGTGCCGGAAGGTACTCAGGGGATCCTGCGAAGATTGTGCCTGGCACTTGAGTCACATGCAGGGGAGGAGTTTGCCCGTCATCATACTGGTAATTGAACCCGCCTGGCCTCGGGCCCGCGAAGAAACTTGCCGATTCCTCTTGAGGAGAAGGTAGATCGCCATGAATCCCCGAGCCAGTCTCCGACCCCGTGCCGGATCCGCTCAGGGCCGGATCGCTCGCGTAAAATGCCGTGGCGTCGTCCGGCAATCCATTTACGCCTTCAAGCGCTTGCGCACCCAAACCCAACTGCGGACGGGGCGCGTCATGCCCTTCTCCGGAAAAGCCTCGGCTTGTACTTACGGTTGTAGCTGTCTGACCCGAAAACGCAGCCCGTGAACCGGCTAGACCGACAAACGCGCCTTGCATCGTGACACTTCCCAGGGTTGAAGCACTGCTTTGTCTCGTGCTGATGGCATTTGAAAGTTGAGTCGCACTGCCTGCAAGGAAGCTTCTATTATGGCGCCCTCCGCCGGAAAACTCATTAAACCCAACTACCGAGCGCGCATCGGAAACAACGCCCGTCTGCGGTGTCGTCTGCGCTTGTGGATTAACGTAGCTGTTATCGGAGGGCGACAAAGTAGAGCCGAGCAGCTGCGCGTGTGTTGGGTCGGAAACATCGGCCCGAACTGAAGGATTTGAGAGGTTTGCGGTGCTTGCGTCAAAGGTCGAATTGAAGCCGGCCTCAGGCGAGCTGCTGGTAAGCGGATCGCTGATACTTGAGCTGAGACCGGAAGAAAATGAGGCATCCTGCGCTCGCGCCATGAAGGAACCTGCCATAAGTAATGCCGTCCAGGCGAGTGTGCGGCGAAGCATAAATGCTTGTAACATCATAGGCCTACATTCTTTACCCGGAACTCAGGCAGGGACATGATGAACCATACAAGAAACCCGAAAAGAATGCCGTTGCGGATCACAACGATGTAGGCAGTAGCCGTGTTTTCAGGTTCAAGAATCTCAGAAAAAGAAGCGAGAATGATAAAACAGGACGCAAATACGGGTGCCGTTTCTGCAATCACCTCAAAAAACACGCGGAATACCACCACAACCATTAAGGGATAGAAGAAAACACCCCATAATCCGAAATCAACGGCACCCGCAGAAAAGATAGAGTTTGCTTCGTCCGTGTAGCTGGTTCCAAACAGCTCATCCGTATAAGCTTCTTCCGTATAGTACAGATCCTTCTCGGCGAAGAGCAACGACGGCAAGCCTAACTGCAACTGCTCGGCCAGATCATGGCCATGCCCCGTTGGCATGGTTCGCGAGTAATCCTCAATCTGCGCCAGAAACCCCAACACAAAAGTACGGCGTTGTACATTTTCGGCAAACGACTGCTTTATCTCGCTATAGCTTTTATCTTTAGCAAGCTGCAGCGCGGCGGAAACGCGTTGCACGAGAGTAGGGCGAACGAGGCTGTAACCTGCAATGCGTAGGTAAAAAAAGCCGATTGAGGTGAAGTAAAGAACCGTTGCCAGCAACCCAAGGAGCACTGTTTTCTTCAACGGTGAGAATGGAATGCGATAGCGGCCCAGTCGCAAGCCCACAATGGCGAGCACGATTGAGAAGAACAGGACGCGTCGGCCGAATGGGAAGATCATGGCAAAGAGCACAGCACTGAGCACCCGGGCATAATTTCGGGTAAATCGCCCTTTCACATTAAGGGCAACGCACACTGCAAATGCCAGGAGAGGGGATGCAAGCCAAACAGCGAGGGAGGTAATCGCGCTCACATGGCCGAGTTCGTTACCGCCCCCCATAAAGCTGATCGAGCCAGTTGCATATGCGCCTGCAAGAAGCCCGGTGCCGAGAGTCAGAAACACAACAGACCGATTATTGAACTCGAGCTCGAAATCCTCCCCAAAAATAGGGGTCTCGTAAAGCTCACCGAGCGCCAGCAACAGCGCAATCACACCTAGGATGGAAGCCATGGCGTAGGTGAGCTGGGGTGTGCTGATATGAAGAAAATCGCCCAGCGTCTCATCACCGCGCGGAAGCGTGAACCAGGTGTTTGCCGACCCAACCCCATAGGCAAGCCCAAAAGTACTGGCAAAGACAGTTGAAACGCGCAAAGGCTGGCGGCGGCCGAGCAGGTCGAGAAGGAGGTAAATGGCAACGCCCCCCAACACGACCGCGCCGGTGATGAAAGCAAAGTCTGTTTCCGCAGCGAAGCAGAATAGGCCGGTTGCCACCAAAATGGACGGCATGACAAGTAGGTAAGCGCGACGAAGTGGGGGAAACACAGAGCCGAAGCGACGCGTGCGGGCGATACGCACAAATGTGCGTGATCCCTGCTGAATAAGTGTGCCCGATTGAATCATCGTCCGCGTCTGCTTCCCATATGCCTCAGAGTGGTTTGCCGCTTTCTAATGCACGAAAAGTGCATAGCTGGTCGCCAGGCCGAACGCTGCTTCGACCCCACGATAGAGGAATGTTTTTCCAATACTGGACGGTACGTAAAGAATGTCGCCATCGGAAACAAGCACGTCAGCCTGCTTGCCGAGCAGGATGTGCTTCAAGTCCAAGTCGACCTCTTCCCGTCCGGCGGGCAATTTGCGAACCAACTTGGTTTGGGAAAGAGCGGCTGTTTTATTCATGCCGCCGGCGAGTGAAAGAGCTTCAATAATGGAAAGGCGCTCATTGTTATCGACGAGAATGCCGCCTGGACGCAGCACGTCTCCAATGATATAGACCACACCGGCTTTGGCGATAATGACTGTATCGCCGGGAAGGATGATGGGGTTTTCCTGGGCATGCAGCGACGCCGGGGTAGGTTGAAGCGCAATCTGATGAGGATGCTGAGGATTGCCGCGGTGAACAACGGAAACCAACCGCCCCGCAGTGGAAGAAACGCCGCCGGCAAGCGACAACATGTCAAGGAGGCGACGGGAACCAAGAGTTGGGTACACGCCGGGTGAACGTACCTCACCCAACACTGTTGCCCCCTGGGACGCAAACTCGGTCTCGGACACAGTCACATGAGGGTTCAGCAGCAAACCGCGTGTGCGATAAGCTTCTTCCAAACCGGCTGCAGCCTGGGTGACAGAAAACCCCGCTAAGTGAAGCTGCCCCAACACGGGCATGTCCACATTGCCGTTCTGACTGACGCGGACAGACGCACTCAACTCAGGCGTTTCAAAAACAACTACGTTGAGCAAGTCACCCGGACCGATCAGGATAGCTGGAGCCTGATCGGAGGTGTTCATCGCATCATCGGCGGCATTGCCCTGCTGGACACTCTGCGAGTCTTGGCCCAGAAGAGAGCTCGCTGCCATCACGATAAAGAAAAATACCGGTAGGATGGCTCGGACCAATTTACTGTTCAGCATCCATGCCTCCGCCATAGCCGGCTCCGTACGTCGAGTTGTAGCTGTAGTTGTACCGCTTGGAATATGTGTAGTAGTTCTCAAGCCTGAGATCGACATCGTTCACAATGATTCCCTGTGTTCGTGCACCGACGCGCCGCATCTGCTCGCGTACCCGCAGCAGAGCTTTCTTCCGAGTCACACCAGAGCGTACAAGAATGAAGGAGGCATCCACTTGCGGCGCGATTGATAGAGTGTCGGCTACAGCAAGCACTGGTGAGGTATCCAAGATAATGTGGTCGTACTCAGAACGCCAGCGCTGGAGCAGCTCTTCCATGGAGCGTGATGCCAACGCTTCACCTGGGTTGACGGTAACTGGACCTCGCGTCACAAGTGTGAGATTGGGCAAGTCCGGCAAGGGATTTTCATAAGCGCTGCCCTCGTGTTCACGTACCAGCAGCGTCGACAAGCCGAAGCGATTGGAAGTGCGGAACTTCATATGCAGCGTTCCCTTACGCAAGTCAGTATCAACTAGCAGGACGCGCGCGGAACGGCGAGCGAATGAAATAGCAAGGTTGGCTGCACAAGTACTTTTACCTTCTGTGGCAAAAGAGCTTGTAAGCAGGAGCAGCTTGGGCTCGCGGTCCACGGCTGAAAGCAGAATGGATGACCGCAGAGTACGAAATCCTTCAGAAACGTAAGACTGTGGTTCTGTATAGGAGATCAAATCAGGTGAAACGCGAGACATGCGTTCCCGCTCGGCTTCTGCGGCGGGAGTACCTGCAGCGGCCAGTGCTTTCTTTGCGGCGGGGTCGAAATGTGGAATAACCGCCAGGGCGGGCAGACCCGCAACGGATTCGGCGTCATCCGAAGTCCGGATTGTGTCATCGATCGTTTCAGCAAACAATGCCAGTGCCAAACCAAGCACTAAACCAGCGCCGAGTCCGATCGCCGCGTCATTGCGCTTGACCGGGAAAACAGGCAAAGCCGGCAAGGTTGCACGGTCGACAACGTCAATCTGATTGGCATTCAAGCCGGCTGTAATGCCCGCTTCCTTCAGACGAGTTTGCAAAGCATCATAAAGATCGGAACCCGAATCGGCACCGTGCTTCAGGATCTGATACTCCGCAGAGGTGCGATTTTGCTGGTAGGTCTGCCCCTTGGCTGCATCGAGACGTTGCCGCATCAAATTTTCAGTGCTCAGCGCCGTATCGTACTCAACCTGGAACCGTCGCTGCAGATTTTTAATTTCACCGCCGATATTGCCCCGGATTTGCGCGAGGGATGCTTCCACTTCTTTCAAACGCGGCCATTGCGGGCCGAACTTCGACTGCAACTGTGCTTGCTGCACAACGAGCGCGGCTTCCTGCTGCTGCAATTGTGCAAGCGTTGTCGACGGTGCCACGGAAAGCAATAGTTCCGGGTTGCCGGTCAGCGCCATACGGTAGCGCGCTTCCTTGACGACCCGATCGGCCTGGGCTTCGGAAAGCTGCTGGTTGGCGATGCGGAGATTGTCGAGCGTAATATCTTCGCCATTGCCGTTCGGATCGACGCCGATCAAATTATGCTGCCGCTGGTAATTCGCGAGCTCATCCTGAGCCTGCGTTACCTGACTTTTCAAGTTGTCGAGCTGCTTGGCAAGCCAATCTGAAATGCGGGTTGTTCCCTCGTAGCGGACGCGCAAACTCCGATCGATGTACCTGTCGACAATGGCGTTGGACACAGCCGCCGCCACGGCAGGGCTTTGATTTCGGAAACGCACCTCAACCAGATCGGTGCCCGGCTTGGTCGCGATTTTTGTGGAGCCCTTGAAAATACCCAGGAGATCTCTCCGCTGACCGGGGCTGAGCTTGCCCTTATAAGGATTGCGCACAAAAACCTGCGCAAACGGCTCCTTGTCATACAGGTTCAGCGTGTTGATGACGTCGAGAGACACCGTATCGCTCTGCATGATGGCGATTTCGGTTGCTGTATGGGACAAACTGGCTTCAATACCGCCTTGCTGTTCCTGCACCAGATCGGAAATGCCGATGTTACTTTGCTTGCCGGAGTTGATATCGATCAACGCGATCGCTTCGTACTGCGGAATCGTGGTGAGGATGTATACCGCTGCGAAAGCGAGCCCAACCACGATGCCAGCAAGAATGAGCCACTTGCGCTTGATCAGGATCTTGCGAACATCGCTGGGAGTGATGATGGCTTGCTCCGGAGCAAGCATCGGGCCTCCAGCCGGCGGCAGGCGGTCCCCTTGTATTACTGGCGCTTCCATGCATTCGCTCCTTGAAGGTGAGTCATGCGCGGACGGAGGCGCGGCATGGGATCGTGCACGGGGCTTTCGCTGAAACAGATGCCGTACACCCGCCGGAAAGTCTCATGCTCTCGCGGAGCTGGGGCTCGGTTGGAGAAAAGGGAGCGCTGTTGCAGGATTTTCCGCCTTTCAGTGAACCGCCGGGCCGGCGGGGACATCAGAGTTTCAAGCATTGCAACGTAGTTATCGGCCAGTCGCCGTCTTTGTTCAGGGGCACGGCTTTTTTGCCGATGCCTGCGGGAACTGACTGCAACGAGCAGTCTTCGCTTAGGGTCGCGGTGGCCCGAAGTTCCACCTGAGTGTAGCCAAGATGCCATACCCGGTCAATCAAGTACCTAACGGAAGACGTGCCGAAAGTACCTGCCGCCGCACTGCTCCTTGATGCCGCTTTCAAAGATTTGGGCTTTGCGCCGGCAGTGGCCTCGCGTGGATGGTGGGCGGTGAGGGACTTGAACCCCCGACATCCTGCTTGTAAGGCAGGCGCTC
>CAXTKZ010000018.1:0-4666 GCA_964244985.1 uncultured Acidobacteriaceae bacterium
GGCGGCATCCGCACGGGCGAGGACGCTGTGGAGTTCCTGATGGCCGGTGCCGCCGCCGTGCAGGTGGGCACCGCCAGCTACGCCGACCCGCGCGCGGTGGAGCGCGTCGCCAACGGCCTTCAACATTGGTGCGCCCGGCATGGAATAGCCGAGGTAAGCAGTTTGACCGGCAGTTTCAAGGCGGGCCCGGAAGCCGTACCCGCGCCTGGCATGGTGTCAAGCCTGCCCGACGGCGCGCCGCCCTTGCACGAAAAAGTGGCCGGACCCGGTGGGATGCCCTAGCCTTCAGGCATATGCGGCTTGGATTGCTTCCCCTGACATTGCTGTTTGCTGCGTCACTCGCCGCGGCAGGCTGCGGCCCATCCGCTTCTTCCTTGGAACAGCTGGCAAGCAAGGGAGATATCGACCCTAGCGCCCCAGTCAGCGCGCACCTTCAAATTGCCGTCGACGCATCCCCTGGCACCGTTTGGAGTTTGCTCATTGATGCGCATGCCTGGCCCTCATGGCAGGGCGACGTGCAAAGTGTCGAACCCGCGCAACCGCTGGCGTTGCATTCCCGTTTTGAGTGGAAAACCGGCGGAACGACGATTCACTCGCAAGTACAGGTTTTCGAGCCGCGGCAGTGTCTGATTTGGACAGGAAATGTGTTGGCAATTAAAGCAATTCACGCATGGCGGCTCTCACCGCACGGGAACGGGGCAACACTGGTGACAAGTGATGAGTCCATGGACGGTCCACTGATCACCCTTCTGGTTCCTTCAAAAAAGTTGGTTCAGGCGGATCGAGCCTGGCTCCTAAGTCTTAAGCAAGCCGCTGAAAAAGCTCGTTAAATCCTTGCTTCAGCCGCTTAAGGCTTCGCCCGCCTTACAAAATCGATACAGACACTGAAAAGGTGTCCATGTCAGGCCGCTTTTCGCGGCGCGCGGTTGCGGATTTCCCGAGCTTGGGTGATCGCGACTTCACTCAGAAACGTCGGAGCGGGCGTAACCAGCGCAACTATAACCCATAACAGCACGGACACCAACAGCCCAGTGACCGCGAAATCCTGCAACGTAAGCGCAAACTGCAGCTGGCGCACATGAAGAGCGAACGCCCAGGTACGCAAGGGTTCTAGGCGATGAATGACCGCGATTGCCAGCAGAAACAATACGATGGATACGGTCGCAAGACCGATCAGCGATACATCGATGGTACGGTGCACACGCTGCCGCGTCCGACACTCCCGACACTCCGCCAAGTGAGCTTCCAGGTCGCCCCGCATCTCCGGGGACAATCCGGAAATGTCGTATCTCCAGGAAGAAAGAATGTAGCCCACTGCTGGGTCGCTGCACTTGACCATGCGTTTCCTCTCCTTATTCGACGCAACAACGCGCCTCGGG
Organism: uncultured Acidobacteriaceae bacterium; assembly: GCA_964244985.1. Classification (GTDB taxonomy): domain Bacteria; phylum Acidobacteriota; class Terriglobia; order Terriglobales; family Acidobacteriaceae; genus EB88. The sequence continues at coordinate 1,380 of CAXTKZ010000018.1, forward strand.
ATGCCAACCCACCCGCAATCGGACACAGGGCAGTGCATTCTCTACCGTGTAACAATTGTAAGCCGTAGAGGCCAATTAGCCCTGGGAAGCGACTATAGGCAGATTGACTCTGTAGGCACATGCTGCTGCGCGACAAGAAGTTTATTGCCCAGCAGCGTCATGCGGTCACGCAGGGCCCACTCCGCTGCCAGGCGCGCCAGCTCCGGCATATTGTTGCTTTCAGACAGATGCGCGAGCACAACATACGCCGCCTGCCCGTCATAGCGCTTTTCCAGAAACTCCGCCGCCGCGGCATTTGACAGGTGCCCCACGCGCGAAAGCACCCGTTGCTTTACCGACCACGGGTAGGGGCCGTCGCGCAGCATGTCGATATCGTGGTTCGACTCGAGCATGACCACATCGCAGCGCTTCAACTGCTCGCACGCGTTTGCAGGCATGTAGCCGAGATCGGTTGCCAGACCGATTTTGATTCCCTCGCTCGCCAGCACAAACCCGACCGGGTCTGCCGCATCGTGCGGGGTAGTGAACGCGGTGATTTGGAGGTCGCCGATGGAAAACGGTTTGCCCACGCGGAAGTATTCGACCGCTGGCAGGGCGCAAGGATCACTTTCCTTTTCCGGTTTCGTAGGCTCTTCCACCGCAAGCTCGGCCTGTTCCTCCACGCACTCCTGAAGAACGGCTTCACGGTAGAAAGGGTTAGCCGCATCGGCCTCCGGCTCCTGCCCGGCGCGCTCGGCTTCGGCGGCCTTGCGCGCGGCCTCTGCTTTGCGTTCAGCAAGCCAGTCGGCATAGCTCATGCGCTTTTGCGGACGCATCCAGCGCATCCACGCCCGGTGCGTCGCTTCGGTAAAGTACACGGGAATCTTCAGTTTGCGGGCCAGCACCGATAAGCCCTGCACGTGATCCTGGTGCTCGTGCGTAATCACAATCGCGTCAAGCTTCCGCGCATCCTCACCCGCGGCCTGCATCCGCTTCACGATCTCGCGGCAGCTTACCCCCGCATCCACCAGCACGGACGTGCGCCCACCCGTGACAACGGTCGCGTTCCCCCGCGACCCCGAGGCCAGCACTGTCATCCGTACCATAACTTTAGGATAAACCCTTCCCGTTCTGTTCGCTTTCTGCAACTTTCAGGTCATACCGTGGAACAGCCGTGACCGAGGTAAGCCTCCCATCAGATTTTGCCGGCATGGAAAGCGGTCACCACTGATAGGTTCCGAATATAAGGAGCTTTCATGCCGTTCCGCCGTTTTCCGATTCCTGCACCCATCCTTGCGTGTTCGCTGCTGCCGGGCCGTCGGGTCGACCACCTCGTGTCGATTAATGTCACCCCGGGTGCAGGGTCGGAAACACTGACGGCTGCCGGTCAAACGGCCTAATACAAGGCCATCAGTACGTACCGCGACGGCCAGGCTCCGCTCACCACCTCCGACATCACCGGCGGCGTGACCTGGAGCGTTTCCAATCCCGGCGCTGCATCGGTGAGCGCGACGGGGCTGGTTACCGCAGCCGGCGCGGGTAAAACGACGATCACGGCCCAGTCGGGCGGTATCGTCGCAACTTCGGACATCACAGTGACCCCTCCGGCATCGGCTGCCCCTACTCTGACGTTGATTCCTTCCACCGCTTCCGCCACAACAGCCGGGGATACAGTCCAGTTCGTCGCGTTCGGCGACTTGAACGGCAGCGGCATAAGTAAAGTCGTCAGCGGTTCTGCCAGCTGGACATCCAGCAATCCATCCGTCGCCACTGTCGACGCTCTGGGACGAGCGACGGCACTCACGGGAGGAAGCACAATCATCACAGCCGCAACAAATGGAGTCGCAGCTTCGGCAACCCTGACCGTGGCACTCGCGGCACCGCCTCCCGTCTGCCTTCCAGTATCACTATCATCCCGGGAACAGCCACGGCTACGGCCTTGGGCGAGACAACGCAATTTATAGCCATCGGCAATCTGGGCACGGGCGGCGTCGCTCAGGACCTTACAAGCAAGGTTCGCTGGGTCAGTAGCGACACAGCCGTAGCTCTTATCGACTAGAACGGCTTGGCAACTGCCGTCGGTCTCACAAACGGCCCGAGTACGGCCACAATCACGGCAGAGGCGACCACAACAACGGGTTCGGTGATCACAGCAACGAGCACGTTGATGCAGACAGCGGGGCAGCCGCTCAACCTGCCTATGTTGACGCTGCACGCGGTCGGCAATGGCGGCGGCAGCATCGCCAGTTCGCCACAAGGGCTTACCGGCCCCGCCAACAGTGCTTGTATATCGAAATCGCTTTGTACCGGATCGTTTGCCCTTGGCAGCTCCGTGACACTGACCGCCACGCCGGACAGGGCATCCTCGTTCGGAGGCTGGTCCGCAAACTGCGTTCCGGTACAAGGTTCGCCCAACGAATGTATCGTCGTCATGCATACCAATGAAACGGTAGGCGTGATTTTCAACAACCCTTAGAAGTGATCTCCCACACGGTCTTGCGACGGGCTTTCTCCAAGGCTCGCCTAGCTTACGGGTGGATGAGACCGCTTCCAGCCTTGGAAACCTGTGCAGATGTAATTTCAGCCGCACGCCGGCTACTGCACCTCCACCAGCACGACTGTAATGTTGTCCCGTCCGCCCGCTCCGAGCGCTGCATCGAGCAGCGCTTGGCTGCGATCCGCCAGTGGAGCTTCCCGCGCCAGAATCCGCTCGATCTCCGCGTCCGCAATCTCACGCGTTAACCCATCCGAGCACAGCAGGTAGAGATCTCCCCGCTCGGCTTCTATCTCGCATATTTCAGCCTCGACGCTGGGCCGGGTCCCGATGGCGCGAGTGATGACGTGGCGCAGAGGCGAGCATGCAGCCTCCTCCTCCGTCAGCACACCCATCCGCAACTGCTCGGCGACAAACGAGTGGTCTACAGTCAGGCACTCCAACTTGCCACCCCGAATCCGGTAGCAGCGGCTATCGCCCACATGCAGAAGCAGCAACCCTCCCGCGCCCCGTTCAACAAGCGCGACCAGTGTCGTCCCCATCCCCTCCAGAGCAGGCTCACGTGCCGCGCGGGCAAACACACGCCGGTTGGCAGAGCAAACCGCTGCGGCAACGTTCTTCGCCGTCCGCTGTTCTTTGGGGATCATGCCGAGATGCTCGAAAAAAGCTTCCCCCGCGGTTCGGCTCGCAATTTCGCCCCCAGCCGGGCCGCCCATGCCGTCGCACACGGCAAATACGCCCGCCTCGGCCGAATAACTCCAGCTGTCCTGGTTCTCCCTGCGTACACGTCCGACATGGCTGCGGGCTGCAGCGA
>CAXTKZ010000018.1:4766-26073 GCA_964244985.1 uncultured Acidobacteriaceae bacterium
CAGCTGTCCTGGTTCTCCCTGCGTACACGTCCGACATGGCTGCGGGCTGCAGCGACGATGGTTAATTCAGCAGTCACGAGATCAGGGTACAAGCTCCGGAGGCGATGCCGGAGCTCGAAAACTCATGGAAACCGCAGCTCATCCCAAACTGGGAACGGAGTTCCAAAATGGGAAATGTGCGCCTTTATTGGCTGGCCTGCGCGCGCTTTTCCACCTGTTCCGGCACGGCGATTGCAAGCCCGGACACCTCGCCATCGACATGCAGCGGCTGCTCGGCCACGCCATACTGGTGGACGGTGTGGGTATCCACGTGGGTCGGCGGCGTGGTGCCGGGCGGGTTCGCAAACTCCCGGTACTCGACGTCGGCCCCGTTCGTCACCTTTACAAGGTAATCGCCCTCGGGGACGAAGCTCATCGTCCACACGGAATCGTCCTTACTCAGATTGGCAGTGCCGGCTTCCGAGCGGTCATCCGCATACAACAGCATCACAGTGCCGCCGTTCAGAACATGGCCGTCGCTCGCGGCTGTCAGTGACCCGGCCACGCTGTGCAGCTTTGCGAGTGGGATCGTGATGTCCTCGCCAGGACGCTCCTCCCCCAGCTTAAGCGTGAACGGAACCGCGTCCTTGGTGCGCAGCTTGCTGCCGGAGTAGACCGGGATTTTGAATTCGCCGACCTGCATCGAACCGAAACCGCCGCCGCCGCTGAGGTCATAGCCCATCTGCTTGACGCTCAGGTCCACGGAAATAAGATAGGCGCGCGCGGGCAGGCCTGCCAAGCGATAGGTGCCGCGGTCGTCCGTTGTGAACCCCGCCGTGGTCCACTCCTGCACAGGCCCGGAGCGGGGTTCGACCCACTTCTCCTTCTGGCCGTCTTTTTGCCGCACGAGCAGCCGAACCCGCAGTCCCGCCGCGGGCGTGCCGTCGTCGTACAACACGGTCCCGCTGACAGCCGCGCCACGCTGCAAGGTAAGGTCGATCGCGGCGGGCACGTTGGCCTGGACGGTCACGCGCGGTACGTTCTGCGCGATCCGCTCCTTGACGGCCTTATCGGGCTTCGATAGCTGGTCTGTAGTCAAACCCAGGGCAGCTACCGGGGACACATACCCCGGCGCGGACGCGAACACGTAATAGGCACCGGGAGCCACATGCGGCACGGCAAACGACCCATCCGGCAGGGTTTCCACCTCGCTCAGGTGCGCGGAAACGCTTTTGCTTTCGCTGGCTGTATAGCCGTCAAATGCATCGGCGGGCTCAAGAATAACCTTCGCCAGGCGTGCCGGGCCATTTGTGTCCCCATAAAAGACGTGGCCAGTGATAAAGCCGGTAGGCTTGCTTGGAATGGGTGCAGCCCGCTGCCCAACAGCCACGCCGACTAACAAAGTCGCCACAACCAGTCCAGCTCGCATCCGCTCCTCCCCAGAGTGCGCGGCCAGTATAGCGTTCCACCCAAGCTTTTAACGCACGTTCTCACTTGCGGCAACTCTGCCCGAGTACACCGTCCGAGATAACGTGGCATTACAGACCCTGCACTTCGATATCTTTACTGAATCGACATGTTTTAAAAACGTGTCGAAAAATATCCACAAAATCGACACATTTTGTGGATGTGTTGACCCCTCCTTATTTTTTCTCGCTTAACAATCGCAGCAGTTCGTGGTTGATGTAGTAAATCTCACGGCCTACCTTGAGCGGCTCAAGAATACCCATTACTGCAAGTTTTTGTAAGTACGCGGAAGCAGTCTGTCGCTTCGCAATCCGGGCTTCCTCGATAAACTGGATGCGGCAATATGGATTGCTATAGACCACCTCAATGAAATCTTTGCTATAGATTCCCGGATACTCCACCTGAACGCGTTTCGCCGTCTCAGCCATCAATGCCAGAATGTCGTGCACCAGCCCGCAGGTCTCTTTCGCCGTCTGCTCCACAGCCTTGAGCATGAAAAGGATCCATTCCTCCCACTTCGCGTCTTCTGTCACATTTCGCAGGCCGCTATAGTAATCCGCCTTGTGGCGAAGAATGTAGTGGGAAAGATACAGCACTGGGAGATCCAGCAATCCTTTCTCCACTAAATACAGCACATTAAGAATGCGCCCTGTGCGCCCATTGCCGTCGCTGAATGGGTGAATCGCCTCAAACTGGTAGTGCATGATTGCCAGCTTTACCAACGGGTCGATGCCGTCGTCGTCGTGAATGAAGATTTCCAGATTGCCGAGCTTGTCCCGGATCGACCGCTCGCCCTCCGGAGGCGTATAGATCACCTCACCATGATTGTTCTTCAGTGCAGTTCCTGGAACATTACGTACATCCATCTGCACTTCTCGAAGAATGCCCACAATCTCGACTGCTAAATTCGTGCTCAGTGGGCGCGTCGCGATCTGCTGCGCACCGTGCCACAGCGCCTCGCGATAGCGCAGAACCTCCTTAGTATGTGCGTCGGAAACGCTGTCACTATTGGCGGCTGCCCGATAAAGCTCGTCGCTTGTCGTGACGATGTTCTCAATCTCCGAAGAGAGCCGCGCCTCTTGCAGCACGATGCCATTGATGAGGATGCGCGGGTTCGGCACTTGGGCGGAGATGCCCCTCAGGTCTGCCAATGCCCGTGCCGAGGCAATGGTTTGTTTCAGAACAGCTTTAGTTTCAAGCTCCTGCTGCGGCGGCAATAACGGAAGATCGTTGTAAGGCTGGTCGCGGTAATAAGCCATCAAGTTTGGAAATACTTCTTTTTCCTCGACACGCCAAATTGATGTCTGAAAGCACTGCTGACCGCCGCTACTGCCCCGCCCGGCCCAACTTAGCTTCCGCTTCCAGCACGACCATGCGGGCGGCGGCATACTTCCGAGGATCGCTGCCGGCCTCGCTCACCTGCTTTTCACCCTCACGCAGCTGCTGCTCGGCACTGGACTTGTCCACTGCATCCGGAGTTTCTGCATACTCAACCAGCACCGTTACCCGGTCAGGCAGCACCTCGGCGAAGCCGCGCGCCACGACCAGCCTTTGGTCGCCACCGTCGCCGCCTGCCAGCAGAAGGTCGCCCGCGCCGATGGCTGTCATCAGCGGCGCGGCCCCGGGCAGCACTTCCAACACACCGGCTTGTCCGGGCAGGGTTACGGACGAGGCATTCGTATCGACGAGAATGCGCTCCGGCGTAACTACCCGGACCTTGAGCCTGGCCTGATCGAACTCCGTCCCGTCGGCCACCCTCAGCCTCTCAGCTTCTTTGCGGCTTCGAGCACGTCTTCAATTGTGCCTTTAAGGTAGAAAGCCTGCTCCGGCACATCGTCGTGCTTGCCTTCGATCACTTCCTTGAAGGAGCGGACCGTATCGGCGACTTTACAGTACGAACCCGGAATACCTGTGAACTGTTCAGCGACATGGAAGGGCTGCGACAGGAACTTCTGCACCTTGCGGGCGCGGTTCACGGTCAGCCGATCTTCTTCCGACAGCTCATCGATGCCGAGGATAGCAATGATGTCCTGCAGGTCCTTGTAGCGCTGGAGAATACGCTTGACCCCTTGCGCGACGTCATAATGCTCCTGCCCGACGATGCGCGGGGACAGGATGCGCGAGGAGGACGCAAGCGGGTCGACGGCGGGGTAAATGCCGAGCTCGGACAACGGACGCGAAAGCACCGTCGTCGCATCAAGGTGGGCAAAGGTGGTCGCCGGGGCCGGATCCGTGTAGTCGTCCGCAGGCACGTACACAGCCTGGACGGAGGTAACCGAACCCTTCTTGGTTGAGGTGATACGCTCCTGCAGCTCGCCCATCTCAGTCGACAGGTTCGGCTGGTAGCCGACAGCGGAAGGCATACGCCCCAGCAGCGTCGAAACCTCAGACCCTGCCTGGGTGAACCGAAAGATATTGTCGATAAACAAAAGCGTATCCGCGCCTTCTTCATCGCGAAAGTTTTCAGCGATCGTCAGGGCCGAGAGCGCCACACGCAGCCGCGCGCCTGGAGGCTCGGTCATCTGCCCATAAATCAGCGCGGCCTTCGACTTTGACAAATCCTTGAGATCGATCACGCCAGCCTCTTGGAACTCAAGCCATAGGTCATTGCCCTCGCGGGTGCGCTCGCCGACGCCCGCGAACACAGAAAAGCCGCCATGCTTGGTGGCAACGTTGTTGATCAATTCCTGGATGATGACGGTCTTGCCGACGCCGGCACCCCCGAACAGGCCGATCTTGCCGCCCTTGACGAACGGCTGCACCAGGTCGATCACCTTGACGCCCGTCTCGAACATCTCTTCCTGCGTCGACTGCTCTTCAAAACTCGGCGCGGGGCGGTGAATGGGCAAATACTTCGCGCCGACAACAGGGCCGAGTTCATCGACCGGCTGCCCAATCACGTTGAGGATGCGGCCCAGCGTCGGACGGCCCACGGGCACGGAGATTGGAGCACCGGTGTCGATGACCTTCATCCCGCGTACCATGCCCTCCGTCGCTTCCATGGCGACGCAGCGCACCCGCCCATTGCCGATATGCTGCTGTACTTCAAGCACCACATTGATCGGGTTGGGCACCTTGAAGCCTTCACTTACCACGCGCAGTGCTTGAAAGATGCCCGGCATCTTTGCTTCGTCAAACTGCACATCGACCGCCGGACCGGAGATCTGGACGACGCGGCCGATATTTTGCTCACTGCCGGAACCGGGCTGGCCGTTTTCGCCGTAATGCTCGGCCATCGTGTCGACTGCCGCTTGCTCTGCTACCTGGTCTGCCATAAACTCTTCCTCCGCGGCGTTCTAAACCGCCGCGGCTCCACTGACGATTTCAATAATTTCTTTAGTGATTGCTGCCTGCCGCACCCGGTTCATGGTCAGGGTCAATGAGTCGATCATGTCCGAGGCATTGGTGGTTGCTGCGTCCATTGCTGTCATGCGCGCGGCGTGCTCGCTCGCGATCGACTCAAGCATTGCGTGATACAGCAGGGACGAAACGAACCGCGGCAGCAGCGAACCATATACCTCATCCGCGGGCTGGTCGTACAGATAGTCCACATTTTCCGTGCCGAAGCGCTTCGACTCGTCTTCATACTGCGCCCGGATCGTTTCCTGCTCGTCGTCGCGCAAGGTTAGGCCGGCGGTCAGCGCGGCTTCCGCGGTGCGCTTGCGTTCTTCCTCGGTCGGCTCAGTCGTTTGCGCGATTTCGGGCTCGGCGAAGCTGCCGCTTTTCTGTTCGACCAAAGGCAGAATGCGCTCAACAACTACCTTTTGCGAGATCACCGATTTGAACGAGTTATATGCGAGATATACCGCATCGACTTCCGCTGCCGCATACCGAGCAGCAATCTCCTCACCGAAGAGCCGAACATCGTCGTACTGGAGCCGATCGAGTGAGATGTGGGACGAAAGTTCGGTCGCGAGCGCTTCAACATTGCCTGCACGGGTGCGTACGGAACGTCCGTCTACGGATGCTCCCCCGAACGTCGCTGCCGGGTAGCGGCGACGGAAAAAATCGCGCCCTTTGCGTCCAATCGCTTCGACATCGAGCTTAACGGCACTGTCCTTTGCGCGCCTTTCTTCGATGAACTGGGTACCGGCGCGCACGACGTTGGTCGAGAACGCCCCTGCAAATCCCTTGTCGCCCGAGACCACAACCAGCAACACGGTTTTTTCGGGCCGGACGGCAAGCAAGGGGCTGCGTCCCTCGTTGGTGGCCGGGTCGATCGATTGAATACGGCGCCGCAAGGAAGCAAGCACACTCGCTAACATCACCGCATAAGGGCGCGCATTCGTCATGCGTTCCTGCGCGCGGCGCAGCTTGGCCGCGGCCACCATCTTCATGGCTTTGGTGATCTGCCGCGTGTTTTTTACGCTGCGTATACGCCGCCGGAGGTCAAGTACGTTGGCCATATTCCGCTAAATCAGCGCGTCACTCCTTGCGCCTGGTTTGCGCCCGCCGCCTGCCGCTGCTCACCGCGATTCAAGGGCGCGGTCGCGTCCCTGCCCTCGGGTTTGCTGTGCTGCGCCAGGAAATCTTTCGTATAATCGCCGACTGCCGACTTTAAACGGGCACGCAGGTCGTCGTCCAGCGCCTTCTTGTCCGCAATGTCCTTCATCAGCGACTGCTGGGAGGCATCAAGGTACTTGTGGAAGCCGATCTCGAAAGGACGGACATCCTCAACCCGGATATCGTCAAGCAAGCCCTGCGTCCCCGCGAACAGGATCGCTACCATGTGCTCGGCGGTCAATGGATGGAACTGGTCCTGCTTCAGCAGCTCGGTCAGCCGTTTGCCGCGGTTCAACTGGTTTTGCGTCACCTTGTCCAGGTCCGAGCCGAACTGCGCGAAGGCCGCCAGCTCGCGGTACTGGGCCAGGTCGAGCTTCAAGGTCGAGCCTACCTGCTTGACGGACTTGTAGGCGGCAGAGAAACCCACACGCGATACAGACAAGCCCACATTGACCGCTGGGCGGATGCCTGAGTTGAACAAGTCGGTTTCAAGAAAGATCTGCCCATCGGTAATCGAAATCACGTTGGTTGGAATATAGGCGGAGACGTCGCCGGCCTGGGTTTCAATAATGGGCAGCGCGGTCAGCGATCCCCCGCCCCGCTCCTTGCTCATCTTGGCCGAACGCTCCAGCAGCCGCGAGTGGAGATAAAAGACATCGCCAGGGTATGCCTCGCGACCTGGGGGACGGCGCAGCAACAAGCTCAGCTCGCGGTAGGCCACGGCATGCTTTGAAAGATCGTCGTAGATCACAAGCGCGGCCTTGCCGTTATCGCGGAAGTACTCACCCATCGCGGTCGCCGCGAATGGGGCCAGGTAGAGCAGCGGCGCGGGCTCGGAGGCCGAAGCGGCCACAATGATCGTGTAATCCATCGCGCCGTTTTCAGTGAGAGTTTGCACGACCTGTGCAATGGACGAACGCTTTTGCCCGATCGCACAGTAAATGCAGATCAGCCCGTTTTTCGCGTTGTTGATGATGGTGTCGAGCACCACGGCGGTCTTGCCGGTCTGGCGGTCGCCGATGATCAGCTCGCGCTGGCCGCGGCCGATCGGGATCATCGCATCGATCGCCTTGATGCCGGTCGCCATGGGCTCTTTGACAGGCTGACGGTCGATGACGCCCGGTGCAAGCCGCTCGACGGGCAACGTTTCTGTTGTCGCAATAGGGCCTTTGTCGTCGATCGGCTCGCCAAGCGCATTCACTACGCGGCCCACCATCGCCTCGCCCACCGGTACGCTCATGATGCGGCCGGTGCGCTTTACTTCATCGCCTTCGCGGATCTGGTCCGCCTCGCCCATCAGTACGATGCCGACTTGCTCTTCTTCAAGCGCAAGCGCCAAACCTTCAATCCCATGCGGGAACTGGACGATCTCGCCAGCCATCACCTTGTCGAGCCCATGGACACGCGCAATGCCGTCGCCCACCGAGATAACGGTGCCTACCTCGTCGACCTGCATGCGGCTGTCAAAATTGCCGATTTCCTCCCGGAGGAGGCTTGTAATCTCGTCTGCGTTGATCTTTGCCATCTTTGAGTACTTATCCTTACCGTTCCGCGAGCGATTCCTTCAGCGACTCAAGCCGCCCGCGCACACTGCCATCGTAAATGGTGGAACCGATGCGGAGCCGTGCTCCGCCCAAGAGGGTCGGGTCTTCAAGAAAGCTGGCTTCAATGCGCCGCCCGGTCAGCTCGTGAATCCGCGCTTCAACGGCCCGCCGCTCTTCCCCATCCAGAGCCCGCGCGCTGGTCCACTCAACCTTGTCGATTGCGAGCTCGCCGCGAAGCATCCGGCGAAATTCGCCGAGAATGTCCCCGAAGCCTTCCATGCGCTCATGGCGGATCACCACAGCCAGGAAATTCCGAATCGACTTCGACATCCTCAGCCGCTCATTGAGCCTATCGAGAATTTCTAGCTTTTTGGCGGCCTTGATCGATGGATCGACATACACGCTCCGCAGCGCGGGGCTTTCTTTCAAAAGATCGTCAAAATCGCCCAGTTCGCGATTCGCCTGCTCGCCATCGGCGTGCGAGGCCTGGAGCACTTCGAGCAGTGCCTGGGCGTACCGGGCTGCGTAGACAACAGCCATCAGTTTTGCCCCTGCTTTCCAAGCTGCCCGGCCAGGTCACGCAGAAAGCCGTCCACTACCGCACGGTCGCCTTCGGGCGTCAACCGCACACGAGCCGCCGCGCGTTCCACCGCCAGGTCGGCGGCATAGCGCTTCAATCCACGCTGCGCGTTTGCCTGTGCAGCGGCAATTTCCTGTTCAGCCTGACTCACAATGCGCTGCTTTTCTTCTTCCAGCGCCGCATGGATGCGCGCTTCTTCTTCCATGCTGCCTTGCGCGGCCTGCCGGCGAATTGCTTCCACTTCCCCGCCGAGGGCCTGCATCTGCTGTTCCACTCGCGCCAAGCGCTCATTGGAGTCGGCAGTCGCCGCACGCGCTTCCGCGAGTTCACGGTCGATGTCCCGACGCTTGGTCCGGAGCTTGGCGGGCACAATTTTCAATAAGTAATACAAGATGATTGCGATGAGGACGCCGGAGTTGAAATCTTCAAACAGCCGCGACGCCTGGTTGGTCGACATGCCCATCGCGCGGGCCAGCCGCGCCACCATCGGCGAATGCGTATAGCTTTCAAGCTCCGAATTCTTTTCCGGAGCATCCATGCGCGTTTGCGTGGTGCCGTTGGTGATCGGCAGCGGCTTGTCGCCGCCCTGGGCATGCGCAAAGGGCACGATCGCCAGCAGGAAGAACAAAAATAAGCGCTTCACGAGCGAGCCTCCGCCGGAAGCACCGCAGTCAGGATTTCCCCAGCCAGCGCATCGATGGCACCATCGAGCGACGCACGCGAGCGCTGGGCATCGGCTTCCACCGCGAGCCTTGCTTCCCGCACCCGAGCCTGCGCGGCTTCCCGCGTTTCACCGACGGCCTTTTCCCGCGCCGCGTTCCAGCCGGCAACCTGCTTTTCCCTGTTTCGCAGCATTTCAACCCGCGCCGCCCGCAGCCGGTCGGCATAGTCGCGAGCTTTTTCCTCGGCCAGTGCCACCGCGGCCCGCGCTTTTTCCTGCGCGCCCGCGGTCCGCCCGCGCCGTTCGGCAAGCGTCCGACGCAGCGGATGATCCACCAGCACCGTATAGCAGAACAGGAGCAGCAAAAACAGGATCATGGTCGGCACAGAGCCGAGAACCAGGTCGCCGAGTTGATGAAATATTTCGTCCATAAGGTTGATCGTTGGTGTGCGGCAAGCGGGGGAGCAAAGAAGGCCCGGAACAAGCGAGGGCCGCAGGCGTCACCCGCTCCTTATAGATACCATAGAAACAGCGTCCTTAGTAATGGTTACGGCACCAACTCCGTCAGGGACTCCGGTGATGGCGGACCCCGTTCAAGGCATAACAGCTGTGAGCGGGGCGGCCCAAATAGCCCCGCCCCGCTTGCGATTTCGACATCACTGACCGAAGTATGGGCACACGACCGGCTCCAGCTCAAACACCGACCAGGGCATCAGCGTCATGCCCAGCAGCACCACGTAGCGATTGTCTGGCAGTGTGATGCTCTTGACCGGCTTGGTCAGGTTGAGCGGCAGCGTGTACAGGTACACGTTGAACGCCTGTTGATTTCGGGAACCATCGTTGTAATCGCGGTACGCGGTCCGGATTGCCTGCGATTCATTGACGTAGCTGCCCAGGGCCGACCAATCGCTGAAGCTTTGGTTGAACGTCTGCACCGAGCCGTCGGCATAGCTTACGGTAAGTGGCTGCCCGGTTTGGTCGCCCTGCACGGCTGTTCCCAGCAGTTGCAGGTCCTGGTAGTAGCCGGAAGGCAGCGCGATGGTCTGCCCCGCCCCGTACACGACGTCCGGCACATTCGCGCCGCCGAGATGGATTGCCGAAGGCCCGACATACACGTCGCGTCCAGCGGCGGTCGTGTCGCCCAGCAGGTTCGCCGAGTACGCCGCCCCGCTCCCGTCCAGCCCATCGCCGAAGGTGGTCCCGTCGGTGGTGATGCCGGTTGCATTGAACTGCCGCGCCAAGTCGACCTCCGTCCCGAACTGCTGGACGGACAGCGTCGCTGCCAGCACGATCAGGCTGCGGTTCTTCGGCAGGGTCAGGCTTTCAACGGTTTTACCCCCATCCAGCGGCAGCGTGTAGCCGTATGCGTTGAACTGCCGGTTGTCGCGCGTGCCGCCGGCACGGTTGCGGTACGGCATCGCGACCGCTTCCGTCTCATTCACATTGGGGCCCGGCGAAAACCAGTCGCTGAAGCCCTGGCTCAGCTGTGTCGTGGTCCCATCGGTGTAATGCACGATAAAGGTCTGTGAGGCCTGGCTGCCGCCGACGCCCGTCCCCACCAATTGCAATGCGTTGTAGTGGCCGTGCTGGACGGGAATGGTCTGGCCCGCACCATAGATCGCGTTCGGAATTCCCGGCGCACCGAACAGGTACTTGGTGCCGTTGAGCACGCGGGCGTTCCCCAGCAGCGCCGCTGAATAGGTGTACCCGCTGCCGTCCAGCCCGCCATCGGTGTTGCTCTGCCCATCCGGTCGAATTGCCGTCAGGTTCCAGCTCCCGCTCAGGTCCACCGGCTCGCCCAAGCCGCATTGGCCCGCGGCCGCACTCACCGCCAGCTGCAGCGAAGGCAGGGTGTGGGTTGTTCCGCTGGAAGTGCCGGAAACGGAGACCTGCCGCCCGGCGGTGGTGGGGGCCAGCACATCGCCATTCAGGTTCAGGGTGCTTGCCGTCGTGGTCACAGCGGGGGAGAACGCGCCTGTTACACCGGGCGGCGGCGCGCCGCCTGTCAAGGTCACTGCTCCTGTAAACCCGTTCACCGCATTTACAGAAAAGATGTCCCGCGCCGTGCCGCGCTGGTTGAGATAGATCGTCGGGGAAGCGGAGGCGAGCGAGAAATCGGGCAGCGCGAGTGAAACATACGCGGTATGTGACAGGCCCGCGTTGACTCCGGTGATCGCGACAAGGTAGCTGCCGCCGGGGGTTGCGCCGGTTGTTTCGATGTTGAGCACGGCTTGTCCCGCGCCGGGCAGGGTGTTCCTGTCAAGCGTTGCTGTCACCCCGGCGGGCGCGCCGATCAGCGTGACCCGGAGATCGGTTGCCCCCGCGAACCCGCCTTGCGGTGTCAGCGTGACCGTCGCGGTCGCCCCGGCACCCGGCGTCAGGTTCAGGGTCGCGGGCGAGGCAAGAAGGCTGAAGTTGGGTGCGTTTGCCGCTGGCGGCGGCGCTATCGCGTTCAGCGCGCTTTGCCCGTTCGGCGTTCCCCATCCGGAGGTAAGGTCATACCCCGGCATGGCCTGGAACAGGTTCGGGCTGGCCGCGTTGAAGGTGTTGCCCACCGTAATGTCGTGAAAGAAGCTTGCATACCCCGAGGTGTGGCCCAACGCGTAAATCGTCGGGTTCAGGAAGCCGACCGGTATCCCGTTCGCCTGCTCGTTCGCCAGCGCCAAAAATCCGGCCCAGCGCGGAGCGGCCAGGCTGGTGCCGCCGACGCCGTTCTGGCAGCTGCCGTTGGCACAGAAAAAATTATCGGTGTTCGCCTCCATGGAAACGTCGGGCACATTGCGGTAGGTTTTTGATCCGCCGTTCGCGGCTGTAATGGCTCGCGTTTGGTACGCGGGAATCGGCGAATCCGGGTTGAAACCACCGCCCGAGCCGATCCACGCCGTCTCGTTCTGCCAAGGGCCGCCCGCACCCGCCGTCACGAGGTCCGTACCCCCCACATCGACCACGTTCGGGCTGTTGCCGGGGTAGCCGCCGCCATTTGGAAACGCACCGCCGTCGCCGGACGCGATAAATAGGTTTTGCCCCTGCGCTGCGAACTCCATAAAGATTTGCTCATACCCGGGCTGTGTCGCCGGAGTGCCGCCGAAGCCGAACGACAGGCTCAATTGCTTGGCGACATTGTCGCTCGCGGCCTGCGCGAACGGCGACAGGAAATCGCCGGTGTTGTAGCTCTCATAGACGATCAGGCCCGACAAGGCCGGGGCCATGGAGATCGCCTGCTGAATGTCGATCACTTCTTCGCCGTCGTCGCAGCCGCCGCTTGCCGGCGTACCCGCGCACACCCCGTCCACGCCGAGCAACACGTCATAAATCGGTACGCTGAGCGGCTGCTTGATCGCATTGAAGTAGGCCGTCACGTCGCTCCGGTTGTAAGGTCCCAGTTCGATCAGGCCGACCGTCTGCCCGGCACCCGCGAAGGGAGTGTCCCCCGCATAGGCCGCCCGCATGTCGCTGCCCAGGAAATAGCCGCCTGGGCCCGAGCCGGTGGTCAGCTGCGGCCGGGCTCCGGCGGGGCTGTGCACCAGCATGGGGTGCGGCTGCTCGCGGCTGCTCAAGCCTTCAATGCTGAGGATTGGAACCGACTCCGCGACGGTCGGCTCCCCATCCGGCGCATAGTATTTTCCGGCCGATGCGGTGCGTGCGTGCATTTGCATTCTGACCGCGAACGCCTTTTCGATACTGGCGGGGGTGCCGCTTACGTCCAGAAGCAGGCGATTCGCGAAGGTGTGTGTAACGGTGAAGCCCTGCGCCCGCGCGAAGGCGATCACCCGGTTATAGTCGGCCTCCGTGGGTCCGTATGCCGCTGTGAACTGCTCGGCGGACAACCATTGCCGGTAGCGCGGGCTCGCCGGATCGCGCTGGTCGCGGATAAGCGCCTGGAGAGCGTCCACGTTCCGCAGGGGAAGTGTGAGCCCGAATCGAATGGGCTGCTCGGAGGCTACGGCGGCAATTGCCGGCTCATCGGCGGGGGCGGCCATATGGGTGGGCAATGCATGCCGCTGGGCAGCAGCGGGAAGAGTCAAAAGCATAAGAGGCAGGGCGGTACCGGTGCGCAACCACATGGGGACTCCTTTTAACGTCAGGGGAATTACGTCTGTTCCACAAGGCGTGGCAACTTCACAGCATGGGCGATGAGGAAAACCAAACAGCACCAAGGTAACCGCAAACCGGCAAAGCGGCTACAACTTTTTGTGTAGAAGCGTTGCGGCGCTCTCTTGCCCAGTGCACGGCCTCCCTGCTGCATACTGAACGGGAGGCTAGAAACATGGCGGACGGAAAAACGATTGAAGTAGCACTCAGCGAGGAACAGCTTGCGGTGGTAACAGCGGATGTCGCGCGAGGCGGGTACAGCGGCCCCGCTGAACTGGTGCAGGAAGCTTTGTGGGAATGGCATGCACACCACGGTTTAGGCAGCACCGACGTCGAACATATGCGAAGAGTTTGGGACGAAGGCGTCGCCAGCGGGCCCTCACAAACAGCTGACCTCCGCGATGTTTTCAGGGGTGCGCGAGCGCGGGTGCAGGAGGCGAAAGCCAATCGTGAACGTTGAGCTTCGCTGGAGTCCTCAGGCCTTGCGCGACCTCGACGACATTTACTTTTATGTGGGAATGGACAATGAGGCAGCTGCGGAAAGGCTGGAGCGTTCTTTCTTACGCAAGGTGGCTACGCTTGCCGCACATCCTCGCATGGGCGTCCGCCATCCCGAAATTTTTCCTGCTGCTCGGATGCTGATTGAAGGCTGGTATCTCATCCTTTATCAGACATATCCCGCGGACGACGATGCACCTGTGGAGCATATCGATATCGTTCGCGTCGTTCACGGCAGACGCGATCTGCGCTCACTGCCTTGGATCATTCAATAGGTGCTCTTGAAATTCCCGACCAGTAACGGTAAACCGCCGCCACCTACCCAGAAGCGACCGTGGAGCAACAACCCGCAGCCGCACCCCGTCTTCCTCACCCCGGCGCTCAAACGTCCGCTCAGACACGGTCCCGCCATTCTCAAGAGAAGCCAGCACCTCCCCGGAGCTTTGCGGAATCCATAGCTCTGCTTCCTCAACCGGGTCTAAAGTAAGCGCCTCGTCGATCGCTGCCAGCAGCCGGGTCGCGCCCGTACCATGCAGCGCCGAAACCCCTACCACCCCTGAGGCCAACAGCCCTGCACGCTCCCCTTCAGGCAGCAGGTCGACCTTGTTCATTACCTCAATGCGGGGTTTCTCAAGGACATCGAGCTCGCCCAACACCTTTTCAACCGCCGCTTTGTGCTCCTCGGAAAGCGGGTCGGCGGCATCGCGCACATGGAGCAGCACTTCGGCCCGCTCTACCTCTTCAAGCGTTGCCCGGAACGAAGTCACCAATGTTGTCGGCAGATTGCGGATGAAGCCGACCGTGTCGGAAAGAAGCGCCTTGCGCCGCGACGGCAGCAGAACCGCCCGGAGTTTGGGGTCGAGCGTTGCAAACATGCGTGAAGACGCTAATACCTCCGCCCCGGTAAGCAGGTTGAAAAGCGTGCTTTTGCCCGCATTTGTATAGCCGACCAGCGCCACCGTGGGTACGGGTACCGACTCCCGCCGGTTCCGCTGCTGTTTTCGGATGCGCCGTACCCGTTCGAGCTCCCGCTTAAGAATCACCAGCCGCTTGTCGATGCGGCGGCGGTCGGTTTCCAACTGCGTTTCGCCCGGCCCTCGGGTGCCGATGCCGCCGCCCAGCTGCGACATGGCGCGACCGCGTCCGGTCAGGCGCGGCAGCATATATTCCAACTGCGCCAGCTCCACTTGCAGCTGCCCTTCGCGGGTGCGCGCGTGCCGGGCAAAAATGTCCAAAATCAGCTGTGTGCGGTCGATTACCGGCACGGGAAGCGCGTCTTCAAGATTGCGCAACTGCGTCGGACTCAGGTCATAGTCGACCAAGATCAATGACGCCCCGGAAGACGCAACCGCACCGCTCAATTCTTCCACTTTGCCGGAACCAATCAGGGTCGCGGGATCGGGCCTGCTGCGGCGCTGCTCCAATGTGCCCGCCACAATTGCGCCCGCGCTTTCCGCCAGCTCACGAAACTCTGCCGTTGCGTCTTCGGCTTCACGGCGGGATGCAAACTCCGGATCACCCACGATTTCCGCACTGCCGTCGCGCAGCAGTGCCGCGCTGCGTGCCAAAGAGGCTGTGCGCCCCAGGACAGGTTTCAGCCCTGAAAAGTGCGGAAACACCAGAAACGCGCGCTCGATGGCATCGCGCTCAGGCACAGCGATGCCGCTTTCCCGCTCTGGAACGAGAGCTTCAGCTATCCCACTCTTGTCATGAACGCTCTTATGTCGTTGTGCCGTACTGGCTCCTTATGCTCCCTGCGCCTGCTCGACCCCGGCGGTTGCCCCGCCAAGCGCCGTCCCTTGAGGAGGTCGATGTTCAGTGTGCAGCACGGACCGCGTGCTGACCACCGTCGATATGGCATGTTTGAAGATCAATTGCTCCTGGCTGTTGTTTTCCAAAAGCACAGAGTATTTATCAAAGGAACGAATTTTACCCGTGAGCTTCACACCGCTGACCAGGTAAATCGTGATAGGGGTTTTATCCTTACGGACCGTGTTTAAAAACGTGTCCTGGATATTTTGTGCCGGCTTGCTTTCCATGTGCCGATCTCCTTGCGCCGGTTTTCGAACCGCATTCTGAATGTAATGAGCCAAAATCATCCCGGGCCGAATCCGTCCGGAAGGGATACAACCGAAGCAACTGCCGAATCTGGGTTACTTTCGAGAACTTCCAAACTCAAAAGTGTTAGATGTAGAATGCCAAACTTTTCACGGTCCGCGTAAAAAATTTGTACGCCGATTACCTCGATCTGCTCCCGTGCCTGTGCCGGCCACGCTTGTTGACAGGATGCACGGCGCGCGGCGCGGGTTTCGGTTTCTGCACATCCTCCCCGCCGGGCTTTGTCGGCAGCGGCGTATCGCGCCGCACAATGCCGCCTTCCAACCGATACTGCGTCAATTGCACGGTTTCGGGGTGGAAGCTGCCGTCCGCCTCTTGGGTCACCACCCCATCGGGCGTGGTGCGAAGAGTGAATGTCGGCTCTTCGCCCATTGGGTCCACCGTTTCCTTGCCGAGCACCACGGGCAGGTAGCCCTGCTGCTCCCGCAGTCGGTAGGCGGTTTCGTAGCGATGCTTTTTTGCATTCCAGATAAACACCCGCACCTGGTCCCAGTCGTATGGCAGCCCGTCTTTGAAACCCGTAGTCACCGTTACGTACTGGCCCACCTGGCGCGGTACCGCAGCCGGTACCGGCGCAGCCTCCTCCACCGTTTCAGGGTGCTTGCGGTGCGCAACGGCTATGGTGGCTTCCCGCTTGGCGATGCGCTTGGCTTGTTCCGGCCCAATGTGCTTTGCGGGCGGTTCGCCGTTGTCGTACACGGTGTTCAGCAGATAGGCCGCTACAATCCTGCGGCCTTCCGAGTATTGTGCCACTTCATCCGGCACGTCCACATCGACCCCCCGCGCCAGCACCCAGCCCACTTTGCCCGCCGCGTCGCGCACCAGCCACCAGTCTTCCATCGGCTGCTTATTCCAGGCCGCCTCGGGGTCGAGGTCGGGAGCAGTGTACTTGTCCGGGTGCGGCGGGGCCTGCGCGAATACAGTGGAACCGCTTTGCTCTTTCTTAAGCAGTCCGGCCGCTTTAGGAGGGGCCCGGCGCGCCCGCGGCGGCTTGGGCGCAAGCAGCGCCTGGGCGGCCTGCACCTTGGGCACGGACGCCCGCCGCAGCAGTTGGAGCTTGTCATTCGCGGGCAGCAGATACAAAGACTCGGCTTTGCGCCCGGGCATCAGATGCAGAAAGATTTCATCCCGCAGCACCCCGGTCGCGAGCGGAGCCGTATGGTCTTTATCAAGCGCCTGGAACTTGTCGAACTCTTCCTGGCTGATCACCGCGTGCTCTTCAAGCCATCCCACTTGGCCGTCAGCGGTCCGCACCTTGTAAAAGCGCTTGGCGTGCTCAAGCACGGTCAGTTTTTCGCCATTATGGATGTCGGCGACATGGTTCGACACCGCAGCCAATCGGTCGCGGAGGAACGTCCCTCTCGACACCACATACACCGAGCTTTGGGCGCCGCCGTGGTGCAAACGCTTACAGCCGGTCATCAATGTCAAGAAAAGCAGAAAAGCAACTCGGGTCGTGCGCACGGGCCAAGCATAGCATTCGGCTCCTTAGCGGCTGACGACTGCAATCGCTCCGGCGGGCGAGGTACTGGCGGTGCCGACCTTCGAGACAGAAGTGAGCGCTCCCGGTGCGGTCATGGTTGGGGCGGCAATGGAAAACACCTGGAGATCCGGGGTGCCGCCCGCGCAGGCCGTAAACAGGTACGTGCCTGTAGCGTCTTCCGCGAGCGCATAGGGTCCCAGGCCGGTCGCGAACGGTGAACCGGCAACGGGGCTGAGTGTCCCTGTGCTCGAAATGGTAAAGGCGCTGACCGTGCTTCCATTGCTTCCCAGCACCGTCGTTGTGCTTGAGTTTGCGACGTACACATAGCCGTTTTTGTCGGCAAGCACTGCTTTTGCTCCCAGGCCGGTCGGGTAGGGCGATCCTTTCATCTCTGAGAGTGTGCCGTTGGCATTGATGCCGAGAGAGCGCACGGCATTTGTACCTGTTTCGGCGACCAGCAGATACTTTCCATCCGTGGAAACGGTGACGCCCTGATCGGAAGCGGTTCCGCTGACGCTTGGAGCGAGATTGATATCCAGGTTGCTGAAGGTGCCATTCGCCGGGTTGAAGCTGACCTCGTTCACACCGGCCGTGCCCAGTGCCGCAAACAGCTGCGTACCATTTGGGGCAAACGCCAGCTGCGCGGCAGTGCCGGTTGCGCCGACATTGAGCCCGAGCGGCTGGCCCGTCGGCGTCAGATTGCCGTTGGACGTGTCGATGGCATAGACCGACAAGGTCGGTTGGGCGGCCTGTCCTCCGGCGGAAAGATTGGAAAGGACCAGAAGCCACTTTCCAGAAGGGTCCACAATCATGGAGCTGGCAAGAACGTTAACAGGAAGCGGCTGACCGCTGTTCTCTACCGTGAGTGCACCGTTGCTGCCCACACTGTATGCATACAGTGAAGCCGCTCCCGTCAGATAGCCGATCTGACTGCCCACCCACACCAGCGTGCCCGCGGGATTGATGGCCATCGTGCTCGGCGTGAGCTGCAAGGCAGCAGGACTGCCGGACAGCGGGGTAGCGGCACCACCCGCAAAGGAAAAAGAAGCAAGGGATGCAGGCTGCGTACCCGCGTTCAGGACGTATATATTGCCAGCGGTTGTGCCGGACCCAGAACCGCTTCCCGAGCCGGAACCGCTGCCCGACCCTGAACCGCCGCCTGAACCGCTGCCCGAACCGGACCCCGAGCCGGATGTTTTCGGCGGAAAAAACTGGCCGCACCCGGTAAGCAGGATCAGTCCGGCAACCGCACTCCATCTCCAGGCTCGCATCTGCCCCGCCTCTCCGCGCACTCCCACAGACTCGCACCCCTGCCGGTTCGTGAGCAATCAACCCTGATCGGCCAGCGTATACCGGTCCACCGCGTTCTCATAGGGTGAGTGGTCGCGCGCCACCACTGTCAGCCCCGACTCCGTTACAAAATAGTTCTTCCGGTCTTCTGCCGGATCGAAGCCGATCACCGTGCCCTCCGGCAGCTGCACGTCGCGATCGATAATTGCCCGGCGGATATGGCAGCCGCGGCCGATATTGACGTGCGGAAACAGAATGCTTTCCTCGATCGATGAGTATGAGTTCACGCGCACATCCTGCGAAAAAAGCGAGTTCGATACACACGCGCCCGAGATGATGCACCCTGCGGAAATCACCGAGTTCAAGGCATACCCGTCGTGCCCCGCCTGCCCATGTACAAACTTCGCCGGTGGGTACTGCTGCATCCGTGTCCGCATTGGCCACGCATGGTCATACAGGTTGAATACCGGGCTCACCGACGCCACATCCATATTCGCGTCGTAATAGGCGTCCAACGTTCCCACATCGCGCCAGTACAGCTCTTTCCGGTTTTCATCGACGAAGTTGTACGCGGACATCCGCACCTTGCCCAACAAGTCCGGCAAGATGTTGTGGCCGAAATCGTGCTTCGAGGTTTCCTGCTCCGCGTCGCGGGTCAGGGCATTCAGCAGTATGTCTGTGTTGAAGATGTAAATGCCCATGGAAGCATCCACCATCTCCGGATTCCATGGCGAGCGCAGGTCCGTCGACTTCGGCTTTTCAAGAAAACCCGTTACCTCCCCCTGCCGGTCCACTTCAACCACGCCGAACCGCAAAACCTCATCGGGCCGAATGGGCAAGGTGGCGAGTGTCACGTCCGCACCCGCGTCCTTGTGCCGCTGCAGCATCTTGCCGTAATCCATTTTGTAGATATGGTCGCCGGACAGAATAATGACGTGCTTGGGTTTTTCCGCACCGATCGAATAGATGTTCTGGTACACGGCATCCGCGGTGCCCTGGTACCACTTGGGCCCCATGCGCTGCATCGGCGGCAGGATTTCAATAAACTCGCCCAGATCCTGCGCCACCGCCCCCGACCAGCCTTCGCGCACATGCCTGTTCAAGGACAGCGCCTTGTATTGCGTGAGGATGTACACCCGGCGCAGGTCGGAGTTGATGCAGTTGGACAGTGTGATGTCGATGATCCGATACTGCCCGCCGAAGGGCACCGCCGGCTTGGCCCGCTCCCGCGTCAGAGGGAAAAGCCGTTCACCCGCACCGCCCGCCAGCAGAACTCCCAGTGTGTCCTTCATCGTTTCCGACCCTTCCCGCCGTTTTTACGCCCGGCGCTTCCGCCATTGTATGTACCCCAGGGCCGGCAGCTATGCTTACTCGCCTGGTTCTTCCTGTTCGCCTTGCTCTTCGCCCTCAATGGCGATCCTGAGTGAGCGAAGAAACGACACATCCTGCGGGGTAAACCCATCCTGCTTTTCTACCCCCGGCTCTTCCGCTTCTTTCTGTTCCATCACTTCATTCAGGCCGATCGTCGCTTCCAGCATCAGCAGCACGTCGAAACCTTGTCGCCGGATGTCCTGCACCACGCCTGCAATCTGCTCGGATTCGGACACACTTTCATGAATTGCCTCGCCGAGCTGCTGGACCAGCTTGCGCAAATTTTGATTCAAATCGCTCACCTCATCGTTTCCGCGGCGCACCCGCCGGTCGCTCGTTCCCTTACCTTACGTTTGATGAGGAGGGGCAGCAAGACGCAACTGCCCCAGCACCCACTCTTTTGTACCCAGACGCATTTACACTGAACGGGTATGCGTCCTTCCACCTTCGGCCGTGCGCTGGGCATCGGCGCGCGCCTGCTCGGCCAACGTGTTCTACCCCCCACACCTCCGCCTCCTTCCCCCGCGCAGGCGGCAGCGGCAAGGGAACGCCGGGCGGCACGGGGCGAGGCACTCGGCCGTCGTGTGCACCAAACACAGGGGGGTGTCCGGCAAGGCTCCAGCAACTTCGGCCGTGCTGTGTGGAATCCTTTCGCGCGCGCAGGCGGCATCCTGTGGCTCGAAATCACGGGGGCATTTTTTTTGCTGTTTGGCGTCCTGTTTGCGCAGCATCTTTGGAGCGTCCGCGCCGCTTACCGCTCGGGGCCGGAGCATGGGCGTTTTTTGATGTACGCGGTGTTGGCGGGGGTGTTTTTTTACTTTGCCGTGAGTTCTTTTGTGCGTGCCCGACGACGCTGATTCTGTCTTCCCCATCGATGGCTCATCCTGAGGAGCAAAGCGACGAAGGATCTGCTTTTCGCTCCCTGCAAGCACACCGTATCGGAAAAAGCAGCTCCTTCACTTCGTTCAGGATGACCCAGTTTTAACTGGAGGAACCACCCTTCACTGCCCCGCCGGATCCCCCCACCACACCCCGCGCCCGTTCGTCCCTAAATACACCCGCCCGAACACGCGCGGGTCGCCCGTGATCTCCTCCACCGACCCGAATCGCTGCTCCGCCGTATCGATCCGCTGCCAATGCCCACTGCCGTCAAGCGACCGGTATACCCCGCCCCCGCGCGATTGGCCCGGCTTCGGCGCTTCTGCCTCGGGCGTTCCGGGCAACACCCCGGCCATATACATCGCGGGTACATTTCCTTCCGCCGGCGAGCCCTTGCCGAAACCGAGCGCATAGGCCGTGACCACCTCCGGCCGTTTTTGCCACGTCACGCCTTCGTTCCCAGACCGAAAAAGTCCCGCATCGCTTGCGATCCACAAATACCCCGGCTGGTTCGGAGTCAGCCGCAGCCGGCCTCCTTTGGGTGCCGGGCGGCCCCCTTGCTCCACCGCGCCGTTTGCCGCTACTGTCCGCAACAACCCCACTCCGGCGTCATACAGATAAAACGCACCTGGTTCCCGCGCATCGGCAAGCACCTGCAAACGACCTGAGATGGGAATCAAGGTCCGCCAGCGCGCACCGTCATTCTCCGACTCCACCACCGGACCGCCCCGCAGGGCCCAGATCACCGTTTTTCCATCGGTCGAGATCGCCGCATCGCCGCCGTGCTCCGCACCCGGCGGCTCGGTTGGAAACGGAGTCCAGTGCGCGCCGCCATCATGCGA
>CAXTKZ010000018.1:26173-37124 GCA_964244985.1 uncultured Acidobacteriaceae bacterium
TACCGTCCAGTGGGTCGGGCCGCCGCGCACATCGTGCGACTCCCACATGGTTTCGCCCGTGCTGTACAACACATGCGCGGGGTCGAAGGGATCGATCGCGAGCGCGTCGATTGAATGCCCGAACGGAGCCTCCGGGGCAGTGTGCTTCACCCACGGCGCAAGCCCCGCATCCCGCGAGGCGGTTTCCTTGAGCGACTGCCAGTGCGCCCCGCCGTCGGTTGTGCGGAAGATCGTGTCACCCGCGCCACTTCGTCCCATTGTGGACGCAAGCACCAGGCCCGGGTGCGTCCCGTCCGCCGCGACCGCTCCATAACCGAAGCCGCCCGGCCTTTCCGGCGTGATGTCGCGGAACTTGCCCGTACGCGGGTTCAGCACCCAAACCGCGCCGTCCGTCACCCCCTGCGGACCGGGCATGTCGGTGTAGCTCAGATACAAAAGTCCATCCGCGCCGAGCATGCCGTGGTTGGGGAACATGCCTGCGGGGCCGCCCCTGACCGGCTTCCAGCTTCTACCCGCGTCGGGCGACCACAGCAGATTGATCATTGGGTCATGGACGCCCACAAAGATGGCAGGCGTCGGCTGCCCCGGTTGGCCGCTCGCTTTGTCGAACAGCACAAACGTCAGCCCGATATTGCTGAGCGGCTGCGCCGGAAAGTTCCCGACGCGCGCCCAAGCCGCACCGCCATTCTCTGAACGCCACAGCCCGTTTTCGCGCGTCCCCAGCAGCAGCGTTTGCCCATGGTTCGGGTCTACCGCAAGCCGCTCGCCGGCTGTCCGGCCTTCCTCGTTGCCGCCCATCTTGACCGGCAGACGCACAATCTCGAAGTGCCGCCCTTGGTCATTCGAGCGCAGGACTGCCCCATCCGGAGTGCGCGCGTTCGTGTAGGTTCCCGCGGCCAGGTACAACTTTTGGGGGTCCGACGGATCGATCGCCAGGCTTTCCACGCCCAGGAGGTTGCGGTCGGCCATCGGCAGGAAATCCTCTAGCGGCATCCAGTGCTTGTCCGCCTCGCTCCAGCGGTACGCGCCGCCGGTATTTGTGCGCGCATACAAGAGGCTCCGCTCACCGCCATGCGCGATCAGCCCGGTCACCAGCCCCCCGCCCACGACCGCGACATTATGAAACTGATAGGGCACAGCCTGGGCAAGCGCGGGAAACGATGACAAAACGAGGAAGGCAAGTAGGCGCAGCACGGAAACCTCGAAAAACAAGCGTCGCATTCAGGATAAAGGCCGTCCCGGCAGGGGGTACGCAGTGTTCACTCAGTCGATGGAGTCGTCTGGGTTAAAAACACTTCACCAACGTTTACCGCGTGCGTGTCGCGGCACCGGCAGGCTTGCGAACCCGCTTCGCCGGTGCCGTGGCCGAAACACCCGGAGTCTTCGGGCCGGTTTTATCGGGCGCGGGCGGCGCCTTCTTCGCTGGCCACCGTGTCACCCGCTCCAGACCCGCAATCTCCTGCTCATCGAGCTCCCGCAGCTCGCCTGGCGGCAGATCCAGCACCAGCGGTCCGAACCCCACCCTGCGGATTTTCTCGACATGGTGCCCGATCTCTTCAAACATCTTGCGCAGCTCGCGGTTGCGCCCTTCAATCAGCACCACTTCGAACCACGGGTTTTCCGCTTCGCGCATCACGGAAATCCTCGCGGGCGCGGTCATAACACGGCCTTCGCGCGCCCCATGGCGGCCTTTTTCAATCATCACGCCCCCGCGCAGCGTGTCCAGCCCTTCCTCACTCGGACGCCCGCTCACCTTCACCAGGTAGGTCTTCTCGACCTGTGTGCTGGCCTTGGTCAGCAGATTTGCAAGAGCGCCGTCGTTGGTCATCAGCAGCAGCCCCTCGCTCAAGTAATCCAACCGCCCCACCGGATATACCCTGCCCGCGTTCTTGACGCGTTCGAAAAGCTGCATCACCGTGGGGCGGCCTTCGGGGTCGCTCACCGTGGTCACATAGCCGCGCGGCTTGTTCAACATGTAATAGCGGCGACGCTCCGGCCCATGCAGCAGCTTGCCGTTCACGCGGATGTGATCGCGCTCCGCATCCGCCTTCGCGCCCAGCTCGGTCACCGGCGCACCGTTCACCTGCACCGCGCCGCCCGTAATCAACTCTTCGGCTTTGCGCCGCGAGGTGACCCCCGCCGCGGCAATAATCTTTTGTAAGCGTTCCTCAGCCATTTATCCGCCTTCCCTTACTGGCATACCGCTCTTGTTCACTGAAATTCCAGCCGCTTCCGGCTCCTCCTCGGACATCTCGATAGCAAGGGGCGCGAGACGGGGTTTTTCGCCTTCGCGGTTCACCTCGCCGCCCGCGTTTGCAGGCTGGTCGGCATCCCCTGTGCCGTCCTCACTCACCGACACGCCGGCGACCGGCAGCGGCGCGGTTTCGCTATCCTCCAGCTCCTCGGCCATACGCTCAAACTCCTCCATGCTCGGCAGCTCCTTCAGATCGTTCAGCCCGAAGCGCAGCAAGAACTCTTTTGTCGTTTTGTACAGAATAGGCCGCCCGACGACCTGCTTGCGTCCCGCCGTCGTCACCAGTTTGCGTCCCAGGAGCGAGCCCAGCACGCCCCCCGAGTCCACGCCGCGAATCTCCGAAACCTCCGGCGCGGTCACGGGCTGCTTATAGGCAATCACCGCAAGAGTTTCAAGCGCCGGCAAAGACAGTTTCATGGGCGGCTTCAGGCTCTTGGCAAACCCGCGCACCGCGTCATGGTACTCAGGCTTGGTGCCCACGCGGTAGCCGCCTGCGATCTCGCGAATCTCCACCCCGCGGTCGCTCCGGTCGTACTCGGCCCTCAGCTCGGCGACCACTGCCTCCACCGCCGCGCGCTCCTGCCGCTCCCGCACCCGCGCCGCCCGCTTGGCCAGCATGTCGTCCGGCTCCCCACCCTCTTCAGAAGGAAGCGGCTCAGAAGAAGGCACCCGCTCTCCCAATGCTTCCGCACCGAACAAATCAAGGAGCTGCGCGAGCGTCACGGGCTCTTCCGCCGCGTAGATCACTGCTTCGATTTTGCCGCGCACACCCACTCGCTCCGCACCCCAAACGCAAAACCGCGCTCCGATTTATGGTACCGGAGCGCGGCGAGGCAAACACAAAGCCTCAGTGCACGAACAAGTGCCGCATCACAAAGAACAGGCAGCCCGCGAGCAGCGCCGCCGCGGGCAGCGTGACTACCCATGCCAGTGCGATGTTCCGCACCGTCGCCATCTGCAATCCGCTTCCGTTTGCCATCATCGTGCCTGCAACAGCCGACGAAAGCACGTGCGTGGTTGAGACCGGCAGCTTAAACTGGTCGGCCGCGATAATCGTTGCCGCCGCCACGATCTCCGCCGACGCGCCCTGCGCATAAGTCAGGTGCGTTTTGCCGATCTTTTCGCCGACCGTGATCACGATGCGCTTCCACCCGACCATTGTGCCGAGGCCCAGCGCCAGCGCCACTGCGACCTTCACCCAGGTCGGGATGAACTTCGTGCTGTTGTCGAGGTTCTTCCGGTAGTTGCCGATGATCGCGGTTTCCCCCGGGGAAAACTGGACCGCTTTCTCCTTCGCCAGCAGCCGCAGCGCTTCGCCCTGAAGGTACATATCGTTGCGCACATTGCGCTGCTGCGAGGCAGGGACGTTCGCGAGCGACTTGTATTGCAGCAGCTCCTGCTCAATCTGCCCCGACATCTGATCGAGCCCGACCATGGTGGCCGGAACATACTTTTTATCGCGGATGTAGTCGAGCAGCGCCGTGCGGTCGCTCTCCTGCATCGGCGTGGGCGCGGCGGAGCCCGGCGGCGGTGGCGCGGGTGCGCCGGTCGTTTGCGGAAGCGCCTGCACAGCTCCGTGCGGCTGTACGTGCGCCGCGAACACCCGCTGCGCCTGCTCGCTGACAGCGGAGAAGGTCGTCACCTGCGAGTAGCCCATCGCATGGTTGAGCGCATACGCCGTCGGCACCGTGCCGATCAGGATCAGCATGATCAGCCCCATGCCTTTTTGCCCGTCGTTCGACCCATGGCCGAACGACACGCCCGTGCAGGTCAGGATCAAGAGCGCGCGGATCCAAAACGGCGGCGGCGCGGGCGTTTCCGGGGCTTTGTACAACTCGGGCTTTTTCACAAAAGCCTTCAACAGCAGCAGCATCAACGCCGCAAACCCGAAACCCACCAGCGGCGAAATGATCAGCGCCTTGAACACACCGATCGCGGACGACCAGTCCACGCCGCTCGCGCCGTTTTTACCGTTCATTAGCTGGTTCATGATGCCCACGCCGATGATCGAACCGATTAACGAATGCGAGCTCGACACAGGCAGCCCGAAAAACCATGTGCCCAGGTTCCAGATAATCGCCGCGATCAACAGCGCGAAAATCATGGCGAAGCCCGCGCCGGAGCCGACCTGCAGGATCAGCTCGACCGGCAGCAGCGAAACGATGGTGTAGGCAACGCCGCCTGACGAGGTGAGCACGCCGATCAGGTTCCACATGCCGGAGTACACAACGGCGATGTTCGGCTCAAGCGAGTGCGTGTAGATGACGGTGGCAACGGCATTGGCCGTGTCGTGGAAGCCGTTGACGAACTCAAACCCCAGCGCGATCACAAGCGCCAAACCCAGCAGCACATACGGCCATACTGTCGGCTGCGGCGCGCTTGAAAGGTCATGGACGATCTGTGCGGCGGCGTAGCTCAAACCGCCGACCAACACCAGCGCAAACAAAACGGCCCCCATCTTGCCGGGACCTTTGTTCATTTTCGTATTCAACAGATTTTTAGCAACACTTGGGTCGTACCCACCATCTCGGGGAAGCGGAACAGCAGCCTGGCTCATAAATCCTCTTGTCTCTGACGCCAAGCTACCAGCAGGGCGATGATCCTTGCTTCAATAAGAGGGCGCTTGCATGTAAATATCAGGTGAAATCTTTTTCTGGCTGTCCGTTCCAGACCGTCAGGCCGTTCCGGCCCGCTTCTCCACCTGCGCCCAAAGCCAGCCCAAGTCCAGGTGGATCGGGGTTCCGGGAACCTGCAACTGTGCCGCGGGCTCCCACGAGCCGGCCGCACCCCAAACCAAGGCAGCCCGCTGTTCCGGGTCGATTAGCCAGATATTTTCGACACCCATGGCGCGGAAGTCGGCGGCCCGCCTTGCAAGGTCGGAGAAGCGGTCGTCGTCCGACAGGATTTCGATCGCGATAATGGGCGGTTTGTTCTGCGTCCGGGTGTCGACCGTGTCTACTGGGGTAACGGAAACATCCGGCAGGCGGAAGTTGCCGGGACGAACCTGCGTCCGGACCTCCGACTCAGGCGCGATGCCCCATTGATCCATATGGTTAAAGAACCAAGCCCCGATAATCATCTGAATAATGCCATGCAGTCGTGTCGGCATCGCTTTCTCCTTCAACTCCCCATTGACCAGTTCGCGGTCCGGCCGGTACGAGGTTCTCAGATACTCTTCCACTGTGATCCGGGGTGGGTCGAGCGGCATCTCGGCTCCGAGCCGCGCTTCGATCTCCCCTTTCGTCAGCGTTTGCGGATACCCTTCCTGCTGCGTCAGTGTGCCCATAGTGACCCCGCTTCTATTGTCGCCCGAAACAGCCGGACGCGCTGCCCAGACGTGCTTTTACGATGAAGCCGCTCCACCTCCCGCCTCCGGCAGGTCCTCAAACCCACTACCCTTTTTGATGAAAACCTCCGCGAAATTTGCATCCTGCCGCAGCAGCACCGCCTGCAATCGCACCATCTCGAGTAGCGCGAGAAACATCGCGACCAGAGCGCTTTCCGAGCGCATGGTCTTGAGCAGGCTCGACAGCGCGATCGGCCGATCCTCCAGCAGGAGCCGCCGCCGCGTGTAGTCCATCATCTGCCCCACCGTGGCCGCATCTTCCTGCACATCGAGCACCGGCCGCGCGCGCAAACGTTTCATGGTGCTGCGGAACGCCCGGATGAGTTCGGGCACATCGGCCGCAACTTCGCCCGCGTCGTCCTCGGCGTTTAAAAACTCCCGCAGAAGCGGGCGCGTCCAGGTCGCGGCCTCGATGCCCTGCCGTTCGCGCAGCATCTGGGCCGCGTTTTTGAAGCGCTCATGCTCCAGCAGCCGCTCCACCAGCTCCAGCCGCGGGTCACCCCCAACCTCATCGGCGCTTTGGGCAGGCTCACGCGGCAAGAGCATCCGGCTTTTAATGTGGATCAGCAGCGAAGCCGTGTAGATAAACTCCCCCGCATTGTCCACGTCGGTTTCCTTGATGCGCTCGACATAGGCTAGAAACTGCGCCGTGATGCGCGCGATGGGGATGTCCCGGATGTCGATGTCCTGCTTGCGGATCAGGTCGAGCAGCAGGTCGAGCGGGCCGTCGTACACGCGGCCCACGGTGACGGAGAAGGGGTAATCACTAGTCTGGGTGGCGAGGCGCTTCGGATCAGCGGCCTGGGAGTTTGAAGGGGCTTGCGCTTGAGAAGCTTGCCGAACGCCGTTGCCTATATTTTTTGAACCTTCACCCAATTTTAGGGTCCCTTCTTAACGTAAAGGATCATAACTGCCGGACAGGCCAGAGATGTCGATAGGAACGGAATGACCGATTCGCAACGTAAATTTTCCGCTCTCGTTGTGCATTTCGACTGGCATGTGTCCCTCAAACTCGCCCAAGTCTCCTTTGTGTGTACCTATAACATTCTCTCCTTCGAAGTGTTGCGTCCAGAAGTTATCTTCGGCCTCTGCACTTCCGAAAGGAACGTCACTGCCCATTTTTACCGATTTCTTCCAGTCGGTAACTGACTGTGCAAAGACTTTTTGAGGTAGAACGAAATCTAACAATTCGTTGTTCGCATCCGCGCAAAGCAAAACCCACACTTCGTAGGTTTTTGTGGGAACAAGGAAGAACCATTTTCCCGCAAGGGGAGAGGATAAGTGGCTATTCAATCCTCCGATGAAAACTCTCTTCTTTTTCGCTGTCAAGAAAGGTTCCGCGAGTTCCCGTTGGATTGAGGCAAACTTCCTGTTCGCTTCTTGCGAAAGCCGAATGTCGTAGGGAAGGATGTTGATACGCCAGTAATCGCGGAGCTCTTTCCTAAGCTGCGCCGGTGAGGGATTTTCTAAGCTCAGGTATAGACCGCTCACATCACGCAATTTCTTCTTCTCAGCGTCTGTCGTTCCGAATTGCCTGCGCACGGCACCTAAGCTTCGTGTGACATTCAGCGCTGCGCGCACCGGGCCAAGCGTTTCCTCAGCAACGACTGCGGCTTTATCCGCCTGCGCAAGGAGCATTTCCCAGGTTCGATCGATTGTTCGATTCAATTTCTGTCGCTTTTCATAAATGGGTTCCGTTATGGCGGTGATAGATTCACCGGCTTTGTGCTTACACCATGCGCATGGAATCGTCGCGGTACGGCAACCGTGAAGCATTTGCTCAAGACGCTGTGTGCTGCTGAATACCTTGTGCATATCTCCGACTGGGCAAAGGTCCGGATCGCCAGGGTCAGTCTGCTGCATACGCTGCCCATTTGTTGTCATGCTCTGTATTTTTTGAACAATCCTCGCCGGATGCTCACTTAGTCCGATCGTATTGCCGTAGCTCTTCGACATCTTGCGCCCGTCCGTGCCCGGCAGCTTCGGAGTCGGCGTCAAGAGAGCTTCAGGCTCTGGAAATACGGTTGCCTTGTATAGAGAGTTAAACCGCCTTGCGACCTCTCGCGTCAGCTCGATATGCGAAACTTGATCCTGCCCGACAGGGACGAACTCGGGCCGGTAAAGAAGAATGTCAGCTGATTGCAGAAGCGGGTAGCCCAGAAAACCGTAGGTTGCCAAGTCTTTTCCGCGTAGGTTTTGTTGCTGGTCTTTGTAGCTCGGCACGCGCTCCAGCCAGCTTATCGAAGTCATCATAGAGAGCAACAGATGTAATTCCGCATGCTGCTTTACATGACTTTGCACAAAGATCGTGCACTTGGCAGGATCGAGACCGGCAGCCAAAAAGTCAAGGGCGACATCTACAGTGTTCTGCTTAATCTGGCTCGGATCCGCATAATCCGTCGTCAGGGCATGCCAATCCGCAACAAAGAAAAAGCACTCGTACTCGTCCTGCAAACGCACCCAGTTGTGCAGAGCCCCCATATAGTTGCCCAAATGGAGCTTGCCTGTAGGGCGCATGCCGGACAAAACACGGCGCTTGGTAAAAGTGGCTTGGGACACTGGACCTCGCTGGATCGGGCTAAAAGCTCATTGTACGAAACGAGAAAGGAGCATAAAAGAGAGGGCTCATCCTGAGGAGCAAAGCGACGAAGGACCTGCTTTTTGCGCGTGCTCCAGGAAAAGCAGGTCCTTCGCCTGCAGCTCAGGATGACCCTCCTCAAGTAGCAAGCGCTTCCTACAGCGACAGCAGCAAATGATTCACAAACCCCAGCGCAGGCCCCACAAACAGGTTCACCACGCGCCCGCCGAACACAAACATCAGCAGCAGCGAAATCATCCCCAGCTGGTCGTACACCGCGAGCATGCGCGTGGGCAGCAGGTGCCGGACCAGGTGAGAGCCGTCGAGCGGCGGCAGCGGCAGCAGGTTGAAGAACGCCAGAAAGAGATTCAGCGTCAGCCCCATGTACAACAGCAGCACCGCCGCGAACAGCCCCGACCCCATCAGCTCCGGCTCAATCCCGCCAAACACAATGCCGCGCACCAGCCCCGCGGCGTCCGGCGACGTTTTCGCCAGCGCTACCAGCACAATGGTGCACAGGACGGAAATCAGCAGGTTGCTCGCGGGGCCGGCCAAAGTCGTCAGCACGTCGCCCCGGACATAATTGCGGAAGTTGCGCGTGTTTACGGGCGTGGGCCGCGCCCAGCCCACCAGGAACCCCCCGCCATACGGTCCCAGGAACAGCATCGCCAACGGCAGCAGCACCGTCCCGACAGGGTCGATGTGCTTCGCCGGGTTCAGGGTCACACGCCCCAGCATCCGCGCCGTCGGGTCGCCGAGGCGCGACGCCGTCCATGCATGCGCCGCCTCGTGGAGAGAAAGCGAAAACAGAAGAAGAACGAAGTCGAAAATCTTAAGGACGATTTGCTGCTGAGTCATGGAGCGCCGGTTTCATGGTACCAAGCCGCGCTTACCCACTCGCTATCGACTGATACCTACCGTCGAGTGCGCCCCGACCTGCTGCGTTGCCGAGGCCATCGCGCACACCGTGTGAGCCGCGCACCGGGTCGCCGGCTACTCCCGGTTCCCGCCCGACTCCCCATCCGCCGCGTCCTGGGAGGAAGCCGTCGCGTAGTCCTCGATGACCTTGCCCTTTTTGATCACAAGCTCGCCCCGGTCGTCGAGAAACGCGTAGCGGCGAATCACACAATCGTCCTCAAGAGTCACGTTGTAGCCGAACGTAAACTCGACGCCGTGGAAGATCCGAACATTCTCGCCGATGTGCTTGAAAATATATTTGCCCAGCATCGCCCGAAACCGGAACCCGAGCCAATGATTCAGCCCCACCGGCGAGCGGTCGAACATCCGCCAAAACCAGATCAGCGGCTTCACCGTCGCATACTTCTCCCCATCCACCTCCTCGTCATACTCCGCTTCAAGCGTGACGTTCTTGGGGTCAAGTGAAAGCTGCAGCACATTGAAAGCGAGCTCGGAGTTGAGGTTGAAGTTGAGCCGCCCACCCTTGGGCGCGCCCAGCTGCAGGTTGTGGAGCGCATCGAGCACCAGCTCCCCCCGCAGCTCAGGCTTCTCATGTTTGCCGATCTCCCGGTCGAGATACGCGAGCCAGCGTTCATACACTTCTTTTGCTTCGCGCGGCGGCTCAGGCTCGCGGTAGTCGTTAGGGGGCATGGGAACTCCTTCCCCGCTCAGATGCGCCCGCGCGGGGAGGTCGCATGGAGCTACTGGATGGAGAACACGGCGGAAACGGTCGCAGAGCGGCGGACCACGGGGGCGCTGAGGCTGAGCTTCGGGGCTGGCGGCGGTGGTGGAGCAGCCATAATGACTTTTGGTGCTGAAACTTGTCCGTTCCAAGGCCGATCAAGTGACTCCGCCTGATTGCTCGCGTACACCAATGGCCCCAGCTTCGCCCCCAGCCCCGAAGCCATCTGTTCCGCAATCGCCTGCGCATGCTTCAGCGCCTTCCCCGCTGCTTCGGCGCTCAGCGAAGTCTCATCCATCACCGACCATTCGATTGCCCCGCTCTGGTTCGCGCCCGCCCCCACCGCTGCCGCAAGCACCTTTGAAGCCGCATCGGCACCGGTCCGCACCGTCCAGCTTTGCTGCGCCTGGAACTTGCGCCCCAACCGCTCCTCGGGCGTTTCCTGCCCTTGAAACTCCTGCACAGGCCCGGTGCTTTGCGCGTCACTCTCAACCGCATCCCCGGGTACACCGACTTTCGCAAGCGCGTCCGTAATCGCCTTTGAGGTATGTCCAGCGTCCTCAGTGACGGCCTGCGACGTGGCCCCATACAGCTGGTAGCCAATGTGCATTGTGGCTGTATCCGCGCGCCGTTCGGCTTCCTCGGTTGTTGTGATCGCGATGGTCCGGTTGCTCGCGCTGACCTGCACTTGCTGCGCTTGCACACCCGCCGCACCCATACACAATCCAACCGCCAACAAAGTCCTGCCTACTCGATCCGCCATGCTCTCTCCTGTGCCGCGCATAAGTAGACACCGGCTTGGGAGGTTTTGTCCCTTGTCCACATAAGGAAGGGTCATCCTGAGGAGCGAAGCGACGAAGGACCTGCTTTTCGCCCCCAACACGGCAAGGAAAGGCAAGAAGCAGATCCTTCGCTTCGTTCAGGATGACCCGAAGTGGATGTGTCAGGAAACAGGAGCGTCACAAGCCACCCCCCGCAGCCGCTCCACTACCCCCCAGGCCGCTCCCGAGTCCACCGCCTCCCCCGCGCGCTCCAGCCCCTCGATCAACGTCGGCGCAATCCCCGACACCACCAGCGCCGCCGCCGCGTTCAACAACGCAATCCCGCGCCGAGCTCCGCGATCCTCCCCGCGCA
>CAXTKZ010000019.1:0-1718 GCA_964244985.1 uncultured Acidobacteriaceae bacterium
GTTTGTTCGTACAGCGGCCCGCGCTCGAGCTGGTGCAGCTTTCCGTGCACGATCCGCAACGTTCGGCAGTGGGCCGGTACCGCGACCGGCTTGATTTAGCGGTATTGGCGCTTACGATCATCGCTGCGGCATTTAGCAGCGCGGCTGCCATGGTGGCACCGGTTGCCGACCTGCTGGACCGTTGGGGCTCGCACCTGCCGGAGTTTCTCAGCGTGACATCGGGGCTCCTGCTCACCGCGGCGCTGCCGGCTTTGCTATTAGTTTTACTGCTCCTTGTTGTTCCGCGAACCGGCCTACCGCGCCGACGCGCGCTGCCGCAGTGGGTCTTGGCGCTGCTGCCGATCGGTATGGGAATGTGGGCGGCGCATCTTTCGTTTCACTTAACCACAGCCTGGAGCTCAATGTGGCCCGGCATCCTGCAGGCCGGCTATGAATTTGCCCTGCACGGCCTGCCGCGCCCGGACTGGATGAGCGAGCAGCCGCTGCTATCGGCTGATGCCGTCTTTAAAGTGCAAGTGGGTTTGCTGGATTTGGGTTTGCTGGCGACGCTCTACCTGGGCTGGCGGCTGCTTGCCGGCAAAGGGACGCTGGGTAAGCGCGCCGTTGTTTTGCTGCCCTGGGCTTCAGTCGCGGGCGGGTTATATGCGGCGGGCGTGTGGATCCTGCTTGAGCCCATGCAGATGCGCGGCATGGTTGGGATGTGAAGCTTCGGCTCATTTTCATCGCGCTGATGGTGTGCGTTCAGGCTCGGGCAGACGGGCCGCATGTCGCCCTGCATGCCACGGGCGGGGCATACACACTGACCCTGTTTACCGCGCCGGATCCCTTGGTTGCCGGGCCCGTCGACTTCGAGCTGTTGGTGCAGAGCACAAGCGACGACACGCCGGTAGTGCTTAAAACCGCGCAAGTGGAGCTTGCCCTTCCGGGTGAGCCGCCGATACTTGTCGCACTTGCTCCTTCCACGGGCGGCGTGGCCGTGTTGAGCGCCCATGTTGTGCTGCCGAAGCCGGGTAGGTACACGCTCCGCGTCCAGGCAGCGGGCCAACAGTTTGCCGGCGAGCTGCCCGTCGCAGAAAACCACGGCAGGCGCGATACGGTTCTATGGGCAGTGCTCATCCCTTTGCTGGCGATTCTGCTTTTTCTTGCCAATCAGCATGGAAAGCAGCGAATAAAAAAGCTGTGGTAATCCCGTTTTCCCAAATCGGTACTCGGTGACCTTTTTGGAACGGAGCGGGTCTGTTTTCATCAGGGAATGCTTGCTCGGGATGCCGACGGCCCTGACAATCAAATCCATAAGGAAACATCATGCTTCCGCGTTTTCGGCTTTTTGCTGCACTGTTTGCCTTGGTTTTCAGCACTTGTTTTTGCCCGAGGGCGCGTGCACAGGCGGCACAATTCGATCTGGGAGGACCGTCGCTGGAAGTGAAAGTGCAGCGCGCCGGCAGGACCCTGCCCATCGCGCAGGTGCCCAACCTGCAGGAAGGAGATCGGCTTTGGCTCCATCCCGTACTGGGCGAGCACGAGTCGGTGCATTACTTGATGGTGGCCGCATTTCTACGTGGATCCACCAATCCACCGCCCGACAACTGGTTCAACAAGGTTGAGGCGTGGGATAAAAAAATCGTCGCGGAAGGTGTCTACCTCGTCGTCCCGCCTGGGGCGGAGCAGGTCGTGGTCCTGTTCGCGCCGCAGACCGGGGGTGACTTCTCTGCGCTGAA
>CAXTKZ010000019.1:1818-36704 GCA_964244985.1 uncultured Acidobacteriaceae bacterium
GCTACCGCCGGTCTGTACGATCCGTACATCTCCG
The DNA here is from genome assembly GCA_964244985.1 of uncultured Acidobacteriaceae bacterium. Taxonomy (GTDB): domain Bacteria; phylum Acidobacteriota; class Terriglobia; order Terriglobales; family Acidobacteriaceae; genus EB88. Next base: position 1,853 of record CAXTKZ010000019.1, read on the forward strand.
TCGCGTTGGATATCGGAAGAATCCTGGCCAGCTTTCACAATGCGCAATACCAGTACATTCCTGCCTTGTCCGATGCCGACAAGGTGAATATGAATCTTTGGCTGAATGCACCGCCATCGTTTCACAATCCAAAATCTGTGCTGGTAGTCGCGCTGCCGCCGGTTGAAAAAGCCCACCTGCCGGATCTGCACGCGGTCGATCCAAAGCAGGTGTTCTGCCTGCAGCAAACGCCGTTGACGCTGCCGGTGGACGGCTCACCCGCGATTTTTTCAACGAACTACGCGCATGAGCTGACCTTGCGCCTCGAAGGGGCGAACGGCAAAACCATCGACGTGCCGACCCGACCCGATCCGACCCAGGGCGGATTTGTGGTGCCTGCGCCCGTTGTACAAAATGCAGGCCTAGGTAGAAACGTGAAAGCAACCGTGCAGGGGTCGTGGGGTTTCGATACGTACACGGGACCGTCGTTTCAATTGCGTTCGAGCGATGGTGCGGACTGGACAGTTGCGGACGAGGACAAGAACGCGCTGGTAGTAGGCCGCGAGGACGAATTGCACCTGCGCTCAGACGCGGCTGCGTGCGTTGAAGCGATCACCTTTCGCAACGCAGGCGGCCTGGAGCAAAAAGCCACCTGGAGGCTGGACGGGCCCGGTGGTGTGATTGCAACCCTGCCGCTCAAGCAGGCGCAGCCGGGAGCATTTGTACTGGCGATCCGGCAGTACGGCGTGAAGGAGCCAAGTACGTTGAACATCCCCTCCTTTGCTGAAGCCGGCAAATACGACAGCTTCACGATCCACGCGGGCGATGGGGGCGGCGTGCTCACAGGCTCCCGTCTGGATGAGGTGGCAAGCCTGCAAATGGGGGACAGGAGGCTGCTGCCCGGCAAGCTGACACGCACCGGCAACGTAGATGCGCTGGAGATGATGCTGGCGCAGAGCCAGGGATCGGCTTCCATCGCGGGCTTGGCAGGGGGTGCAAAGAGCATTGCGCAAGTCACCCTCAAAGATGGCCGCGTCGTTGCTGTCCCGGTTACAGTTGACGAGGCACGGCCGCAGGTCACACTTATCAATAAAACCGTGCAACCCGGACAGCAGCAGCCGGTGGCGCTGAAGCTGACCGGGCAGGACGAGCTGCCGCTTGATGGCAAGCTGACTTTTGCGCTTAAATCCCAAATTCCCGTGGTATTTGCACGCAATGAAGCAATCGAAATCGGCACCGCGGATGGGCTTGCTTCCACGACTTTCTCGCTCGCCTCGGGCCAGCTTGTGCTTCAGGACGCGAAAACAGCGATCGCGACCCTCGACCCGGCGAAAAGCTTTGGAACTTCCGCGTTCGGCCCTTTGCGGCTGCGGCCTGTCATGGCCGATGGTACAGCGGGCGATTGGGTGCCGCTCGCCACTCTGGTGCGCTTGCCGGCTCTCCAAAGCTATAGCTGCCCGCCCGATGCATCACAGCCCTGTACGCTGGCGGGAAGCAGCTTGTTTCTGCTCGATGCCGTTGCCGCCGATGCACAGTTCACCAAGCCGGTGGTGGTGCCGGATGGGTTTTCCTCCGGCACTCTTCAAGTGCCTCATGCAAGCGGCGGGCAGCTTTTTATCAAATTGCGCGATGACCCAGTGGTGGTCAATACGGTCGCGGTAGAACCACCCACACACGCGACGAACCATCGCGCACACCGACTTGCTCCAGACCCAAAAACCAGTCCGGAAGGCACTGCCGATGCTGGGGCGGGGGAGGCTGAGGACGTCGGGGTCTCGACCGGCCGCGTTCCGTAAGTGATTACTGATTCAGCACTACGCGCGGTCGTCCGTCCGCGTTTGGAAGACCTCACAGCAGCTTCCTGCGATGCTTGGAACTTCATTTGGGAACAGATCAGCGCGGCAGGCCCAGCAGCGCTTCCGCATTTTGATAAGCCAGCTTTTCCAATTCCTCCCCGGTCAGCCCAAGGCTGTTGAGGAAGGCACGCCCGCGCGTCGTGGATGAGAAAGGATAGTCGATCGAAAACAGCATGCGGTCGATGCCCAGGACTTCCAGCGCGCGTTGAAAAGGCGGCACGGTGAAGTAGCCGCTTGTGGTTATCCAAAAGTGGCGGTGGAAGTACTCTTCCACCGGCCGCTGGAGATGCATGGCCATCAGGTCGAGCGCGCTCGATGCACGGGCAATGGAAGAAGGGAGGTTTTCTCCCACATGCCCTACAATCAGCCGCAACCCCGGGTGTCGGTCGAACAAGCCGGAAACAATCATCCGCAGTACATGCAGGCCCGTCTCCGAGTGCCAATCCCAGGCTGCGATGGACAACAGATGCCCCATATTTGCAGGCAGTCCGCTGTAGTAAGCCTGCTCGACAGCCCGCGGGTGTGGCGCTGAGTAGAGGTAGACCGGCACCTGGAGCGCTTCAGCCGCGTCCCACACGGGCTCAAACTGCTCATCGTCCAAAAACACGCCCTGGGTTGTCTCATGCACCATGATTCCGGCAAAGCCGAGCGACAGACGGGCCCGGTACATCTCCTCAACCGCCGCATCGATGTCCGTCAGGGCAAGCGTCGCAAGTCCTGCAAAGCGATGGGGATGTGCTTGCACGGCGTCTGCAATCCGGTCGTTCGCATCCCGCACCAGCGCCGAAGCCTCCGCGGGCGGCAGCTCATCGAGACCATTTGCCGCAAGCGACAGTACTTGTACAGCAATACCACCCTCATCCATGGCATGAAGACGGCCCTCGCCCATATCGAGCAGGGCGGGCTCCATACGCGCCCGCAGGGCGGGAGGAGGGCTGGAGCGCAGGTCGCGCGTGGCTGCCGCGAATGCGGGGGTAAGCACGTGCTCTTCAAGCGTGACGATACGCATGGGGATGCAGCTCCGATCCACTGCAACAACGAGCCATGCCAGGGCAGAAAGGTTTTCAGTGCTGCAAACGCAGCCAGTGTATCCCAGAAGACAATAACTTCGTGCAAACCGCACCCGACATGGAGAAACACAGCCGATGCTGCACCTCAGGCGTGCAGCACCCCCGCCCGGATGCGTTTGCCCACCCGTACCACCAGGGTCATGGGCAGGGCGGCGACAGGCAGATGCGGTGCGCTTACCGGTTCGTTCCCGACCTTCACCCCACCCTGCTTTACCTTGCGCGCGGCATCCGTTGCGGAGTCGGCAAGCCCCAACTGAACCAGCAGCTTGTCGAGCCGCACCTGTGCGTTCGCCTCCGTCCAGCCCACCGTCGATGCAGCAATTGCGACTTCCTCTACATGGTCCGGCTGTTCATCGCGCTGGAATTGACGGGCCCAACTTTCGTCGGCCTCGCGCATCGCATCCGCCGGATGGAAATTGCCCACGATGGTGCGCGCCAGTCGCTTTTTGGCTTCCATGGGGTGTAGCGCGCCGCTTTGGACCTCACCGCGCATGGCATCCACTTCGGTTTGCCGCAGGTCCGTCAGCAGCAACCAGAACCGCCACATCAGCTCGTCGGAGATCGACATGATCTTGCCGTACATCTCGGCCGCCGGCTCGTGAATGCCGATGGCATTGCCGAGCGATTTGGACATCTTCTGCACGCCGTCCAGTCCCTCGATGATGGGCGTCATCAGCACGATTTGCGAAGGCTGCCCATAGTGCCGCTGCAGCTCGCGGCCCACCAGCAGATTGAACTTCTGATCAGTGCCGCCCAGCTCCACATCGGCTTCCAGCGCGACCGAGTCGTACCCCTGCGCCAGCGGATACAACAGTTCGTGAAGCGCAATCGGCTTTTCTTCTTCCCAACGCTTGTGAAAATCATCCCGCTCCAACATCTGCGACACGGTGAACTGCGCCGCCAAACGGATTACGCCCTCAAAGCCCAGCTTGTCCAGCCACTCCGAATTGAACCGCACTTCCGTCCGCTCCCGGTCGAGAATGCGGAACACCTGATCGGTGTAGGAGCGGGCGTTCTCGTCAATCTGTTCCCGCGTCAGCGGTTTCCTTGTGGCGGAGCGACCGGAAGGGTCGCCGATGAGCGAAGTGAAGTCGCCGACGAGAAAAATGACCTGATGCCCGAGGTCCTGGAAGTGCTTGAGCTTGCGCATCAGCACGGTGTGGCCCAGGTGGAGGTCTGGCGCGGTAGGGTCGAACCCGGCTTTCACGCGCAGGGGGCGGCCGGTTTTGCGGGAAAGCTCGAGCCGCTCGCGCAGGTCGGCGACGCGGATGATCTCCGCCGCGCCTTTTTGCAGAAGGTCCAGTTGTTCGTCGACGGGGAGAAACTGAGTGGGGGGCTGTTCGCTCACCGGCCCAGTATAGAAGGACGGGCAGGGCAGCGGCCCCGCTTACTCGGGAATGCTTCTGCCGGAACGAACTATTGAGCTTGTCGCAACGAATGCATCCGGAACTCAACCGGCAGCATCAACAGGCCATAACAAAATTCTCCGGTACCTGCGCACCCGCGGCATCACGGCAATAGAGCGGGCCGCAGAGATGCATGCGCGAAGGAAGAAACAATGCCTAAGACCCCTGCTGAGATCATTCGTGCGATTTTGAACAATCCAACGGATCTCGAATCCGTGAAGCAATATATCGCCCCAAATGCTACTTATGTTTCGCTTAATTACGAGAATGCCGATTTGAAGAAACTGATGCCGTGGGCGGGTACCAGCCATGAGGGTGCCGATGCGGTCGTCAGCACGTATAAGCGGGTAGGCCGCTATTGGAAGAACGAAGGTTTTGCGATAGAGGATGTTATCGAATCGGCGGATAAAGTTGCCGTTTTCGGGCGCTTCACCTATCGATCCGTCACGCTGGGCAAGGTAGTAACTTCTCCTTTCTCGATCCTTGCCCGCGTCGAGAACGAGCGTGTTGTTTATATGCAGTTCATGGAGGATACGTTCGCTACTGCCGCTACTTTCCGCTCCGGTGGTGAGGCGGTGTTCCACGCCGATCCGGACGGCGGCGAGGTGATGGTATGAGCGGCAAGGCAGAGGAGCCGTTCACCTTGCTTGTCACTATTCCGATCAAGGCCGGAATGGAGGAAGAGTACCTGCAAATTCTCCATCCTGTGCTGGACGCAATGCGCGGGGAGGAAACCTTTCTCCACACAACCCTGCATCGCGCCGCCGACGATCGGGGACTATTTGTGTTGTACGAAGCCTGGAGAAACCGGGAAGAGTTTTTTGCTGTGCAAAGGAATCGGCCTTACCGCGCCGCACACGAGGCCCGGCTTCCGGCGCTTCTACGCGCGCCGCGGACCATGGTGGTGCTCGAAACTTTGCGCGTCGATTCCGCGGAGAACGCCGGGTGAGCGATCCCATCAGTGTCATCAACTGCTTCTATGCGGCAGAGGCAGACTATATGAACGCCGGGGGTGCGGGGTCGAACGCCGGCTTTGACGCCGTCGCGGCAACGCTTGACCCGGAGGTGGTGCTTCATCAATCTCCCGACCTGCCGTGGGGCGGCGAGTATCACGGGCACGACGGATACGCACAGTGGGCACGCGCCATGAGCGAAGCTTTCGACCAGCTCGCGGTGAAAGAACAACGGTACTTCGTCGATCAGGACACTGTTGTGATCACGTGCCGCCTTGTCACCCGCTCACGCGCAACAGGAAAAACGCTCGACCTGCCGATGGTGCAGATCGTAAGAACAAGAGGCGACCGCATTCTGGAGTTCCGGCCTTTCTACTGGAACGTGCCTGCATATTGCGCTGCGGTATCGGTTCTGTGAACCGAGTTGGATTGCGGCTGTAATGCAACCTATGCTTGCGGTTACCTGACCTTGCTGCCCAGCCATGCTTCCCGGAACCGCAGCTGTTCCGGGGAAAGCGCAGCACCTGTCTTTTCGACCGGTACCACCTCTAAGTCCGCATGTTGCGTGAGCGTCACCATGCTTCGTACCACCTCCCCACGACGACGGAAAACAATTTCTATCGCATCCCCTGCCTTTCTGCCGGTAAGCGCTTTCGCGTAATCCTCCGGCGCGGCAAGCGCGGTGCCTGCCACGGAAACCAGCTCATCGTCCCGGTCCACGCCGGCCTTGTATAAGGGCGAGTCGATCACGGTGCTGCCGGTCACGCGTAGACCGCCTTCACTTTGCGCAAGCAGCAACGGTCCGAGCCATGCCTCGCCCTTTTGCTTGCGCAAAGTGAAACCGGCACGCAGCAGCAGGGGTGCATAGTCGATCTTCTCTGTTCCCACGATGAATCGCTTCACAAAATCCGTGGCAAAGGCCCGGTCGCCGCTGACCGCAGCAAGCTGCGTTTGCACATCGGCCAGGGTGTAGGGCCTTCCGACCAGCCCCGGTGCTCGTCCGCCCGGCCTGCCGTACGTGCGCCACATGGCTTGCATAAAGTGGTCCAGGGAAACATGGGAATCGGATCGCGCACGCAGGGTTAGATCGAGCCCCAGCGCGAGGACATCGCCGTATGTGTAGTACGACACGAAGTCGTTAGTCCAATACGCGGGAAACTCTTCGCTGCTGCCGTCTACCAGCGGTGCCAGCCGGCTCATGTCCAGGGCGGAGCGGTAGCTGCTGCCGGGTGTGTTCAGTACTTCGTTCAGGTCGGCGGCAAAGGCTCGGATAGTGTCCCGCGGCGCGAGGCCGCTGCGCAGCATGGCAAGCTGGCCATAATATTGTGTAAATCCCTCGGCCAGAAACATCTCCCCGGACATATTCACGTCGCGGAAGTTGAACGGTTCCAGCCCTTCCGGACGGATGCGCTCCACATTCCAGCTATGGAAGAACTCGTGGGCCGCAGCGTTCAGGCTCAGCTTCTGTCCTGTCACTACCGTGCTGTTGCGATGCTCCATCCCGTCGCGTCCATCCCATGGCAGAGCATCGGCAAGGAACGTATAGTAACCGGGCTCATAGTTAGGCAATTCCCCGAAAACGGCCTGCTCCTCGCGGACCAGCTTTTGAACACCGGCGAAGTACGTGTCGAACTCCGCCTGGGTTGCTTCCGTATGCGTCGTGACTCGGATCGTCTGCGCTTTCCCTCCGGGCTGCAAGGGCGGCACCACAAACGTCTGCATCGTAAAGCGGCTCAATTCCGCCGGGCTGTCCATCAGGTATTGCAGGTTGGGAGCGGTGAAAGTCTGCGCATTCTTTGTGGTGTAGAGCTGCGTGGCAATCTTCCAGTCGGAGCCGCCGGGCAGGGCAAAGGTTACGCGCACCGGATGAGTGTCAAAGCCCTCCGCCCACATCATCGTTGCCGGAAAGTTGATGTGCGCATGGGTCGTGTCCACGGCGACGAACGTGCCGTCGACCCTGTCGCCGAAGAGCTTATACGCAACGTGTACCGTTCCGTCGGGACTAGCGACTGTCCACGAGCGTGGGTCGAACTTTGCAGCAGCAAGCGGCCTGCCGCTGCCGTCGGTAAAATGCTCCTCAAAAACGTTCGAGGCGAACTCAAAGGCGGCATAGCGGCCCGGAGACGACCGGCTCATCTCTACGCGGAGCGGGCGCTGCGGCGCAGTGTGGAAGGTCGCCTCCACCTGCATGACGTGGTGCACCGCATCCGGAAAAGAAAACTTGTACTCGGTCGCGGATTGCGCCCGCGCTACGAGGGGCGGCACCGCTGCAAGCACAGCCGCAAGGTAGATGGCTTTGGAAAAACGAATCATGCCGCCTTCACTTTCTTTGTGTTTCGTTCAAAGCTGGAATGCAGGGGCGCAGGACAGGCTCTGTCCCCATCCAGCCAGGCGTGCAGGAAGGGTTTGCTATTTCACCCACACCCGCGCGGGGCCGCCCTCAACCTGCTGGGCGTGAAAGATGCCGAGCGTGTTATTGCTCCACACCGGCGGGCCGGTGCGCCCCAAGACGATCACGCCGCCCTCGCCGCCTTTCAACGCGGGCAGTTCAGTCTTGATCATGCGGTCGGCGGCTTGCTGGGGGGTGCGGCCCGCCTCGACCAGGGTGCACACCTGCCGCGCCAGCGTAAGCCGGATGAAGTACTCGCCCACGCCGGTGCCGGACACAGCGCAGGAGCGGTCGCCGGCGTAGGTGCCCGCGCCGAGGATCGGCGAGTCGCCGACGCGGCCGGGGAGCTTGCCCTGCATGCCGCCGGTCGAGGTCGCGGCGGCTAGATGCCCTCCCGCGTCGCGCGCGACCGCGCCCACGGTGCCGAACCGGTGCGCGAAGATGCGCGGCGCGGCGGATGGCTCAGGGCCAGGTTGCGCGGAGGCTGACTGTGCGGGTGGAACTCCAGCCGGGCGCGGCGGCACGGGCCGTCCGCTCGCCCGCATCACTCCCGCAAACTCCTCCCAGCGCATTTCCGTAAAGAAAAACGAGGGCGGCTCTTGTTCCAATCCCCGCGCGCGCGAGAAAGCGTCCGCCCCCGCGCCCACCATCATGACGTAGGGGGTGTGCTCCATCACGGCGCGGGCCAGCGCGACCGGATGCCGGGTGGTATGGACGCCGGCGACCGAACCCGCTGCGAGCGTTGCGCCGTCCATCAGGGAAGCGTCCATCTCGTTGGTGCCATCGGCGGCAAATGCGGCACCCCGTCCGGCGTTGAACAGCGGGTCGTCTTCCAGCACCTCGACTGCCGCCTCGACCGCGTCCAGGGCCTTGCCGCCCTTCGCGAGTACGCTTTGTCCCGCTCCCAGCGCTTTCTCAAGCGAGGCATGGTACGCAGCGGCGGTTGCGGAGTCCATGTGCTCCCACTCGGCTTCGCCCGCGCCGCCGTGGATCGCGATGGCCCATGGCTGGGCATGGGCAGCAGGGGCGGACAGGAGAAAAGGCAGAAGCAGGGCAGCGCGCATACGGGCTATGGTAGCCGGGCTTTCCCGTTCACTCCGAAAAAATCTGCCCGTCGCCGGCCTGAGGCAGAAACACGGAAAAAACCGTGCCGCGATCAAGCCGGCTGCGCACCCGCAGTGTGCCGCCATGTTTGCGGATGATTCCGCGACTGACCCAAAGCCCCAGCCCGGTGCCAGTGTCCTGCTTGGTGGTGAAAAAAGGCTCGTATAAATGATCCAGCGTCGCCCGATCCATCCCGGCACCCGTGTCCGCTACCGTGAGGCAGAGCCCGGGTTTGCTGCCCCCAGGCGCTTCGCGGATGCGGAGGCGCAAACAGCGTTCCGGGCACCCTGCCATAGAGTCGAGCGCATTTGAGATCAGGTTGGACGCAACCTGGCGCAGCTCATCGGGAAAGCAAAGCAGCGGCGTGTGGAGCCTGTAGCGCCGCTCGACAGATGCCTGACCGCCGCGCAGACGTCCCTCATGCAGCGCGAGCACGGACTCAAGCACATCGGCAAGATCGGTCAGCGTCGGCCTTGTGCTTTGTCGGTGGAAGCGCAGGGTTTCGGTGGTCACGTGCGCCACCCGCGCCAACTCCGCCTCCGCCTGCCGCAGGTAGCCGCGCGCATCCTCGGGCAGCGCGCAGTCCTCCATCAGGTAGAGCAGATTGGTCACCGCGGCCAGGGGATTGTTGATCTCGTGTGCGATGGAAGAGGCAAGCCGGCCCACCACGGCAAGCTTTTCGCTTTCACGCAGTGCTTTTTCCGCGCGTTTGCGCTCTGTGATGTCGAAGCTCTGCACCACGACGGTCTCCACGGTTCCATCGGATCCCCGAAGCGGGATCTGGCGAACGCTGACCTCCCGCGGACCCGTGGCAGTGTGGAATATCGTTTCGAAGTCCTGGGCAGCACCCGCGAAAGCGCTCCGCAGATGCGGTTCCACCTCGCTGTAAGCAGGGCCCAAAACATCGGCAACGGCCCGGCCGAGGAAATCCTTTTTGGGCAAGCCGAACCATGCTTCATACGCGTGGTTCACGCGTATGTACTTCAGGTCGCGTCCGATGTAAGCGATCAGAACAGGCAGCGCATCGACGATGGCTTCCAATTCCAGCTCGGCATGGCGCAGCTGCTCCCGCATACGCCTGCGCTCGCCGTCCTTGAAATGATTGGGGTCGATCTGTTCAGCCATCGCGATTGCTGATTCTACAGTGCTCGGCATCCAAGGGTTTTCGGCGTGTGCTTTTTTCCCCGGGGGAGCGCGGGCGGGACGCTTCAGCATCTTACCGCCGCATGAAGGCTCACAGCCATCCTCCCTCGAAGACCTGCGTTGTGTGCGGGCGGGAGATCGCATGGCGCAAAAAGTGGGAGCGCGATTGGGACAATGTCCGGTACTGCTCGGATGGTTGCCGCAAACGGGCGAAGTCCCCGACGGCCTCGGGGGAGGACGGAGCGCTGGAAGCGGCCATTCTCTCCCTGCTGGCTGAGCGCGGCGCGGGGAAGACCATCTGCCCGTCGGAGGCTGCCCGGCACGTCGCCCCCGACGATTGGAGACCCCTGATGGAGCCCGCGCGCGCGGCGGCACGGCGGCTGCATGCGGCGGGGCGCATCGCGATCACGCAGAACGGGCATCCGGTCGATCCATCGCACGCCAAGGGCCCCATTCGGCTCAAGCTGCTGTAAGCTCCTTTTCATGCAAATTTCCCTGGAGGGCAAGGTCGCGCTGATCACGGGCGGCTCACGCGGGATCGGCGCGGAAACGGTGCGCTTGTTCACGCGGGCAGGCGCGCGGGTGGCGTTCAACTATCAACGCGCAGAGGCGCAGGCGCGGGCGCTGGCGGAGGAGTGCGGCGGAACGGACCATTGCCGCGCGATTCGGCAGGAGCTCGGCACGGCTGCCGAAGGCCGCGCGCTGGTGGCGGAGGCCGCGGCGATGTGGGGTCGTCTGGACGCTCTTGCGGTGAACCACGGCGTGTGGCCGCCGCACGATGCGCCGATCGACACCATGGCGGAGGAACAATGGCGCGGCACGATGGGCATCAACCTCGACAGTGTGTTCGGGCTTACGCAGGCAGCGGTCGCGTGCTTCAAGCAGGGAAGCGGCGGGCATATCGTGTACGTCGCTTCCACGGCGGCGCAAAGGGGTGAGGCTTTCCACGCCGATTACGCCGCCTCAAAAGGCGCGTTGATTTCATTGACGAAAAGTCTTTCCAGCGAGCTTGCCGGGCAGGGCATTTATGTAAACTGCGTCGCGCCGGGCTGGGTGGCGACGGATATGTCCGCCCCCGCGCTTGCGACCGAAGGGGGCCGGACGAAAATCTTCAGCACCATTCCCTTGGGCCGCGTCGGGACGCCGGCTGAGATTGCCGGGCCGATCCTGTTCCTGTGTTCGCCGTGGGCGGGATTTATCTCCGGTGAGATCGTGAATGTAAATGGCGGCGCGGTGCTGGTCGGCTGAGCGTTTCACCCGTCTATGCTTGTAGAGCGCCCATGCGAACCATTCTGCTTTCTGCCGCCCTCCTTTTCGCGTCCACCGCGCTTGCCCAAACCGCGCCCGCGCCCGACGGCAATGCAAGCGATCCGCAGGCGGTGAAGCTCGTGGATGAGATGGTCGCGGCGCTCGGCGGTCCCCGCTGGCTGGCGATCCGCGATGTCGCGGAGGACGGCCGCACCTCCGGCTTTTACCAGGGCAAGCCCACCGGCGGCATCGGCGACTTTCACCTGCTGCGTACCGTACCCACCTCGCGAACCGACCCTGGCCTCCAGCGCACGGAGTTCGGCAAAAAGCACGACGTCGTCACCATTCTGCTCGCTGACGCGGATTGGGAGATCACCTATCGCGGCAAGCGGGCCATTCCACCGGAGGAGTACCTGTACGCCTTCCGGCGGCGCGACCACTCGCTCGAGGAAGCCGTGCGTGTGTGGCGGCATGAGCCCGGCACGGTGCTGTTTTTCGGTGGCCAAAAGTTTGTCGGGCGGCAGCTGATCGATGAAGTCACGCTGCTCGACAAGGACAACGACAACATCACGCTCCAACTCGACACGGAAACGCACCTGCCCATGCGGGTGTCGTTTACCTGGCGCGACCCCTTGTACAAAGACAAAAACGAGGATGCCGAGGAGCTGGCGGACTGGCACCCGGTCGACGGCATCCCGACCTCGCTCAACCAAACCGTGTATCACAATGGGGATATGACGGCGCAGCGCTATCTTTCACATGTCGCCTACAACGTCCCGGTTTCGCCGGATGCGTTCGATGTGGACGCAATCGCGGCAAAGATCAAGCGCTGAAAGCATTAAAACGCCCGTGCCGCTGCTTCCACGAGCTTGTCGAGCACGGCGCGGGAGCCCCCGCCCGCGTAGCTGTTGCACAGGATGGAGAAAACCACCGTGCGGCCGCTGTCCACGGTCAGGAAGCCGGAAAGTGTGTCCACCTCACTCAAGGTGCCGGTTTTAGCCTGCACGCGTCCGCGCAGGGTGGGAAGTCGGCCCGCGAGTGAACCGTCTACCCCAGCGATCGGCAAGGACCCACGCAGCAGAGCACCCCAGGGCTGGGTTGTGCTGTAGCGCAGCAGGGTGGTGAAGGCGCGCGGGGTGACAAGGTCCTTGCCCGACAGGCCCGAACCGTCATACAGCAGAAAGTCGTCCGGCGCGACGTGCGCCTGCGTCACAGCCCAGGCGCGCACCACGCGGGCTCCCTGCGCGGCGGAGCCGTCCGCGCCCTCTGCCCGACCCAGCAAGCGCAGGAGCAGCTCGGCGTGGAGGTTCTGTGAAACCTTGTTGACTACGGTGACGATCACCCCCAGCGGCACCGATTGGCGGGTCGCCACAACGCGCCCGGCCGGTTTTTCTCCCTGCGAGCTGGAACCGGGCGGCAAGGCGTGGAGCACCAGGGGCTCGGCGGTTTCCAGGGCGAAGGAACGCGTGTCTTCGGAAGCGCGATGCTCCACCGATGCCCCTCCTTCGATCTGTACGCCCGCCGCAAGCAGCGATGCCCGGAAAGCCTGCCCCGCGAACCGCGCCGGGTCGTCGAGCGCCATGGCCAAGTGCGTGGGTTGGCCGTTCAACGGCAGCGTGCCGTACACGCGCAGTCCTTCGCCCCCTTGCAACCGGGCTACGCCGAGCGCGGGCGGGGTGCCGGGCGCGGCGGTGCGCGCGGTGATGACGAGGCCGTCGGGTGCGCCGGAAAGCGACGGCAGCCAGCTCGCGGACACCGGTGCATCCACGGCAGCCCCGGGTGTGACCGTAAGGTAGCGGACATCGTCGTTGATCGGGAGCGCGGAAACCGGCGCACCATATTCCCATTGGAGGTCGTCCCAGCCCCAGGCCGCGCCGTAGCGTTCGTCGGGAAAAAGGGTATCGTCGGCGATCACCGGTCCGTCCACCGCGTGGATGCCCGCTGCAAGAACCTGCCCGGCCAGGGTGTCGAGCGCCCCAAGCGGCGTGTCGGAGCGGGTGGTGCGGCCTGTATAGGGGTAGGCGCGGCCGGAAAGTGTGGGGTCCGCCCCGCCGAGCAGTCGCAGATCGCCGTGCAGCGTGCCTCGGGCGTCCACCGTGCCCTCGGCGACCACGCGGGTCGTCATGAAGTAACCAGTCCCCAGCAGGGCCAGCGCTGCCGAGGTGGTAAACAGCTTGGCATTGGACGCGGGCGCAAACAGTTGGGTGTCGTTGCGCGCGTACAGCGTTGCGCCGGTCGCGGCATCGACGATCGATATGCCCCAATGCGCGCGCGCCGCGGACGGCTGGGCAAGCACGGCATCGGCTGCCGAGGCAAAACCATTGGTGGCTTGTGCGAGCGCCCGTCCGCCTAGCAAGGAGGCGGCCGCGAGGACGATGAGGAAAAAACGGTGCATGGTGCCCCGGAGTGTAGCACTCCCTTTTCAACACACCCCAGGACCGGAGCAATGCTCGTCCACATCGTTGTAAAACGAAGCTCGTGACGCGCAAGCGCCTTACGCCCGTCCGGCAAGGACTGCGACAATCACACGATGCCCGCTCTCGGCCTCGACTTCGGCACCACCAACAGCTCCGCCGCTTGCGCGCAGCCTGACGGCACGGTTGCCCTCCTGCGATTCCCAACCGGCAGCCCTTCCTTCCGTTCGCTGCTTTACTTTGAGCGCGATGCCCGCAAGCAGGTGCACGGGTACACCGGCCCCGCTGCCATTGAGCATTACCTCCAGGCCGAAGACCGCGGACGCCTTCTTCAATCCTTGAAGAGCTACCTTCCTGCCCGGAGCCTTGCCGGGACGGAGATTTTCGGCCGCCGGCACACGTTGGAGGACCTGCTGGCCCGTGTTCTGCGCGATCTGCGCCTTGCTGCCGAGCAGAGTTTTCAAGCGCCGATGGAGCGGGCCGTCGTGGGCCGCCCTGTACGCTTCGTCGGCGCGGACACTGAAGAGGACGACGGGTATGCACAAGAGCGCCTTCACGAGGCGTGCCGCCGCGCCGGGTTTACCGAGGTTTCGTTTGAATACGAGCCCGTGGCGGCCGCCGCCGCGTATGCGTCCACGCTCGACCGTGAGGAGTTGGTGCTGATCGGCGACTTCGGCGGCGGCACCAGTGACTTCTCGCTCCTGCGCCTTGCCCAGGGGAAGCGGGCGGTCCTCGGCAACACCGGCGTGGGCCTCGCGGGCGATGCTTTCGACGCCAAACTCGTGCGCCGGCTCGTGGCTCCCGCGCTGGGCGAGGGCTCATTAGAGCGCTCCGGCGCCAAACTGCTGCCCGCCGTACCCGCCTGGATCTACGCAAACCTCGAGCGCTGGCATACCCTGTCGTTTCTGCGCACGCGCAATGTGCACGACATCCTCCAGGGCGCACGCGTCCGCGCGCTGGAGCCGCATAAGATCGAGGCGCTGCAAACATTGGTTGAGGAAGACCTCGGGTTTGAGCTGCACGCGGCGGTGCAGCGGCTTAAATACGCACTTTCAAGGGAGAAGGAAGGCGAGTTTCGCTTTGACGCGGGCGGGCTTCACCTACGCATTCCCGTCGGACGCGCACAGTTTGAGGGGTGGATTGGGGAAGAGCTTGATGCCATTGCCGGGGCCGTGGATTCGCTGCTGCGCATGGCAGGTGTTTCCGCATCGGCGGTGGATCGCGTTTTTCTCACCGGCGGCACCTCATTCGTGCCGGCTGTCGAGCGCATCTTCACCAGCCGTTTCGCGCCGGAGCGTGTGATTCGCGGAGAAGCGTTCACCTCTGTCGCCCATGGACTGGCCTTGCTGGCCCGCGATCGCTTTCAGTCCCCATCCGGCACGTGACAGGCATTCCCGAAATGGAACAATCCCGGCAAAAGTGCTTGGAAACAAAGCAAATGTTTTTGGTCCGCTTCGAGCGCTGCTATACACTTCCGTGAGCGCCCGGCCCCTACGCTCCCCCTAAGAGCGCCCGGAGCCCACATAACAGCGGGAGTTTTGTATCCAAAACCACGGCCGAGCCTTCAGCCATATTGCTTACCGCCCCGATATCGACGGCCTCCGCGCCGTCGCGGTGTTGGGGGTCATGGCGTTCCACTTGCAGCTGCGTTTTACGCTCGGCGGCTTTACGGGTGTCGACATCTTCTTCGTTATCTCCGGCTACCTGATTACCTCCATCGTGCTTGCGGATCTCCGGACCGGCCGCTTCACCATGCGCGAGTTTTATGTGCGCCGCATCCGCCGCATTTTCCCGGCGCTGGTCGCCGTGCTGCTCGGAACCGCGGCAGCAGCGCTCGTTTTCTGCCTGCCCTCCGAGCTCATCGACTTCTCAAAATCCCTCATCGCCGTTAGTCTTTCAAGCTCTAACCTGTACTTCGGCACACACTCCACCTACTTCGAGCCGATGTCGTTTTTGCGGCCGCTGCTCCATACCTGGTCGCTCGGTGTGGAGGAGCAGTTTTACCTGTTCCTCCCGCCGCTGCTGTTGCTGTTTTGGACGCGCGCGCGTCGTTGGCTGCCGCTTCTGCTAGCTGTGCTTGCCGTTGCATCATTCGCGGCGAGCGCCGTGCAGTCGGTCACAGCCCCGGCGTTCGCCTTTTTTATGCCCTGGACGCGCGCGTGTGAGCTGCTGTGGGGTGCGCTGCTTGCCGCTGGGGTTGTGCCGCGCATGCGGTCGCCGTGGGCCCGCAACGCTGCCGCGGCACTCGGTCTCTTGCTCGTCGCTGCGTCGTTTCTGCTCATCAACGGCGCGATGAACTTTCCCGGTTTTACGGCACTTATCCCTTGCGGCGGCGCTGCCTTGTTGATCTGGTCGGGCCAGCCGCACAGGATGGACGAGAGCTCTCCGCTGCCCCCTCCCACGCTCGTTGCGCGCTTTCTCGCCGCACGTCCGCTTGTGTTTATCGGGCTTATTTCGTACTCGCTCTACCTTTGGCATTGGCCCGTCATCGTGTTCCAAGGGATCAGTTTGTGGGGCGACGACCTGCCGCACCGCGTGATGAAGGCCATTCTCGTCGCACTCAGCTTTGCGCTCGCCATCCTGACCTGGCGGTTTGTGGAGCGCCCGTTTCGCGACGGCCCTCTTCGGCTGGCCGGCGCGGGCGCGTTCCGCTTCGCCGCTGTTTCCTCCCTGGCGCTGGTGGCGCTCGGATTCGCGGGCATTTTGCTCCATGGCCTGCCCGCTCGGTTTCCAGCAGATGCGGTCGCGGTGGGCAACTATGTCGACGAGCCTGTCAATTACCGGCTCGGCACTTGCATGGTGCTCCGCGTGCAGGACTTTAAACCCGACCCCTGCCTGAGAGAAGACCCGACCAAGCCCAACTGGCTCCTGATCGGCGACAGCCACGCTGCCGCGCAGTGGCAAGGGCTCGTCAAGGCGTTCCCGGGTGTGCACTTTCTCCAGGTCAGCTCGGCGGCCTGCCGTCCGGCCCCGGACAGGACGGAAGGCCCGTGCGGGACTCTAAGCCAGTTGGTTTTCCATCAGTTTCTTCTCACGCACCACATCGACCGCATGGTGTTTGTAGGCCGATGGGTCTCGACGGATATCCCTGAACTCGACCGGACGGTGGCCTGGACGCGCGAGCACGGGATTCCATTGACCGTTATCGGGCCCACGCAGGACTACGACGACCCGCTGCCGCGCCTGCTGGCCTACGGCATCATGCGGCATGATGCCGGTTTTGCGAACCGACATCGCCTCGAGCCGACAGCCGTGCTCGACAAGCAGTTCGCCGCGCTTGCGCGCGATCGCTGGCACGTGCCGTATATCTCACTGGTCGACATGTTCTGCTCGGATGGAGGCTGCCGGAATTATGTGAACGGGCAGGGGGGCGCGCCGCTGCTGGTCGACGGCGACCACTTGTCGAACGAAGGTTCCATGCTTGCAGGGCAGCGGATCGCGGAAGGGCATTTGCTGCCGTAGCGGGCTGCGTGGCTTTACGGAATAGTGCATCCTGAGCCGCCGGCGAGGAACCTGCTTTTGCTGCGCGCAAAGTAAAGCAGGGCCTTCGTCGCTTCGCTCCTCAGGATGACCCCTGTTTTGGAGTGTTTCTTCGCGGAATTATGCACGCGCCGGCTGCGCAGCTTCCGCCATCGTCGGCCAGTCGGCATACCCGTGCTCATCCCCGCCGTACCAGGTTTCCTTCGGAGCATCGGCAAGCGGCGCGCCCGTCCGCAGGCGCTCCACAAGGTCGGGGTTGGCAAGATACGCCCGACCGATCGCGAACAGGTCGGATTTGTTTTCGCGCAGCTCTTCTTCCATCAGCTCCAGCGAGTACATGTTGTTGCCGATATACGTCCGCCCGAACTCCCGGCGCAGGGCCGGATAATCCACGCCGCCCGATTCCCGGGTTTGCTGCGTGACACCTTCAATCGCGTGCAGGTACACGAGCCCAAGCTTTCCGAGCTCCTCCACATAGCGCCCGTACACCGCATTCGGGTTGCTATCGAGGGGCGCGCCGCCCGGCTCGGTTGTAGCGGGAGAAATCCGAATCCCCACCCGGCCAACATCGCCGAAGCCGTCGATGGCTGCCCGCACCGCCATCAGCGGAAACCGCAGACGGTTCTCTATCGATCCGCCGTACTCATCGGTACGCAGGTTGGTGGAGTCGCGCAGCCATTGCTCTAGAAAGTAGTTGTTCGCGGAGTGAATCTCCACCCCGTCGAACCCGGCGCGCCGGGCATTCTCGGCGGCACGACGGTAGTCTTCCGCGATGGAGGGCAGCTCACTCGCGTCTACCGCGCGCGGCGTCACATGGGGCTGCATACCGCTATTCGTAAATGCCTGGCCTGTCGGTTTCACCGCCGACGGCGCGACTGGCAGCACACCGCCCGGTTGCAGGCTGGGGTGGCTGATGCGTCCCGTGTGCCAAAGCTGCATAAAGAAAATTCCGCCTGCCTGATGCACGGCCTCGACCACCGGCTTCCACGCTTCCACCTGCGCGTCGCTCCAGATGCCGGGCGTTTTCGCATAACCTCGGCCCTGCGCGGAGATGTTGGTTGCCTCGGACACGATCAATCCCGCGCCCGCTCGCTGTGCGTAGTACTTGGCGGCATACGGCGGCACCGTTCCTTCCTCGGTCGAACGTGAACGGGTTAGCGGAGCCATCACGATTCGATTCTTCAGGGACAACGGGCCAAGCTGGTACGGTTCAAACAATGCGTTGTGCGCCATCGCGGGTCCTTTTCAATCCAAGACTGTTAAGCATTGGTTAATACAATTTGAGTAAATAGATGCTTTGCATGCGGCCTCGGCTTCACGGGCCGGTCAGCGTAAACATCGGCAAAACGGCACAAAGGACAATCATGCCTACCCAAAGTTGGATTTTCTGGTCGCTGCTTTCCGCGATTTTCGCCGCGGCTACCGCGCTACTGGCGAAGCTTGGGGTCGCCGGCGTCGACTCCAACCTCGCGACCGCGATCCGCACCAGCGTCGTCGTCGTGTTCACCTGGGCAATCGCGCTCTCAACGGGCGTGCATCGCGGGGCTTCGGCTCTTCCTGCCCGCACGTGGCTGTTTCTCGTGCTTTCCGGCCTTGCAACCGGTTTGTCGTGGTTGTGCTACTTTCGTGCGCTCCAGCTTGGTCCTGCTTCCCGCGTCGCGCCCATCGATAAGCTGTCGGTCGTGCTTGTGATCCTGCTCGCGTGGCCGGTGCTGGGGGAGAGCATCACCGCGCCCAAGCTGCTCGGCGGCGCACTGATCGCGGCCGGTGCTGTTGTGCTGGCAATCGCCTGAGCCGCTGCTGCGGTACACTCGCCCCATCTTAAAATTCGGGAATAAACCTTGGCCGACAAATCTACCCGCCGCCGATTTCTTGCCCAAACCGCTTTTACTGCCCTGAGCGCGGCCGCGGCGCAGGCTCAAAGCAGTGCGAACCAGACCAATCCCGCTCTGCCGCCCGGCGCGCCGCCGGCCTTCGGTACTGCTCCCGCCGTCGGTCCCGCGATCACGTCCGACACCCTCGCGCACGCAGAAAAGCTCGTGCAGATCGAGATGACGGAAAAAGACCGCGCCGAAGCGGCAGGGAATTGGCGGCAGGCCATGGCCCCTTTTTTGGAGCGGCGTACCGGCCCGCGGAAGGTGTCGCTGCCCGCAAGCGTAGCGCCCGCAACGGTGTGGCACCCGGCCCCGCAAGGCACTGGCTCTTCCGGGGACGTCCAAAGTTCCAGCTCCCAACTCGTGGTCGTTTCCCGGCCGTTACCGCAAAGTGAAACCGACATCGCTTTCGCGACGGTGCCTCAGCTTGGGGGATGGATCCGCGAAAAGAAGATCACCTCCGAGCGCCTGACGCAGATTTACCTCAACCGCCTGCGGCAGTACAACCCGAAACTTCGCTGCGTAATTACTCTTACCCCCGAACTTGCCTTGGGGCAAGCCCGCCAGGCGGATGCCGACCTTGCCGCCGGGCGCTACCGGGGACCTCTTCACGGCATTCCTTGGGGCGCGAAGGACCTACTCGATACCGCGGAGATCCCAACCACCTACGGCGCGGAGCCGTTTCGCAACCGCATTCCTGAGCGGGACGCGGTTGTCGTCACCCGTCTCCGCGAAGCCGGCGCGGTGCTCGTGGCGAAACTCTCCCTAGGCGCGCTTGCGCTCAACGACATCTGGTTCGGCGGCCAAACCGTTAATCCGTGGAACATAGACGAAGGCGCGTCCGGCTCCTCCGCCGGCCCCGGCGCGGCGGTGGCGGCGGGCTTGGTCGGCTTTGCGATCGGGTCGGAAACGGGCGGCTCCATTGTGAGCCCGAGCATGCGCTGCGGCGTCACGGGCCTGCGCCCTACCTTTGGACGCGTCGCCCGTACCGGTGCCATGACGCTCTGCTGGTCGCTCGACAAGCTGGGGCCGATGTGTCGCGGCGTCGCGGACTCCATGCTTGTTCTCCAGGCGATCAACGGCCCCGACCCCGGTGATGTGTCAAGCGTGCCGAGCACCTTTTCCTTTCAACCGCAGAAATCCGCGCAGGGTCTTAAGGTCGGCTACTTCCCAAAGTGGCTGAATGAGCCGCCCGCGACGGAGGTGGACCGCGCCGTCTTTGCAATGCTCCCTAAACTCGGCATGACCTCCGTGCCCGTCACCCTGCCGGACTGGCCTTACGACTCGCTGCAGCTCATCCTGTTCGCCGAAGGTGCCGCATCGTTTGAGGAGCTCACGCTTTCGCATGGAATCGACCAGCTCACCATGCAGGTTCCCGATGCGTGGCCCAACTCGTTCCGCCAGGCCCGCTTCCTGTCCGCCGTCGATTTCGTCCAGGCAGACCGCATGCGCCGCCGCGTCGCGGAAGAGATGGCCCGCATCTTCAGTGAGGTCGATCTGCTGCTCGTCCCCTCGCTTCGCGATGAAACCCTGACCATCACCAACTTCACCGGCCACCCTTCGCTTACAGTGCGCGCTGGCTTCGTGGAGGTTGCCGAGGCCCGCAGCGATTGGGCTCCCGATCCAGCGCACCCGCTGCCCCGGTTCTCTCCGCCGCGCCGGGTGCCGCATGGGGTAACGCTGCTGGGGAGCTTGTTCGATGAGGAAACCCTCGCCGTCGCGGGCTTGGCGATCGAGCAGGCCGTGGCTGTTGCCGCCGAGCGGCCTCAGGGCTTCTGAAGCGATTCCTGGAAAGCACCGGCTTGCAAAAAATGAGAGTTGGATGAGAACCATGCAATCCGCCGTGCGGCGGCGGACGTTCTCTCTCCAGTAATCTACCTACTTCCGCCGCTTTCCCCGGCGCATTGCCCTTGTCCATGTCCGCACACAGAACGAGAGGAACTTCCATGAGTCAGCACCCGCAAAATGCCGGTGACGCTGCCGCCCAAGCGCGCGTCGACCGCCGTAAATTTCTTACCACCGCCGGTTTCGCCGGCCTCGGCGTTGCAGCCGCGAGCGTTGCTGCCGCCCCGGCGCAGGCGCAAACGGCAGCCGGTGGGCAGGACACGCTCACCGAAGTGCTGACCGCTGTTCTTGTCGCTGAAGACCTTGCGACGACCTTCTATTACAACGGGTTGATCGGCAAGGTGATGCAAGATCCCGCGCTGGCAGGTCCCGGCGGCACCGCGACGAACGTAAGCGCGAGCGGCAACGAAGGAAACGTCCAGTATCTGCGGGCAGCATTCAGTGAAGAAATCAGCCATGCCGACCTGGCCCGTGCCCTGCTCGGCGGCGAGCCCTCCAAAGATCCTTACCAGACTTTTTATTTCCCTTCTGGAACTTTCGACACCCTCGCAGCCTTCACGGGTCTGCTGGACGCGCTTGAAAACGCCTTTATCGGTGCCTATCTCGTTGCCATTCAGGAGCTCTGCCTTGCCGCGGCTGTTGCGGGTGCGACCGGTACGTACAAGGACAGCGACGGCACCGCATACTCAGCAGTGCAGCTGGGCTATTTCGCCAAGGTTGCCGCGTCCATTATGGGTGTGGAAGCCGAGCACCGCGTTCTTGGCCGTGTCATCAGCAACAGCAACCCGGCAAACAACCGCAACTACGAGCAAACCGATGGATTGAGCGCGGTCTATAACGGACCGCACTCAGCAGTTGCCGCGCTTACGCCGTTTCTCACGCCCAGTACCGGACCGGGCTTCTCGCTCGCAACGGCGCTTGCAAATCAAGGTGCGGTCTCGCTTCCCGTCAGCGGCGCGCCTCCGGCTGTTTAGGCAGCTCTGAGGAAAGCTCCCGGCGGCATTCTGCCCGAATCCGCCGGGACAAGCTTCAAGACATTCAGGGAAACGGCCCGAGGCAGTTATGCCCACCGGTAACGCGCCCTGAACGGAATCGCCCTGAAGACGCGCGCTTGTCTATGCACATTTCGCCTGCCACAATGTAGAAATGTACAAGCGGCTGCAGTTCCCGTCCGCATGGACAGGGCATTTCATTCCTGCAGTTCTCCAAAGGGCATCCACATCGATGAGCAGCAAGCGCCAGGTACCGAAGACGACTGTTCCGAAACACTCTGTTGTAAGAGCTGCAATCCTTGGCCTGGTCTGCACAGCTTCGGCTTACGGAGCTCACGCGCAATCGATTCCCGCACCCGCTTCCAGCCCCCTCGATACGCATGCCTGGTCCGACAAGAGCCTTTCCCCCGATGAACGCGCGGCACTTGTACTTAAGCAGATGACGCTGGACGACAAGCTTTCGCTTCTTCACGGCAATGGCATGGCGCGCGAACCCCAATGGACCATGCCCCTCACCCGCGACTCCAATGGCGGCGCGGGCTACATCAATCCCATTCCTCGGCTCGGCATCCCCGCGATCGATATTTCCGACGCCGCGTATGGTGTGCGCGCTTCGGGCTCCAATGGGCGCTACTCGACCGCGCTGCCCTCCAACCTGGCAGCGGCCTGCTCCTGGGATCGCCATGCTGCCTACGATTACGGCGCGTTGATTGCCCGCGAACTGCGCGCCCAGGGCTTCAATATGTCGCTCGGCGGCGGCGTCAATCTGACGCGCGATCCGCGCAACGGCCGCACGTTTGAATACCTGGGCGAAGACCCCGTGCTCGCCGGCACGCTTGTGGGCCGGCTCATGACCGCCGAACGCGATGGTCATGTCATCACCGATATCAAGCATTACGCCGTCAACGACCAGGAAACCGGCCGCTCTGTCGTTTCTTCCGACATCTCCCCGCGTGCCATGCGCGAGTCGGATCTGCTTGCTTTTCAGATCGGCATCCGCGAAGCTCAGCCGGGCGCGGTGATGTGCGCGTACAACCGTGTCAACGGCGTGTACTCGTGCGAAAACGACTACCTGCTGCGCGATACGCTGAAGGGCGACTGGAAGTATCCCGGCTTCGTTATCTCCGACTGGGGCGCGACCCATTCTACAGTTGCAAGCTCGCACGCGGGGCTTGACCATGAGGAGCCTGTCGATGAGTTTTACGGACCGGCGTTGAAACAAGCCGTCGCCGAGGGCAAGGTTTCCACCGCCGAAATCGACGACCATGCCCGCCGCATCCTCCGCTCCTACTTTGACGACGGTGTGTTCGACTATCCGATTGAAAAGCGGGTGATCGACGTTGAAGCAAACTTGGATGTCGCACAAAGAATCGAGGAAGGCTCCATCGTTCTCCTACGCAATGAGCACGGCATTCTGCCTTTGTCGGAGGGGGTGAAATCCATTGCGGTCATTGGAGCCCATGCGGATGTCGGCATGCTGTCGGGTGGCGGCTCCGCGCAGGTGGACCCGCCGGGCGGCAACGCCATCGACCCATCGCAGGGAGCAATCGTTTTTGGCAATCACACCCATGTTTTCTTTCCGACGTCGCCGCTCAAACAATTGCGTGAAGCCCTGCCTGATGCGAAGGTCGAGTTCAACGCCGGCGGCGACCCGGCGCAGGCCGCCGCGCTTGCAAAGCAGTCCGAGGTGGCGATCGTTTTTGTTCAGCAGTGGAATATGGAGTCCATCGACCTGCCCACGCTGACGCTGCCCGACAACCAAAATGCGCTTATAGAGGCGGTTGCCGCAGCCAACCCGCGCACAATTGTGGTGCTTGAAACGGGCTCCGCCGCATTGATGCCCTGGGCAGGCAAAGTGGAGGGCATTGTCGAAGCCTGGTACTCGGGTGCGCGCGGCGCAACTGCCCTTGCGAACATCCTCACCGGACGGGTCAACCCATCGGGCAAGCTCGCCATGACTTTTCCCCTGAGCGACGCCGACTTGCCCCACCCGCGGATCGCGCCGCCCCCGGCGGAGGATGAAGGTGCCGGTACAGGGGCGGTGAATGTGGGATTCAATAAGTCATCCACATATGCCGTCCATTACGAGGAAGGCTCGAAGGTTGGGTATAAGTGGTATGAGGCCGAGGGTAAGCCGGTCCTGTTTCCGTTCGGCTTCGGTTTGTCTTATACAACCTTTACTTACTCCGGATTGCAGGTTGCTCCCGGCCCCAAGCCGCAGGTTCACTTCACTGTTACAAATACCGGAAAGCGCGCCGGGGCTGAGGTGGCGCAGATATACGCCGCCCTGCCTTCCGAGGCGAATGAATTAGCGAAGCGCTTAGTTGGATACGATAAAGTCGCGCTTCAGCCGGGTCAATCCCGCGAACTTACCATCGACATCGATCCACTCTACCTATCTGTGTACGACGAAACGCGGAAGCAGATGAAGGTTCTGCCGGGGCGGTATACCTTTCTGGCCGGACCTTCGTCGCAGACCCTGCCGCTTCAGACGCAAACAACCCTGGGGGCAGCCGAGGTAAGCCGCTAAGTCGGGCAGCTTTTTGTAAGTGCAGGATGGGGTGATTTCGTTTGAACAAAGGGCAGCCCCATCCGTGCGAGATCGCCGCCCTGCAAAATACCCGCGGTCCCGTTCCCCCTTTGCGTTTACAATTCGCTCACCCATGAAGATCGCTGCCTTCCCGCTTTTTCTATCCGCTCTGCTTGTTTCCCCGCTGCACGCCCAAAAGCAACCTCTTCCGCAGCCTGTCCCATATCCGCCCGCTATTGCGGCTCCTGTCGACAAGCCCTACCCCGCGTCGGTTAAGCTGTCAGTCGACCTCACCAACAATGTTGACCGCGTCGCCAATGTCCATGAGGACATCCCTATAGAAAAGGGCGCGAAAGAGATAGTCCTGCTCTACCCTGAGTGGCTGCCCGGCGATCATGCCCCAAGCGGCCCGCTCGAGCGGCTCGGAGGCATTGTGACCACGGTGGACGGCAAGCGGGTCCAGTGGGTGCGCGATCGCGTCAATATGTACGCCTTTCACGTCCCGCTCACGCCCGGCGCGCAAACCGTCGGCCTGGATTTCCAGTATCTATCGCCCGTCAAGCATTCCGAAGGCCGGATTGAGGTTTCAAACGAGATTGCCGACCTAGCCTGGAACGAAGTGGTGATGTACCCCGCCGGGTATTTTTCCCGCGATATCCCGTTCGATGTGACAATCAAACTCCCGCAGGGTTGGCACTACGCGACCGCACTTGAAACCGCATCGGCAAACGGCGCAACGGTAGCATTCAAGCAGACACCGCTGAACACACTGATCGATTCCCCCCTGTATGGCGGAGTCAATTACAAACGCATCGACTTATCTCCCAGCCCAACCGACAAGGTGTATCTCAATGTTTTCGCCGACAAGCCCGAAGACCTGGAAATTACTCCCGACGAGCTGCAAAAACACAAAAACCTGACCCTTGAAGCAGACAAGCTTTATCAGTCGCACCATTACGACCATTACGACTTTCTGCTCCTGTTGAGCGAACAGGTCGGCGGCGTCGGGCTGGAGCATCACCAATCGAGCGAGGACGGCCACGGCCGCGACTACTTCACGAATTGGGAGGGCGGTGTGGGCGGGCGCGACCTGCTCGGGCACGAGTATACCCACTCCTGGGACGGTAAGTTCCGGCGTCCGTCCGACCTGTGGACCCCTAACTTCAACGTGCCCATGCGCGACGACCTGCTCTGGGTGTACGAGGGCATGACCCAGTATTGGGGCAATATCCTGACCGCGCGCGCCGGCATGCGCACCCCCGAGGAAGCCCGCTCTGTTTTTGCGTTGTATGCCGCTGAGTTCGAGGCGAGCAAGGGCCGCGACTGGCGTCCGCTGGTCGATACCACCAATCAGGAAATTCTGTCGCACCGCCGTCCGGTGAGTTGGGTCTCATGGCAGCGGCCGGAAGATTATTACACCGAAGGCGCGCTGATTTGGCTTGATGCGGATACCAGGATCCGCGAACTTACAGACGGGCAGAAATCGCTCGATGATTTCTGTAAGTTATTTTTCGGAATCTACAATGGCTCTTATATCACTGCACCCTACGACCTAAGTGAGGTGGTGAAGGATCTGAACGCCGTAGCGCCATTTGACTGGAACGGCTTCCTTCAGGAACGCGTGTACAACCTGCACCCGCAGGTGCCCGAAGACGGGTTTACACGCGGCGGTTATAAGTTGGTCTATACCGACAAGCCGATCCCATGGGTTGAAAAGCTCGAAGCAAAGAATGGCTACGGCGACTTTTCCACCTCGCTCGGCTTTACGATCGGGTCCCGGCGTGGCGGCGGCACGGGCGGCACCATCGGCAGCGTCTGGTGGGATAGCCCCGCCTACAAGGCTGGCATCACCCCGGACATGGAGTTAGTCTCGGTCAACGGGACTGCCTACTCCGCCGACGCTCTTAAGAAAGCCGTCGTGGCCGCCGAAAAAGGTTCGGAACCGATCAGCCTGCAGTTTCTGCGCGCCGACCAGTACAATGTCATCACGCTCGACTACCACGGCGGCCTCCGCTATCCCACGCTGCAGAGGATAGAAGGTACCCCGGCCCGCTTCGACGATATTCTCGCTCCGAGCAAAGCGTCACTCCCTGCGATGTAAAATCGGCTTGGGGGTAAGTGCGAGGGTAACTCAGGTCGAACAGCCTGAGTTACCCTTCATAAGTAAAGTTCCGCACGAATGATGCAAAACAGCTTACGCGCGAGGGCCAAACTCCAACCCTACTTTTCCCGACGCGTCCAGCACCAGCGCCGCCTCAAAGGCGTTCCCGGCTTTCGATGTAAATCCTCCCAGCATCTTCGTCCGTCCTTTCGCGCACAGCGTCCGCACTTCCGCCTCGCTGACGTCCCGCCCCGCTACCGTCCGCCAAATCGTCAGCCCGCATTTTGTTTCCGCCCACTGCGAACAGCCCCAGGCTTTGGCGTCCTCGCGCGGAAGCCGCACAAATCCGGCTTTGCACACAGGGCAGGGAATTGCCCTTTCCTTCGTATCAGCCTGAGCAGCAGGTTTCTTCCGTGTTGAAGCCGTTCGCGGGGGTGCGCCCTTCTTAGCCGCTGCTTTTTTGCGGGCCGGTTTCGCCTCCGGCAGTTTGGCTGCCGCAGCGATCTTGCGCTTTTTTACAACGGCCTTTGTTTCCCGCGGTTCCGGAGGCGGCGCGGGTACGGCGTCGTCAGCCATGGGCAAAAAATCTCCGCTGCTCCCGCGCATTCTCGACGCGATAAAACCACCCGGCGGCGGACTCCACCGCGCACCCCGGCTCGTCACGGACGCTGCTTTGCCGTTCGCCGCCCGGCTCCGCGCCATGGGGAGCGACACCCCCAGCGCCCCGATCTCCCCTTGCAGCCGCGCATCCGCCCCGCTCACCACCGGCAGATACTCTGCCTTGCCTTCCGCGATGCGGTCGAGCTCCTCTTCCAGCTCCCGCGTAAAGGCATACTCCACAAACGAGAACTTACCCAGGAGCGAATCCACCACCAGCAGCCCCAGCTCGGTCGGCCGCAGATGCTTTTTGTCGTCTTCGAGATACCCCCGCGTTTGTACATTTTTTAAGATAGCCGGATAGGTTGAAGGCCGGCCAATCCCTGCCGATTCAAGCTTCTTGATCAGCGTCGCTTGGGTATAGCGCGTCGGCGGCTCGGTTTTTTTGTAAAGCACCCGCCCATCCCCCGCCGTCACACCGGCACCCACAGCGAGCACTGGGACGCGCCCGTCCCCTTCCGGCTCGTCTTCCTCCTCGGCGGCATCGCGCCCCGTAAGCCCTTTCCAGCCCGGAACCACCAGGACCCGTCCCTCAGCCTTGAACGCAAACGTTTCCTTGCCCTGGGAGGAGGACAGTCGCGTCGTGTTCACGCTCCACTCCGCATCCGCCAGCTGCGAGGCGACCGCCCGCTCCCAAATCAGCCGATAGAGCGCCTGCTGCGCGGGGTCTTCCCCGGCTCGTTCTGAAGCAAAATGCGTGGGCCGCACGGCTTCATGGGCTTCCTGCGCGCCGCCCCGGCTCTTGAAAGCCCGTGCTTTCGCCGGGAGCGGCAGCCCGCGCTCCGCGGCATAGGCCCGCACCTCGCGCAGGGCCTCGGCGGAAAAATTGATCGAATCCGTGCGGTGATACGTAATCAGCCCCGCTTCAAACAGCTTTTGCGCCACTCCGGCGGTTACATCCGGCTTCCACTTTAAACGGACGCTCGCGGCCTGCAGCATCGTGCTGGTGGTGAACGCGGGGGGCGGCCCTTGCTTTACTGTTTTGTTGGCCGAGGCCGTCACCACGCACGCACGGCAGCTCGCCGCGCGCTTCGCGAGCGCTTCGTCCAGGCAGTACTTTTCGCCCTTGGGCAGCACAGGTTCCCACTGCGCGCGCCAGCCGTCGAACAGCAGCTCCGCCCCAAAGTGCCGCACTTCAACAAACGCCTGGATCTCCCGCTCGCGGTCCACCACCAGGCGCACCGCCGGCGTTTGCACCCGCCCTGCACTCAACCCTTGCCGCCCCGCCCGGCGAGCCAGCACCGGCGACACCTGGTAACCCACCAAACGATCCAGAACCCGACGGGCTTCCTGAGCGTGTACAAGGTGCAGGTCCAGCCCCCGCGGAGCGGCCACCGCACGCCGCACCACCTCCGGCGTAATCGCATCGAAGCTCACCCGCAGAGCTTTTTTCAGCCGCAGCGCCTCGCTCAGGTGCCAGGCAATCGCCTCGCCTTCGCGGTCGGGGTCGGTCGCCAGGTACACTCCATCTGCCTTGCTCACCAGCCCCCGCAGCCGCTTCACCACATCACAGCCGCGCTCGCTCAATTCGTATTCCGGCACGTACCCCGGCATCGCCACGCCCAGTGTCTTCTGCGGCAGGTCGCGGATATGCCCAACGCTCGCCGCCACCTCCCAGCCCGCACCGAGAATGCCCTTGATCTTTTTGATCTTGTTCGGGCTTTCCACAATCATCAGCTTCACACCCCCAAGAGTAACCCCGCAGTGCCGCGGGCGCTGCTTACCGGAGTACCCCTGGTATGCAGGCCGTTTTCCATGCGTGGATGAAGCCTTTACAATTGCCGAGACATCGTCCGGCGACCAGTCCGGCCAGTATGGCTTACACTTCTCGCGGCTCCCGGCCTGCCGCTTTCGGTCTACAGGAACAGGATTTGACTCCCACCATGCATCTTTGGAATGACTACGAAGGCGCCACCCTCGCCGGACAATGGACCCTCGGTCGCCTGCTTCGCACCGAAGGCCGCAGCGCCCTTTTCAGCACCACCAAGCCTGACGGCGCACCCGCCGTGCTGCGGCTTACGGAGGCGCTGAATGACCAGACCGCGCTCCAGGCACGCTACCGTGCCATGAAGGCAGCGGGAGACGAGTTCCTCGTGAAAGTCGAAGGCTTTGGCGATGCCGAGTGGGACGGAGCCCCCTTGAGCTATGCCGTGCTTGAGCCCACGCAGGAGTCGCTTGCCGATATTCTCGCGAACCGCCGCCTCGACGCAGGGGAGCTCCAGGAGGTTGCGACCGTTGTTGCCGGTGGCTTGCTGGCCCTGCACCGTCAGGGGCTTGTGCACGGCCTGGTCGAGCCGGAAAGCGTTCTCGCGGCCGGAGACAAAATCAAGCTGCGCTCTGACTGCGCGCGCCCCGCGCCGGCCACTCCGGAAGACGCCCAATTGGAAGGCGCCCTTACGGAGAAAACCGATGCTTGGGGGCTTGCCGACATCATCCATCGCTCGCTCACGCAGGCTCCGCTGCAGGGCGAAGCCGATGCCCTGGCGCTGCCCGAACCTTATGCCGCGATCGTCCGGCAAACCGCGCGCGGCGCATGGGGTGTCGGGGAGATTGAAGCGGAACTCAAACGCTCCAACCGTACTGCCGCGGCCCCGGCGGCTCCCGCTGCGAAGCCAGCTGTTCCGGTGGAACCGGCAGGGCCGACATCCGTTCCAGTCGCTGCTGCCAATGCACCAGGCAGCACCTCCGCCGGAGTTGCTCCAAGTACGCCCGTACATCAGGAGCCACTTGCCAAGGGCGCTGGGGTGGTGAAGAAGCAGCCAATCGTGTACTCCGATGAAGCTGTTAATGTTCGTGCTGCGAGCCTTCCGTCTGCGCCGGGCGCGACCCCCCGCGACCGCATACTCACAGGAGAAGAGCTCTCGGCGGGCAAGACGAATACGGCAGCCCCCTACGCATCGGAACTCGCTCGCGGTCCCGTGAGTGAGCGTGGTTTCCAGTATGGGGTGAGTGAAGATGAGAAGCCCGTTTCCACCACCCGCCGCACCGCTATTTTTGCCGTCATCGCGGCGGTTCTTCTCATCGCGATTCTGTTCGCTGTATTTCACCACGGTGCCGGACCCGCGTCCCATGCCGGCGTGGTTACCCAAGCTCCTCCCGGCACGGCAGGTGCCGCGAATCCCGGCGTTTCTTCAGCCGCCGGAATGGCCGGACTGCCGACACAGCCGCTTGCATCCGGTGCCGCAAAACCCAGCCCCTCCGAGCACTCCGACGTTGCATCCGCTGCGGAGCGCCCCTCGGATGGTGCCCGCGATGTATGGCGGGTGGTGGCCTATACCTACCACAATCAAGGGAAAGCGGAGAGAAAAGCTGCCGACCTGAACAAAAGCCACCCCAGTTTTAAAGCCGAAGCCTGGAGCCCCACCGGCGCTCGTCCTTACCTGGTGACCTTAGGTGGTCCCATGCCGCGTGCGCAGGCTGTTGAAATGCGCACCCTCGCCATCCAGGCCGGCGTTTCCAAAGATGTTTACGCGCAGAACTATGCGCGTTGAAGCAGAGAAGCGCTTCCCAGCGCTGAACCCTCTGCCCCGCGTGTAACACGGAGATGCCTTTTACACTGCGCCCGCACGTGGAATGGCGTCTCCGCACCCGCTCTCTCGCTTTAGGCGAGCGCACACGAGTGATGGGCATTCTCAACCTCTCTGGTGATTCGTTCTCCGGGGATGGGGTCCGCGCCGTTGGGGAGGCGGTTACAAGGGCGCTGCGGATGCTCCATGACGGCGCGGACCTGCTTGATCTCGGGGCGGAGTCCACCCGGCCCGGCTCCGCCAGACTTTCCACCACAGAAGAGCAGGACCGCCTGCTGCCCGCTCTGGAAGCCCTACGCCGCGAGCGTCCGCATGCCATTGTGTCCGTCGACACCTACCATGCGGAAACCGCGCGTGCAGCGCTTCTGCTCGGGGCGGAAATCGTGAACGACGTCAGCGGTTTCTTATGGGACCCCCCACTGGCGGACGTATGCGCGCGGGCAAAGTGCGGTGTGGTCCTGATGCACACCCGTGGACATCCCCACGAATGGCGCACCCTGCCCATGCTCGCACCCCACGCGGTAGTCCCGCTTGTTCTTGGAGGCTTGGGCGAGCGGCTTGCGGCAGCGCAGGAGGCCGGCGTAGACCCGGAGCGGATTGTTCTCGACCCCGGTTACGGCTTCGGCAAGGCATTTGACGCCAACTACAGCCTGCTTGCCGGGCAGGATACGCTGCTCGCGCTCCGGCGGCCTCTGCTGGCCGGGGTTTCACGCAAGTCCTTCCTGGGACGCACATTGGGGGCACTCCGCAACGGCCCCGACACTCCGGCGCACGAGCGGGAACATGCCACGATTGCAGCTTCCGTCGCTGCCATCCTCAACGGGGCAAGCCTTCTGCGCGTACACACGGTACGCCCGGCAGTGGAAGCGGCAGCAATCGCCGATGCGGTGCTTGCGGGCTAATTCTTGCGGGCTGCCGCCGCGTCATGGACGCGGCTCGCTTCAAAGCTGACGATGTGCCATTGGCCCCGGGTAAGGCTCCAAACGCGCGTGTAGCGGTACTCGCCCGTGATCGGCTCGCCCCCGTAGATTCCATCCACCCGCACCCGCGACGTCACAACGGCGGTGGTTCCGTAAACGCGGATCTTCTGCTCCTCAATATCCAGCTTGCCCGTGCGCTGCTTGCCGCTGCCGCGCATTTGGAGCTCTTCGGCCTTGCTCGCGATGGTGCCGTCCGGACCGATCCCGACGTAACTTTCCCCCAGCATGTTTGCAAGGGCGACATTGTCCTGAGCCAGAACCGCCGTATGCCATTGCTGCTCCATCTGCTCAATCTGCTTGTGAACGGCCCCGTTCGCTCCGCCGGGCTTCAAGGGAATCGGTAGGCCGCATAGGGAAGTGCCGAGCAGGCACGCGCCCAGCAGAGTCAACAACAAACCGGGTTGGAGCCGCACGTGTCGCATGGTTTGTCCTTGTACAGCATGCGCCGCGCAGGGAGCGTTCTGCAAGGTTACGTTGGTCCCACCGCGGAAGCGGTGTTCATCGCGCCGCGTGCGGGTTCTCGACGGAGCGCTTTTCCCATGTGCCGATATAGTTTGCCGGGTCGCGGTACCCCTTGTAGATAAGAACCGTCTCGGTCTTCCGGGGCAAAGCGCGAGTGCGCCGACAAGCCGCTCGTCTCGTCCACCGGGTCTCCCTAGCCGTGCAGCGCCGACCGAAACTCCGGCAACTCCATCGTTTGCCCGCGGTCGGGGCCGGTTGAGACCATACCGATTTTCGCGCCGGACTCGCGTTCGAGGAAATGAAGGTACTCCCGTGCAGCCTGCGGTAGATCGTCGAGGTTCTTCGCGTTTTCGGTCGAGGCTTCCCAGCCTTTCAGCGTGGTGTACACAGGCCGGATCGACTCGACGCCGCGCACATCCGCAGGCATGGTGTCGACGAGCTTGCCGTCGATCTCATAGCCCGTGCAGACCGGGATTTCCGGCAAAGTGTCAAGCACGTCCATCTTTGTGACCACCAGCCACTCGGTGCCGTTGATCATGTTGGAATATCGCAGCATGGGCAGGTCGAGCCAGCCACAGCGCCGCGGACGCCCCGTCACCGCGCCGAACTCCTGCCCGCGCCGCCGGAGCTCTTCGCCCGCTTCATCGTGGATTTCGGTGGGAAATGGGCCTTCGCCTACCCGCGTGACGTACGCCTTTGTCACCCCGATCACTGTCCCGATTCTCGTCGGGCCCACGCCGGTGCCGGTAATCGCACCGCCGGCCGTTGCTGAAGACGATGTAACAAACGGGTAGGTGCCGTGGTCGATGTCGAGCATCGTGCCCTGCGCCCCCTCAAACATCACCCGCTTGCCTGCCCTGATTGCGTCATTGAGCTGTTTGGCGGTGTCGGTCACGTAGGGCCGCAGCTCCTCGGCGGCTTGCGCGTAGTCGTCGTACATACGCGCGGGGTCCAGTGGGTGCGTGCCGAACAAAGCCTGCGCGATAGTGTTTTTCTCCCGGCAGGCGTTTTCGATGTGCGTTCGAAGCAGATCCTTATTCAATAGATCGACCACGCGCAGCCCATTGCGGGCCATCTTGTCCTCATACGCTGGACCGATGCCGCGCGAGGTGGTGCCGATCTTTTGCCGCCCCGGCGCGGACTCGGCCGCGAGCTCGATCATGCGATGGTATTCGAGGATGACCTGGGCGCGGTTCGAGACGGTAAGCTGCTGGGCGACATCGACGCCGAGCTCCTTGAGCTTCGCGACCTCCTTGAGGAAGGCCATGGGGTCGAGTACCACGCCATTGCCGATCACCGCGCGGCAGTCGGGCCGCAGCACGCCGCAGGGTACCAGCTGCAGAATGAACTTTTTCCCCGCGATAATGACGGTATGACCTGCATTGTGCCCGCCCGCGTAACGCGCGACCACATCAAAGGAGTTCGACAGGACATCGACGATCTTGCCTTTGCCTTCATCGCCCCACTGGGCGCCGAGAACGATTGCTGTGTTTGCTTGCATGTGTGCTGTGTGCGTGTGCTCGTTTCGTCGGGATGGTTTGTAGCTTCCGGGGATGACGGGCAAAGCCGCGGAGACAGGGTCGCGGCGGCTCCAGACCGATCATATAACGGCTGTGGACGCATCCCGGGTCGGGCGGTAGTGACAAGTGGGCTGAGGTTGGATTACTTTGTGCCCATTGCGGTTCTCGGAGGAAGTATGGTGCGCAGTCTCGTTCCACAACGCAGTATGCAAGCGGTTCTGCTCGCGACCCTTACGCTTGCCCCCGTCGGCCTGGCGCAAAAACAGCTTTCGCCCGACCCGGCGTTGTATGCCCGTATGGTGCGGGTTGAACACGGCCATGAGCCGTCGCGCAACAGGGGGATCGTTG
This sequence comes from uncultured Acidobacteriaceae bacterium, assembly GCA_964244985.1. Lineage (GTDB taxonomy): Bacteria > Acidobacteriota > Terriglobia > Terriglobales > Acidobacteriaceae > EB88. Next base: position 35,731 of record CAXTKZ010000019.1, read on the forward strand.
CCGCCGTCACGGCCTTTACCGGCAGCACGCACGTCGACGTATACGGCAGCAAGGACGACGGCGCATCGTTTTCCGTCATCGGCACGATTCAGGACGCGGACTTCGCCGGCGGTCTTTGCTGCGGAACGCTGTTTGAGATGCCGAGGACGGTCGGCAGCCTCCACGCGGGCACGCTGTTGTGGGCCGGTTCTGTCGGGCAGAATGTGCCGCAGCCGACGCGCCGCATGCAGATCAAGGTGTACGGGAGCATCGATGGCGGCCGCAGCTGGCGCTTTCATTCGGCCATTCCCTCACCCGATGCGGGCGGCTTGTGGGAGCCGCAGTTCACCCTTGCGGAGGACGGCGCGCTCGTGATGACCTACTCGGACGAGACCCAGCAGCCCACATACAGCCAGCTGCTGACGCATACGCGCTCGTATGACGGCGCGACCTGGGTGGATGCGGGGTCGCTGGTGGCGAGCGCTGTCCCCGCGGATCGCCCGGGCATGGCGGTCGTCAACCAACTGCGCAACGGCCAGTTCCTGATGACCTTCGAGCTATGCGGCCCGGCTGCCTGCACCGCGTTTTACAAAACATCCACGGACGGCTGGAACTACGGGCCGGTCGCGGATACAGGCACGCCTGTCCGGACACCCTCGGGACAGTTTTTTGAGCATGCGCCGACCAACACCGTGCTGCCGGACGGCACCATTTTGCTGGTGGGGCAGGTGCTGATGAACGCGGACGGGAGCATGGCCGCGGGCAATGGCGCGACTCTGTTCAAAAACACATCCGGAGTGCCGACGGGAGCCTGGCTGCCGATTCCCGCGCCGGTGCCTGTACCGGGAGCCTTCGACAACTACTGTCCCAACTACTCTTCGCCGCTGTTGGGCCTCGACAATGGGGCGCGCGTGCTGGAGTTCGCGGACCATCTTGAGGGCAATGCCTGCATCATGGATTACGCAAGCGGGCCGACCCGATAAACACGGCAAGCT
>CAXTKZ010000020.1:0-28426 GCA_964244985.1 uncultured Acidobacteriaceae bacterium
TCGCTGCTGCGGAACGTTTCCGTGAGCTACGCGGCGGGGTCGTTTGCGCCGGGTGGACGCCCGTTGTACGGGGTGCACTTGCAGAAGACGGCGATCGACAGCGTGATGCATACGGTGCTGGTGCGGAACGCCCAGGTAGCGGCGGTGTGGAACGAGGGAACGGGGAACACAGGGTATGCCATTCATGGATTCGGCTACCCCTATACGTGTACGACGGCACCTTGCTCCAACACGGCGGCGAGCTCAACTGCCGCGAATGCTTCGTGGGCCACGAACTATGTGGTGCAGGACACGGGCGGCGGCGGCAATGTATGGACGGATGTGTATGCGGATTCGCCTGCGGTTTCGGCATTTCTGATTGCGGCGAATGGGGTGGAAGTGCACGGCGGGCATGTGCAGTGGCCGGAGTTTACGAGCTTTCCTTCGGCCAACTTTGCCACTGTGACTTCAGCTGTGACCAACAACTTATTGATTTCGGATGTAAGTTGTTTGGGTATGTCGGGAGCCGCCAACTGGATCAATTACCAGAGCGCTTCCGGGGTGCCGCCTACGTTCGCCTCGATCCATCACTTAACAGGCTGCGGCAATTATTATCAGGCGCTGGAGCCGGCGACAACAACGGGATTTTCGGGCGGCGGGGCGAGCAATAACGCGCCGGGAAATGGAGCGGTAGCCGCGGTGTGGGCTGCGCCGAAAGCGGGGGCGGCGACTTATTCGGCCTTCTCAGCGCAGGAATACATCGGGTATCAAGGGGACCTATTCGACGGACACATTGCCGGGCAGATGCCGTTCTTCAACGTAACTTACCAAGGGACCATTCGGTCCGCGGGTGGGTTGGCGTTGTCGACGGTGTTGAACACGGCAGCGACGCTGACGCTGACGACGGCCAACAAGAATGTAATTGCGAATGCGGCTTCAGGAGCGCAGGTGATTACACTGCCGAGCTGCTTTACACCGATGGCGGATAAGGCTTCGCCGACGGGGTTGGAGTTGACGGTGGTGAAGGCGGACACATCCTCTAACGCGGTGACTCTGCAGGCAGTAAGCGGGCAGACGATCAACTACGGCGGGACGGCGGCGGGGACGCTTCTCCTGTCGGGGGCGGGAAAGCGGTCCATGGTGTGCGGGCCGGACAGCAACTGGTACGCCTTCTGACGCCGGCCGGACGGGCGGGGCGGCGCTTCCGCGCCGGCAGTACGCGAGGGCGGATGGGGAGACCTGCCGCCCCGTCGATGCCGGGGCTGGTTTGGTGCAAGGGGCGAAGGAAAGCAGATCCTTCGTCGCTGCGCTCCTCTGGATGACCCACCTTAGCCGGTAACCAAACTTGACGAATACCTACTCAGGAGGGTGCCGGGTTTGGTTGTGGTGCATACTTTGTCGCGCTTTCTCAACACAGTTCTGCCAAAGGAATGAATGCGAAATACAGAAAGGAATGAGTCATGGTGGTTCGGGTACTGCAGGTGGGAGATTCTAAATCGCGGGGCGAGATAGTGCATGTGCCCGGAGTGGGATTGTGCCAGGTTTGCGATGACGCAAAGGCCGCGACGGCAGCGCAGTTGACGACCTGGCTAGCTTCGGCGCGGACCGCGGCGGCTGCGGCGAGTTTGCTGGTTGCGCCGCGGTTGGGGTCCGTGCAGCCGAGCCCAGATACGCATGTGTATTTGGCGCTGGATGCAAACGGCAAAGTCGCAGCGCAGGTTACGGCGACTTAGTTACTGGAAAGGAAGACAAAATGAAACTTGTAATTGAGGGTGGGCAGGGTGGATGGCTCCCCCAAGTGCACGGGCCGGATGAGCAGGGGTGCCTCGGGGTAGTTTGGACGGGAGCGGATGCGCTGCGGAAGCTTGGGATGCCGGTAGAGGATGAGCTGTCTTTGGCGTTGACCGAGGCTCCAGGCGGCCTGCCGCAACCGCGCGATGCATGGGGGAGATATCTGGACACGACCTCGCCGGCTTCGGGGCAGACAGCTGTCGAGGAAACATCGGCTAAGCAGAACGAGTAAATGCCGCAGATGCGGAAGGATGAACTTCGCTGCAGGCTTGATGCCGGACGATCGGGAGGATATGTGAGTTCGATTGTTGCGGGGAAGCTAAAAGATCAATGCTGGATCAACCTAAGGAGAGTCAGAATGGCGACCAATGCTGTTGTAAGTTCGGTGACAGGGAATAAGGCGTCGATTGTGTTTCATTCGATAGGGCATTTTTTCGCTACAGTTTTTGCGAAGGCGAAATTGTTTTTGCCCGCGCTGCAGTCCACGGCGGGGACTGTGGAAGCCGTGACGGCGGCGGTGCCGGTGTATGGGCCGCTAGCGTTGACGGTGGAAAAAACTGCATACGCGGTATTGGGTGAGGTGGCTTCCGTGGTGAATGCAACGGATGCGGCGGGTCAGGCGAAGCTGGCGGACGCGGGGCTGGATTTGCAGGTGATTGCGACGGTGGAGGCGCTCATTGCCGGGGTGCCGGAGATTGCGGCTCTGGCGAAAACGCTTTGATTGAGGGGCGGCTTGAGTGGAAAGCGAAAAAGCAGGTCCTTCGTCGCTTCCCTCCTCAGGATGACCCATCCATTCAGCGATAACATTTTTCCATAGAAGGGCCCCCGGCTTCGGCTGGGGGCCTTTTTTGTCGTTTGTGGGGAAGAAAGGCGGCGGGGCGATGGGGGCGAAGGCGGATCTGGACGAGTTGGTGAGGTATGGGTCCATGTTGGATCGGCGGCCGGAGCGGCTGGGAGGGCGGACGGTAGGGATGTTTCTGGCGGAGTCGCTGCTGAAGGTGCGGGGGCGGGATGGGCAGGTGACGGCGCTACGCCCCAATCGTGCGCAAAGGGAGTTTGAGGCGCGGCGCGGGCAGCGCAATGTGGTGTTGAAGGCGCGGCAGATGGGGATCAGCACGTGGGTAGCGGCGCGGCTGTTTTTGAAGACGGTGACGGTGCCGGGCACGTTGAGCGTGCAGGTGGCGCACACGCAGGAAGCAGCGGAGGGGATTTTCGGAATGGCGCACCGGTTTCTTGGGCTGCTGCCGGAGTTTTTGCGGGAAGGGGCGTTGAAGACTTCGAAGGCGACGGCGCGGGAGATCCGGTTTCCGCTGTTGGATTCGGGGTTCAAGGTGGTGACGGCGGGGGATACGAATGCCGGGCGGGGACTGACGATTACGAACCTGCATTGCTCGGAGGTGGCACGGTGGCCGGGGGAGGCGTCGGCGGTGCTGCAGGGGCTGCGGGCGGCGCTTCCTGCGGGAGGGGAGTTGGTGCTGGAGTCGACGCCGCAAGGGGCGCAGGGGTGCTTTTGGGAGGAGTGGCAAAGGGCGGCGGAGACGGGGACGGTGCGGCATTTTTTCCCGTGGTGGTGGGAAGAGTCGTATGTGGGGACGGCGGTGGCGGAAGACGCGTTGGAGGAGGAGGAGCGGCGACTGAAAGAGATGCATGGGCTGACGCTGGAGCAGATGGGGTACCGGCGGATGCTGCGGGCGGGGTTCCGGGAGTTGGCGGCGCAGGAGTTCGCGGAAGACGCTGAAAGCTGCTTCGCGGCGAGCGGGGAATGCATTTTCGATACGGGGGCGGTGGATGCGCGGCTGCTCGATGTGCCCGCGCCGGTGAGCAAGCAGCGGAATGGGGCGTTGTGGGTGTGGCTGCCGGCGGCGTTGGGCAAGCATTATGTAGTGGCGGTGGATCCGGCGGGTGGGGGCTCGGGCGGGGATTATGGTGTCGCGCAGGTGGTGGAGTTGGGGACCGGCTTGCAATGTGCCGAACTGCGGGTAAAGATGCCGGTGCGGGAGCTGAGCGAGGAAGTGGCGCGGCTGCATCGGGAGTACAACCTGGCATGGGTGGTGGTGGAGCGGAACAACCATGGGGCTGGGGTGCTGGCGCACTTGGAAACGATGGTGGGGCCGGCGCGGGTGTATGGGCAGAGCGGGCAGGCGGGATGGCTGACCTCGGCGGCATCGCGGCCGATGATGCTGGGGCAGCTGGGGGCGCTGCTGGTGGAGCGGCCGGAGCTGTTCCAGAGTGAGCGGCTGTTAAGGGAGTGCCGTGGGTTTGTGCGGCTGGCGAACGGGCGGACGGGGGCGCAGAGCGGGCACCATGATGATTGCGTGATGGCGATGGCGATTGCGCAGGCGGTGCGGGGGGAGTTGTTGGGGAGGCGGTGAGGTGTCCGTAAAGCTGCGCAGACGCACTTTGGCGTGGCAGAGCCGGGGTTTTAGTCCGGCTATCGGCCACGGGCGCTGTCCAAGGCTTTTCTCTGCGAAACATGTTCTTTCACCGCTACGTCGCTATCATGACTATCGGCCATCGCGAATGCCGTCCAAACAAGCCCTGCTAGGCGGACCGGCAGTACCAGAGGATGACCGCATATCATGAATGGGTGCCGCTTGACTTGAACGAATTCGCAACCAAACTGCGTCGCGGCCGGACGCAGCTACAGCTTTCCGTCGTTGAGGTTGCAGAAGCGACCGGTCTCGCGGTAACCAGACTTGAAGGGTTTGAGGCGGCTTCAGTACGGCCGAGTGGCGACGACGTTCTCGTGCTTGCAGACTTCTTCGCCTGTGACTACCGCTTTTTCATCTCAAATGAGCGGCTTGCCGCATTTGAGCAAACAGATTCACTTTATCGCATGCACGGAAGCGAGTTTTCGAAAGAAGACCGGCGCAATATCCTCGAATTCATTTTCCTTTGCGAATGCGAGCACCAGTTAGAGCAAGATCTTGAGCGTCGTGTCGATACGTTCCAGTTCACCGCACACGGCTCGTTTTTCAAAAAACAAGGATGGGATGCAGCTGCGGCTCTTCGGAAGCACTTTGGGTACGCTTCGAACACTGTGCCGAGCGACATCTATGCAGATTTCCGCAAGCTGGGGTTCCATGTGTTTCGACGTCGGCTGGCGAACTCGAACATTTCAGGTCTCACAATTCGTCACCCATCCGCTGGTACCTGCATTCTAGTGAACTACCACGAGGATGTGTATCGTCAGCGCTTCACGGCGGCTCACGAGGCTGCCCACGGCATTCTCGATCGCGATCAGGAGTTCGTAGTGTCCTTCGCAAGCGAGTCGATGCGCGACCCAAACGTCGAGTATCGGGCGAACGCCTTTGCCTCGCGTTACATCCTTCCACAATCTGTTATTACAGAAATACCTGTGAAGAATTGGGATGGTGCAGCGGCCATTCACTGGGCAAGTCGCTTGAAGGTCAGTACAGCGGCTCTTGCAATTGCTTTGAAGGAGGCAAGAGCAATTAACGCCGAAACGGCGAAGCGGTTACGGCAGACGCGTGTCTCCGCTAATCTTAAGATCGATCCTGAGCTCAGCAGGCTTGAAGGTAGAAGTCTCGAAAGAAAGCGGGAACTGCTTAAGCGGGGCTTGTCGACGTTCTACGTCAACTTATGCTTTGAGGCGCTTTCCAAGGGCAGCATTTCTGCAGGACGCGCTGCGGAGATGCTTCTGGTGAATGATTTTGAGCTGGGCGAGATCGCTGGTCTCTTCGGGCAGAGAGTGCAATCAGAATGAACGACATCTCGCAGTTCCGGCTTTTGAATGTGGGCGACACGTGCTCGTTGTGGAACCTGCTGGCGTCTCCGTTGCTCTACGTCACAGCTTGCGCTGCGGGGATGAGGGTCTGTTGCACAAATTTCGTAATCTACGAGTGCCTGCACAAGCGAAGCAGGGTCTGGCCGGAGCGACTGGAATTGCAGAAACGATTGAAAAATAAGTTGGCCGACAGCTCAATCACCTTCCACTCGATTGAACTCGAAGATCTGCAGCAGGTCGAGGTGCTTCGGAAGCGAAAGAGCTTAAGCATCGGAGAGCTGTCGGTACTGGTGTTTGCCGGCAAGACACAGCAGGCGATGCTTACCGATGACAAGGGGGCGCAGAAGCTCGCAGTGACTCACTTGACGGCAGACGCGATTCAAAGCACGCCTCACCTGATCGCTTGGCTCTATTTCAACTCACTGATGGCTGATGGAGATGTCGCTCAAGTAAAGGTGGAATTGGTTGCGTTAGCTCGGAATCTCGAACCGCATTTTAGCAATTTCTACCTTGAAGCGCAGCAATGCCGTGTGATCGCGGCACAGGCAGCTAGGTTGCAGGATTCCCCTTAAATCGACTAATCCGCTTTGCAGGTGTCGTGCCGCTCGGGGCTGAGCTGTGGCCGGATCTTTAGGATGAAATTCTTGATGAATCATAGGAGCCGCAGAGTGTGCGTCTCCAGACAAGGCTTGACGGCTGCAAATTGAAGCGCTCCAGCGGCGGAGGCAGGACGCCGTAGTATCAAAGGCGCGACGGTGTTTGCGGACGTGAGTGCGTGGGAAAGGGAAAGGTTTGGCGGTTACGGCGCTGCAGCAGATCAGGAAGATGCGGGGCGGGGCGCAGAGCCATCTGATGCTGGGCTCGGATGGGTTTGCGTATGTGGTGAAGTTTCAAAACAACGGGCAGAACCTGCGGGTGTTGGCGGCGGAGCTGCTGGCGACGAAGATTGCAGGGCTGCTGGGTTTGACGGTGCCCGCGTGCGATGTGGTGGAGGTGTCGGGGTGGCTGGTGGAGCGGACCCCGGAGTTGGCGGTGGAAGGGCCAGGCGGGGTGGAGGAGCGGTGCCGGGCGGGGTTGCAGTTCGGCTCGCGGCTGGTGGGGGGGCTGATGCCGGGCCAAACGGTGGATTACCTGCCGGAGCAGCAGCTGCTGGAAGTGAAAAACCTGTCGGAGTTTCCAGGGATGCTGGTACTGGACAAGTGGACCTGCAACGCGAACGGGCGGCAGGCGGTGTTTTACAAGCGGCCCCGGCAACGGCGGTATGAAGCGACGTTTATCGACCAAGGGTACTGTTTTGGGGCGGGCGAGTGGGAAGGAATGAAGGATGTGCCGCTACGGGGCGTGTATGCGCGGAACTGCGTGTATGCGGGGGTGATGGGGTGGGCGAGCTTTGAGCCGTGGCTGGGCCGGCTCGAAAAACTGGAGATTGAGAAAGTTTGGGAGATTGCGGAAGGGGTGCCGTCGGAGTGGTACGGCGGGGACCCGGGCACGATGGAAGCGCTGGTGGAAAAGCTGTGGAGGCGGCGGGCGCGGGTGCCGGAGGCGGTAGAGTCGTTTCGGGAATCGTCGCGGGCACCGTTCCCGAAATGGATGCGGGGAGAGGCGGAGCGGAAAAGAAGGATGGCGGTGGAGGAGTGGGGAGACGATAAGGTGGTGGGGTGAAGAAGTGGTGAATGGGCGGAAGGAGTGCGAGTTCTTTCTGATCCGCTATGTGGCGGACGCAGTGCGGAACGAGTACGTGAACATCGGGGTGCTGTTAAGGGAAGCTCCGGGGTTTGAGGGGCCGACAGCCGCGCCGGTGCTGCGATTGACGCGCGACTGGGCGCGGGTGCGCTGCGTGGATCCCGAGGTGGACACGGAAATGCTGGAAGCGCTGGAAGCAGAGCTGCGGGGGCGGCTGGGAGGCGGCGCGGCGGACGGCGATACGCGCGGGGTTCTGGAGGTGATGGAGGATTCGTTTTCAAACCTCCTGCAGGTGACGGAAGCGAAGGGGTGTTTGGCGGAGTCGCTCCCTGCGGAGGTGGAGTCGCTGATGCGGGTGTATGTAGAGCCGCGCAAGCTGCTCGGGAGCGTCAAAAAGCGGAGCGGACGGGCGAAGATCCAAGCGGCGATGCGGGGGCAGTTCGAGCGGGCAGGAGTGTGGGAGCTGATGCGGAAGAAAATTGCGGCATCCTCGTATACGCGGACGGGGGATCCGCTGAAGATCGACTGCGGGTACAGGCCGAATGGGGTGATCCGGATGATTCACGCTGTGTCGCTCGAGGGGGAGCTGGAGCTGGCGAAGGTGCTGGCGTTTTCGATGACCGGGCTGCGGGAAGGTGTGGCGCGGGTTGAAGGGGCGACGCTTGAGTTGACGGCGGTGGTGGAGCCGGTGCGGGAGCTGTTTGGGGCGGAGGATGAGGACGCGGTGGATGGGTATCGATTCGCGGTGGAAACAATGGAAAGCGCCGGGGTGCTGGTGCGGACGACCGGAGACCTGGAGCGGATGGCGGGGACGGCGCGGCGGGAGCTGTTGCGGGTGTGAGGCGAGATTGGCTTTCCAAGACCTATCAGCGGGGTTTGCCGCATGCGGTTGGGCATCGGATGGCGGCTGTGTTGAAGGCGGAAATTTGTGTTGAGAAGCACCTTGATTGCAGCTGTCATGTTGCTTACAGGCTCAATGCAGGTTTGTCGAAGCGGGGCGGCTTTGATGACCGATATGGTCGGGAGCCAAGCAGAAACATCAAGTGGAGAGCGGTCGGCGCTACTGATTGAGCGCTACTGTCCTGCGGCTCTGATGAGTAAGAAGTGTTTCCTGGCTGTCGTGCAGAGGATGGAGAACGTATCCGATGTTGTCGGCAGCGGAAATCGTCGATTGTGCTGCGCTGGTGAGACAAGGGGTCGAGCGGTGCAGCTTAGTTGGCGGGATGCGGGTACGCTTTTCGTGAAATGCAAAGTATGCGGACGGGAGGCGATCAATACTGAAAAGAAATTGGATTGGCTTCGCAGGACTGAGATCGTTTATGTTGGATTTCCGGCGCACACCGCGTACTCGTGAATGGCTGACAGTGGCTTCTCCTGAAATGAATTCTTGCGATTTTAAGTTGTAGGGTTTACCACCGTGTAAATTTCCTCCTACGCGAGAAAGCTGTTGCAGCTGGACGGGATACGGCGCGAGTATTTTCCAAAAGCCTAGGTGTTTGCATTGGCGGTTGCGGGCGTGCGGGTGCAGGAGACAAGAGGGGCAGCTATTGGAGATAAATCCGCACGGTCGGGGTGCTTGGGTCTTCGGAGGGCGGCCACCTGGCCGCGGCGATCGGCAGAGCATCATGCTTGCGGCGTCAGCGGTGTGACGCACAGTGGAAACGACTTTGGCGTTTCTTAACACTGCTCAGGCAAAGCCTTGGCGCGGCATCTTGGCTGCAGGTTGAGGAGCCACTTGGGCTTATGAGAATCAGGGTGGATGACCCCGGCGTGTTTTTGGCTGCCGGTGAAACTTGGCATGGTATTTGTGGATGGGCTTGTAGTCTTGAGTTATAAGGATTGTTGGACAGCGGATGTTTGTTGCTGTGGGTATGCAGTGATTGTGTTTTAAGGGAAGCGACTGCATTGCTGCTTATTCAATGGTGGTGATCGTGATTTTTAGTGTTCAGGATGGCGTAGGGTTATAGGATGGCGCTGTAGTCTGGAAATAGAGATGAGGTTTGAGCCGCAGCAGTCACACTGATTGTTTTCTGGGTGAGGGTACCAGAAACTACAAATGGACTTATTGGCGCAAGCGCTTTCGATTTTCCGGGGCCAATTCTTCAATTAAGGTGTCTTCGGGCACGCACCTGTTTAGCGATAGCCGGGGTTCATTAGGAAGTTTAAAGCTGCCTGATATGGTTGGGAGCTTTGGATCGGTTTTATCGAAAAGCCGCCGCAAGCTGCGTAAGTGGTTTTGGGATTCAGTAGTTAGTGGAGTATATGGAGCGGCGTTGCCTTCAGGGCATGCCGCTTTTGCTTTTTGGGGTAAGGGACGGGGAGGCAGCGGGTATGGATGTGGCGGCGGCGGTGCGGAAGCTTTGGGGCGGGCGCGGTTTGGGTGCGGAAGCTGCGGGAGGCTTTGGAGTAGCGGGAAAAGCGGAAACCGCACTGGAGCTTGCGGCTGCTGGGGAGGCTCGGCGGAAGTCGGCTGGGCTGCCGGCGCTGCTGCAGCCGTTTGGAGGGCGGGCACCACTGCCGAAGATGACGCCGGGGAGCTTGCGGCGGTTTGCGGAAATGCCGGTGGCTCGGCGGGCGATCAATGTGATCAAGGACCGGGTGGCGAGTTTGCGCTGGGAGGTGCGGTTGAAGGCATCGGTTGCGCCGGGCAGCGTGGAGGATGGAGAAGAGCGGCTGCGGGCGTTGCGCGTGGCACTGGAAGAGCCGAATAACACGGATTCATTTCGGGAGCTGCTGGAGCAGGTAATTGAGGACGCGCTGGTCGGCGGCGCGGGAGCGGTAGAGATGGAGCTGACGGGTGACCCGCAGCGACCGTTTTCACTGTGGCCGGTGGATGCGGCAACGATCGAAGTGAACTCGGGATGGGATGGGTCGGCGGAGTCGCCGCGGTGGGCGCAGCGGACGGGGTTGGCGGGAACGGGTGGACAGGTGTTGCTGCGGGATGACGAGTTGATGTACCTGCGGATGAATCCGCGGACGCACACGCCGTTTGGGCTGGGTCCGCTGGAGGTAGCGTTTGAAACGGTAACAAGCTTTTTGGCGGCTCACCGGTTTGCGGGGCGGCTGGCGAGCAATGCAGTGAGCCAGTATGCGCTGTGGATGAATGAAACGACGCCGGAGCAGCATGACCGGCTGGTGCGGTGGTGGCAGGACGAGGTGGAAGGGACGGGGCGGGTTCCTGTGCTTTCGACCGAGCAGAAGCCAGAGGTATTGCGGTTTGCGGGGGGTACGGATGCGGATCTGCGGCTGACCTGGCAGCAGTTTTTAATCCGGATGGTGGCGAATGCGTTTGGGGTGCCGCCGATGGTGCTGGGGCTGGAAAACGATGTGAATCGGGCGACGGCGGAAGCGCAGGCGGACGAGCTGTTTCGCAGCGCGGTGGCCCCATTGGCGCGGCTGGTGGCGGAGCATCTGACGCGGGACTTGTTTGCGAAGCGATTGGGATGGCGGGAATTTGAATTTGTGTTCAGCGAGCTGCAGGCTCCGGAGGAGATTGACGCTGTTGAGATCCAGGTGCAGCTGCTGCAGGCTGGAGTTTTGACGGTGGATGAGGTACGGGCGATGCGGGGGTTGCCAGCGCTGGTGATTGGTGAAGTAAAGCTGGGTCCAGTGTCGGGGAGTGAGGGGTAAGAGCGGGTTGGAGCGGATACGTAGCAGGAACGCGATGGGTTAGCGCATTGAGGGAAGCAGGTCCTTTGTCGTTTCGCTCCTCAGGATGACCCTTTTTATCGTTACGACCGGGCATTTTCATTTCCTCTCGGGGGAGCCTTTGTGTCATCAGGGCACTTTCTTTACACCCGATCAGAGCAGGGCAGAGTTTATTGGGTGTCGAGTTAGATAGGCTGCGCGTGGGAGCGTGCAGGTCGGCAGAAGGAGGTGAGGGGCGGCGGAGGTGGATGGACGGCGGTTAATGCGGGATGGAGAAAGGCGGAGAGGATGCGGTTGGAGGCGATGGCGATGGGGGTGCCCGAGGTAGCTGGGCATCCGAACCGGATTGCGTTTGAAGGGGTGCTGACAACAGTGGACGAGCCAAGTACACGGCCGCCATCGGGGGCAAAGGGACACCGGGTCGTGCTGACCGGCAGGGCGGCGAAAGAGGCGCTGCCTTCATTGCTGGGCATGGCAGTGGGGTTTACGCCCAGCTATGACGGGCATGATGTGCGGCGCAAGTGCGGCTTGATCACCGAGGCGGACGTGATTGGGCGGGAGCTGCGGGTGCGGGGCTATGTGTATGGGCGGGATTTCCCGGAAGTGGTGCGGCAGGTGGAGTCAAGCGCACCGGGAGCGATGGGAATGAGCTATGAGCTGGCCGATGCGCAGGTGGAAGACATGCTTGCCGATGTGTGGACGGTAAAGCGGGCGATGTTTACCGGAGCGGCTGTGCTGCTGCGGAATAAAGCTGCCTATGGCGGGACGTCATTTCGGCTGACGCGGAGTCGGTGCCGAGCGGGGATGCCGCTGGCGGCGGCAGGGCGGGAAAGCGGGTTGAGTTTGGGAATCAATTTGGGATTGGGAGGCTATGGAGCGGCATGGAGCTGAATGTGAACGAGATGATGGAGATGCTAGCGGGCAAGCTGGAACACCTGGCGGCGGCGTTAGGTGCATTGGAAGGCGCGGCGACTCGGCTGGAACGAGCTGGGGAAGCGCAATCGGGCGAAGTGGGCAAGATTACGGCAGCGATTGAAAGCGAGGGCTCACGGCGAGAACGGGAATTGGAGGAGCGCCTGCGGGAAGCGGAGCAGGAGGTTGCGGCACTGCGCGCGGCGGCTGTGCCGGTTGCTACTGCGGCGCCAGCTTCTGTTGCGGCTTCAACGCGGAAGACGCTGCCGACCGCCACAGTGCAGCTGCTGGCGAAGCAGGGGATTGAGGCCGGAGAGTCGGTGGATGTGCGACAACTGGATGCGGCGCTGGTTGGGATGCCAGTGGAACAGCGAATTGCGGTGAAGTCTCAGATGATACGGGCAGGTGGGCTGGTGCTGTAAAGAACAATGCACGGCAATAGCTTCGCCGCGTCCTAAGTAAGCTGCTTTCGGCTTGGATAAAAAGCAGAGCCGCAGTTAGGACATCTCTTCGGGAGCATGCATGCCGCAAGGAGGACTTAGGCGCTTGTTATCACGGTACTGCTCGGGAAGGTAGACACTTCGTCGTGCGCGTTGCTTCTTGGGGCGACTCATGTTTGTCTTTACAGCGGGGTTTATGGTGCTGTTTCAAGGGCCAGAAATAATTTTATAAACCTGCAAACCCTGCTGCCTCGCGAGCGGAATCAGCAACAATTAGGGGCTTGCGAGATTGACCGGTGCTGTAACACTGTCATGAGGCTGAACTTATTACTGATCTTGTGCAGCCCAGGTCAAGCTCCGTAAGACTTTTGCTGGGGCGGATGCCATTTGAAAGCTGCGGGGGATGAAGTTGTATTAACCGCAGACTTGTTGTTTGTACGGCAAGTCTGCACCTAGATTTTGGAAATTGAACATAAGCAAGAACTGCGGCTTGACTTAAACGCGGCTTTGTGGATTTGGACGAAGTTGGAACGCCCTGCGGGGCAAGGAGAGAAGAATGAAAGCGAATTTTCTGGAGATTCACTCGGCTGCTGACTTTATCGGGCCTGGCGCTGTAGAAGTGCCGATGTATCAGAGTGAGATTACCGATATCGTACGGCGGCGCGGAGCATTTGGTCAGAGGATTCGTCAGGTTCCCGCGACTGGGCATCCTTCGCGGTTCTTTGAGGAGACCGCGATTCCCTCGCCGGGCACGAGCGGATTTGTCGATCCGCGCAATATCACGGCTCCGGTGGTGACGCCGACGCGCGTGGAACGCTCGGTACCGTTGAAGGCAGTGGTGGCGCAGTTGTCGTACAACCTGTTCGATGTGGAGCTGGGCGTGCAGCAGAAGCAGTTTGCGTATCTGCAGGCAAAAGATTTGATGGATACAGTAGATGGCGTGCTGCGCTCGCATGATGTAGCGCTCTGGAACGGCTCGGATACATCGCTAACGGCACCAACGACGGCGCAGTACTACGGAGCTGCAGGGCAGATTGCGGCTGGCGGCAACTCAACCACGATCGGCACTTCGGGGTCAATTACCGATGGTCTCAAGACGATTATCGCGCAAATGGTGGCCAACTCCGGCTTCGAAGTGCGACCGACGGCGATTTATGCAAACCCGGTCCTGCTGGATTTACTCGACCGGGAGTTGAAGAGCGAGTTTAACGTTGTGCTGAGCACGCAGGAGGTTTCCGCAGGGCTGCGGGTGAAGACGCTATCGACACAAGCGGGTGAGCTTCCGCTCATTCCCGACTGGACTCTGAGTTACACGGGGACGCCGGGTTCGGGTTCGGCGGTGTTGCCGGCGTACATCGTAACGGAGGACATGATCGAGTATCACTGGCTCGGAGACCCGAACGCGCGGATATTCCAGCTTGGGGTACCCGGCTCATTGGCGCATCAGTATGTCGTAGCCAAATTTGGCGGCGTGGTCGTGAAGGGCGCAAGTTATGCACACGCGCAGGTACTGGTTGACCGCTAAAAAGTGGTTACCTTAAATAGAAAGCGGCGAAGAGCGGATCCTCGCCGCTTTCTTGGTTTTAGCATCGCTTCTCCAAAAGGAAGATATGCGGTAGGCGTGGATAACCACGATTGAAATTCATAGTGAGCTTGAGGCTGTCTCGATCTGAGGCAGCCATTGTTTGTTGGTGACGCAAGGGGGCGGAGATGGGCTATTTGCAGCCGACGGAGTATGAAACGTTTGGGCTTGCGCCGGACACGACGGATGATTGGGTGACAGTGGCTTCGGCGCTGATAGAGGCACACTGCCGGCGGGCAAGCTTGCTGCCTACGCAGTATACAGAGCGCCTGCGGATGTCTGCGGGGAGTGGGAATGTGCAGCTAAGTTATCTGCCTTTAACCGTGGTTGCACCTGCTGCTAGCCCCCTGGTACAGATACAAGCCCGATATACATATCCGAGGCGCGCTGAGACGCTGCCCGAGGTAGGGCAGATTTGGACTGCATTCGGTTTGCCGGGCAGCTGGGTAGCTGTGGACCCGTCCACAGTGGACTGGCTTGCGGATGGCGGATTGACCTTGCCGGTAAATGTGTTGGGTCTGCCTTTTAACGAGATTTCAGTTACCTACACAGCAGGGCTAACTGTGCTGCCTGATGCGATTAAGAGCGCTTGTGCGCTGATTGTGAAAAATGCACAGAGCCAACCTGGAATGAATGTGAAGTCAAGCAGGGTGGACATGATGCAGGTGCAGTATTTCTCAGACCAGCTGGTGGACAGCACGGTGAAAACACTCTTGCGGCCCTGGGTCGCAAATCGATTGGGGTGAGTGATGGCGGATCTGAGTGTAAGAAGAGGCAGCGAAGGTGCGCGGCGGATGGCGGACACCCTGCTGCGGGCCGGGGGAGGTTCGACAGCGACGCTGTTGATCTCGCCTGTACAGGGAGATACAGCCGATGCGGGACAGATAGGGTTGGATGCGCCAGGATTCCAAGCACTGGCGATAGGGCCGGTAAGTTTCAGACGCACACGGCCTGTGATGTCGGCCGGCACAGGGGTGAAGTACGAGTTACTCCTTTCAGCGACAGCTGTGGAACAGCAGATAAGTGTGCTGCAGCTTAACTCAGCAGAAGCGCTGTTTGGGATGGTGGCTGGGGTACAGATAGCGGGATTGGTGCTGGAGCTTGAGCAGTGGGCTGCTACAGCGCAAATGGGTGAACCGGTGCTGTACCGATTGGTGTTGAGGCCGACAGCGACGGCAGCCGTAACAGCGCAGAGTTAGGAGAGATATGCAGAACGCGAAGGACAGCTTTTATATTGCTTTGCGCAACCGGCTGGCGGCGTTGAACCCGGCACGCACAATACGAGTACGAGGCGTACAACGGCCTTCGCTGATGGTAGAAGATGCTGAAGCGCCGATAGGCGAGCTGGCAAATGACGTATTTGTGCTGCGCTGGACGGCTGTAGAGTTGGTGCCTACTAGTCCTTGCGTTCTGATAGGTCTGCATTGTGAGATCCATTACCGAACAAGCGGAACGGAAGCTAACGCGGGGCTGGACCGCGGACGCGCACTCAGTGAAATGGACCGCGAGCTCATGACGGTTTTACAACCAGCGAAGACTCCCAAGCTCAGCTACAGCACGACGCCTGCGGCACCGATGCAGACGAGCTTGTTTTGGACGGATCCTGTGTTGGACCCTGCTGAACCGCAGCGGAATACTTTAGGACGAGTCGCCAAAGTAGTCGTATTTGCGTTTGAAGAGTCGGGTGAGCGATGAGCACTGTAAGTGTAATTACGCCGATGAGGCTGCCGCTGCTTGTGCGACGTACGCGGGCCTATTTTGCTCCGGTGGACCGTGCCACCAGAACGCCTACTGGTTTCGATCCCGTTGCTTACAGCGGCGGCAGGATGGGCGCACCATGGATTGACCTAGGCTGGGTTGAGGCGTTCGAGAGAAAAACAGAGAGCGGAATAACTACAGTGGAAGCGGGTACGCCGGCCGTTGCTCAAATGCAAATAAGAGAGAATTTGCGGGCGCTGGTTTCACTTCGATTTATGACCTGGAGCAAGTTGTCGATGGCGTTGACAACCAGCTCGCAGCATATCAATCTACTAACGCCGGCGATTGGATCAGGGGCGGTAGCTGCAGCGGCTGTCGCTCTGCAGGTCGGTTCAACTGCAAACGTGTTATATCTGCCTACGAGTTCGTTGCTTAGCTTACAAGCTGGCAGCATGGTAGTGGTTGATGATGATTATGGAAGCCAGACGGAGTTCGTAGGTGCCGCAGCTGCGGGCGGTTGGGTGCAAAGCGCGGCATCCGTGCAGAACGATCCCAATTACATAAGACGAGTTTCATTCAACGTTGGGCGGATTACCTCAGTAGGGCAGGATGGCGGTTTACAGCTGGCTTCGCCGCTCATTGCGGGTGCCCCCACGGCCAGCATGAAGGTACAACAGATTTCTGGGTTTATGGATCGTGAGGGTGGATTATTCTTCCCTGAGTGGTCGGCAGTGTTCGTTAGAGAAGGAGGACAGGGTGAGCGAGTTTGTTACTACTATCCGAGACTGCAGCCCTGCCAGAGTGCCTCCGAATCAGCGAGTGTCGTAGCGCCACAAATTGAGATGCTGATGCTTAACGCGAGTTTTCGGGCTCTTCCGGTAACCGACGCTAACGACGGGGCGGCTGTGCTGTGCTACAGAAGCTTTCTTCCGGCGATATCGGCGTGTATTTAGAGCAGGGAGGTGATGCAATGCGGATAACAATCGATAACCTGGACGGTAAAGAACCTACAGATTACACGTCAAAGGTAGCATTTGGAGCCAAAGCTACAATCCGACGTGCTATGTATCAGCTGACTCTTTGCGAATTCAGCCTTATGCTTTCTGAACGTGACACCTTGCCAGTAAGGGAAGGTCTGGTTGCAGTGGCCGACTGCACGGGCACCCTGATTTTTACAGGATTTATCAGCGAGGCCCCAAGCTGGGAATTTCTCGGGGAGGGTACATACGACGGAGTGTACAGGGTAAAGATTGCGGCAGTGAGCGATGAAGCCGCTTTGGATGCAGAAGTGTCCTTAGTCGGGAATACACTCATCGGGCAGTCGGGTGATCAAAGCTGGACAGCCCTGGCGGCTGTACCGCTAAATGAAAAACTGCCTCTGTCTTTGTCGGGACAGCTTGCAAATGCGGGCAGGATTCGGCTTGCCGAAGGTACGCGCTGGTCCGAAGCAGCGAAGTCAGTAGGCGTAGGTACACGCAGTGCGTATAAGGCGCTAGCGCAAACCATTCAGGTTTCCAGTATCGGTCAAATCACCCATTCGATTGCAGGTGAGAACGTTGGGTTAACGTTTGAAGCTATCAATGTGACGGATTTGCGTTGGTTAGCTCGAGATATTACGGTGATTGGAGCGGAAGAGCCGAAAGCTTATGTGACGGAAGTATTTCAAGGCGACGGGGTCACGACCACATTTGCAATGACAAGTAAGCATTTTGTACCTCTTCGAAGCCATGTGATGGATCTTGCCGACACTTTCCAAGGCACAGCATTAAATCCTCGCATTTGGTCGGTATCCGATGCTGCAGGACATGTGGCTTTGACAGCCGGTGGACTTAGCTGTTTAGGCGGAACGGGCAGAGATGCGGAAAGTACGGTTTCCTCGCTGCAGCAGGTAGAGCTGGGCGGCAACATCATAATCGAGGCGACCGGCGTTCAGGTGGGTGCAGGAAGTACAGGGACGCTGTTGAGCTTGTACATGGACGCAGTTCAAGCAAATCAATGCTTTGCTGGATTTCAAGTAAACAGCAATGGCACAAACGTGAGTGT
The DNA here is from genome assembly GCA_964244985.1 of uncultured Acidobacteriaceae bacterium. Lineage (GTDB taxonomy): Bacteria > Acidobacteriota > Terriglobia > Terriglobales > Acidobacteriaceae > EB88. Next base: position 17,525 of record CAXTKZ010000020.1, read on the forward strand.
AACTCCTCTCGTGCAGGGAGTTGTTGCAGGAGCTACGTTTCAAATTGTACCGGGCCGGTTGTACACTTTGCGTCTGCGGCTGAGTTCGCCAGAGTCAGAGCGAGTTCGGCAGTCATACACCTACATCGTCGATGGGGGAACGGCTTCGCTGGGAGGCGAAGTTGTAGAGAGTCTTGGCTACTTGCAGCTCGAAGTTCAGGATACAACCAGTGGAGCTGCTTCTGCCCCATTTGTTCTTTACACAGGCGCTGTGAGCACAGTTCCCCCCGCATCTGTGCTTACTTTGCTGAGCAGTGGAAGCTTGGTTTGCAGCATAAAGAGCGTGAAGTGTGTACAAACAGGTCTGCTTCAAGTGGGGCTCGTGGTTGGCGGAGCCAACGCAGTTCCTCAAGTTGTGGGTGTAATCGCAGAAGGCGGCAGCTGCAAGATGACTGCGAGCGGAACTTTACAGTTTTATCCATCAAACGTGCCACCAAAGGGTTCACTTATCTTTGTGAATTATCGAAGTCGGGGGCGAGCAGTTTCGCGCAGAGTGCTTCCTCATTTGCCGGATGGAACGCTGCCAGCGTTAACGCAGGAGTGGGTAGGAAGTATCAGTGAACCGGCGGCATGGAGCAGCGTGGACTGCGATCGTGCGGCGGCTGCTTTGCTCCAAATGGCGGGCAGTGCATCAGCTGCGGTTAAAGGAACATACACATCGACGATGTGGAGTACCAAGGCAGATATTTGGCCGGGCGATATGCTCGCGATCGGCCCGCTGCCGGATGGGCAAATTGCCGATGTTGTTGTAAGAAATGTTGAGATTGCGATGCTTGGGGGCGCACCAGCCCTTCTTGAATACAAAGTCCGTTTTGCGAATGATTGGGCGGAAAGCCTGAGTGTTCACATTTCATCAAGAATTCCGCAAGACACAATTTTACCGCAACAGCCAACAGCAATCGACACGGCTCTGGCCAGCCTGAGTGCGTTGGCAATTGCCAGTTTGACGAGTACGTCATTGACGGTGGATACAGGGATCAATGCGCCGGTCGGCGGAGGATTTGAAGTGCGCAGGCGTGATGAGACGTTCGGACCAGGTATAGATTCAGACTTGGTCTTACGCACCAGCGCTCGAAATTTGACCATTTCTCGCTCATCTCCTGTCGAGCAGTTTTTCATCCGAATGTACGATGGGGCTGTGCCTCCGAACTACTCGCTGTTGTCCGCTGCTGTTTTTGTGAATGTGCCCATGTAAAGACGGGGGGCAGAGCTGGTGGTTGGCGGCACATAGCCACATCCCTTGTACCCGCTTGCTTATCAGGATGCGAGCAGGTTATGTCCAGTGAAGGAATATACTCACTCAATGAGCGAGGCTCCGTCAGTTGGGGTGGTGATGGGAAGTAAGAGCGACTACGAGGTAATGCGGCTCGCGACTGAGCTGCTGAGCGAGTTGCAGGTGAGTTTTGAAGCGCGCGTCGTTTCCGCACACCGCACGCCGGACTTGTTGTTTGAATATGCGTGCGATGCAGCGGGAAGAGGTATAAAAGTCATCATCGCTGGAGCAGGTGGAGCGGCCCATCTGCCTGGCATGATTGCGGCTAAAACGCTTCTCCCAGTTCTTGGCGTTCCCATACCGGCAACTCAGCTCAACGGTATGGACTCGCTGCTGTCCATTGTGCAGATGCCTAAGGGTGTGCCAGTAGCGACACTCGCCATTGGAAAACCCGGGGCGGCCAACGCCGCTTTATTTGCAGCTGCCATTTTGGCGCTTTCTGACAGGTCGCTACATGCACGACTGGCGACATGGCGCCGAGAGCGGTCTGAGGAAGTGTTAGCGCAGGAGCTCCCAGCATGACGGCACCCATACTGCCTGGAGCTACGATCGGAATACTAGGAGGCGGGCAGCTCGGTCGCATGATGGCGATGGCCGCGCGATCGTTTGGCTATCGGGTGCAGGTAATGGATCCTGATCCGTCATGCCCGGCACGGTTTGTCGTGGATAGCCTCTTTGAGGGTGCCTGGGATGATGTGCGGGCAGCAGGAAACCTTGCTCGCGGCTGCGATGTCGTGACACTTGAAATTGAACAGATTGCAGGAGCGAGTCTGGCGACCGCGGAGAAATACGCTCCGGTCCGTCCTGGTATCGATCTCATGGGAGTGGTACAGGACAGAATTCGTCAGAAGACCTGGCTTGCCCAACACGGGTTGCCGGTGGGCACGTTCACAGTGGTTGAGTCTTTCAATGACCTTAAGCGGGCCGCCGGCCTTGGTGCGGGTATGTTTTTGAAAAGTGCGCGGGGCGGATATGACGGGCGCAGTCAGGTGCGTGTCCAAAGCGTAGAGCACGATGAACTTAGGCGAGCGTGGAGTTCGCTCGGCGAGCAGCCCTGTGTCGCTGAACAAGCCATTCCCCTGCAGATGGAGATTTCCGTGTTAGTCGCACGATCTCCAAGCGGCGAGGTGCGCGCATTTCCTTCAGCTCGGAATCATCATGAAAATCAGATTTTAGTATGGAGTGTTCTGCCTTCCTCCATTCCTGACGAACTTGAACGTGCGGCTCAAGCATTTGCTTTGCAGATTGCTGAACAGCTCCGGCTCGAAGGTCTACTTGCTGTTGAAATGTTTGTGACTGAAAGCGGCGAACTTTTGATCAATGAGCTTGCCCCTCGCCCCCACAACAGCTATCACGCGAGTGAGCGAGCATGTGTGACAAGCCAATTTGAGCAGGCTATCCGCGCTATCTGCGACTTGCCTCTGGGAGAGGTCGCCATCATCAAACCCGCAGCCATCGTCAATCTGCTTGGAGATTTATGGCAGGAGCATGAACCTCAGTTTGATCGTGCTCTCGCGGTGCCCGGCGTCCGACTCCATTTATATGAAAAACAGCAGCCGAGAAAGGGCCGAAAAATGGGCCATCTATCTGCAATTGGGGAGACGCCGGAACAGGCCGTGGAGCGGGTTTTAACAGCGCTTCAGACATTGTAGGCGCGAAGGAATTGTTATATTCGCGCCTACAATGCCTCTAACCGATATCTTCGCTCCAAGTTTCAAGGTATTTTTTGACTTCGGCCATAAACTTTCCAGCATCGGCACCGTCAATGATGCGGTGATCGAAGCCGAGCGTCAGGTGAATGACGCTGCGGATGGCAATCGAGTCGGTTCCCAAATCATCGGTCACCACTGCCGGTTCCTTGTAGAGGCCGCCTATACCGAGGATTGCGCTTTCGGGCATATTGATGACCGGGGTGCCGAACTGTTCGCCATAGATGCCCGCGTTCGTGAGAGTGAAGGTGCTGGTGCCGACCTCATCCGGCTTGAGTTTTTTACCCCGAGCCCGTTCGGCTAAGTCGGCGATGGCCCGAGCCACTCCTAAAAAGCTGCGCTCCTCCGCCTGCTTGATCACTGGAACAATCAATCCCCAATCCAGCGCGACAGCAATCCCTAAGTTGACATTGCCGTGGTAGCGGATCGCATCGCCCTCAATCGAAGCATTGATGATGGGCATCTTCCGCAGGGTCGCCACAACAGCACGTGCGATAAAGGGCATAAATGTGAGCTTGACGCTGTTGCGCTGCTCGTATTTGCTTTTTTCCTTTTCGCGGAGACGCACGATGCGGGTCATGTCGATCTTGAAAACCGTGTGGACGTGCGCGTTGGTGCGCTTGGACTCGACCATGCGCTGGGCGATGATGGAGCGCATTTTGGTCATGGGGACGAGTTCGCCCACAAGTGCAGGAGTCGGTTGTGCAATGGGAGCCGGAACGGGCCTGGCGGATGCCGGGGCTGCCGGGGCCGGCGGTTGGGGCACCGATGCCGAAATGGAAGGAGCCGGAGATGCACTCCGCTCCACGTAGCTCAATACATCTTCCTTGGTGATACGTCCGGCGGAGCCGGTCCCGGAAATTCGGCTTAGGTCAAGATCTTGTTCCTTGGCGATTTTGCGGACAAGCGGGGAGGAACGAATCTTACCTGCTTCACTGCTGGAAAGATCTGCCGTCGGGGCAGTCGGGCCGCTCGGGACAGGGGACGGTTTTCCTTCAATGGCTGCCGGAGCGCCTTTGGCCGGTTGTGCAACGGCTCCCGCAGCCGCCCCGCCGATAAGAGCGACTGTGGTGTTGACCTGCACGGTTGCACCCGCTTCAGCCTTGATCTCCTGGAGTATACCGGCGATCGGCGAGGGGATTTCCGCATCCACCTTATCCGTTGAAATCTCGAATAGAGGCTCATCGCGTTCGATTTTGTCGCCAACTTTTTTCAGCCATTTTGTGATCGTGCCCTCGAAGATGGACTCCCCCATTTGGGGCATGACCACCTCGGTGGCCGCGATCGCCGTTTCTGTGTCGCCGTGGGGTTTTTGAGGTTCCGCGGGGATTGGGTCTACCTTTGTCGGCGCGGACGGGACAGAGCCGCTGCCATTCATCTCGCCGATCACCGCAACCACAGTGTTGACCTGCACGGTCGCGCCTGCTTCCGCCTTGATCTCCTGAAGCGTACCGGCTACAGGCGAGGGGATCTCCGCGTCGACTTTATCCGTCGAGATTTCAAACAGCGGCTCGTCCCGCTCGACAGTTTCGCCCGGCTTTTTCAGCCATTTGGTAACAGTTCCTTCAAAAATCGATTCGCCCATCTGGGGCATCACTACATCGGTTGCCATGCAACTCTCCTGCTTTGAAACACCTTAGTGTACGGCATTGGGCTTGCCTCCTGCTTCCCCATTCGCCGGGAGCGCACAACAGACAGGATGCACGCTGAAATGCTTATTCCCGTCCAACCATCGCCCGTTTTCGCCATCTTACGAAGCGGATCAAGAATCAGGAGTTGCAGATGAGCTTTATGAATGTACTTTCGTCGTTGGCGGGACAAGCTGGAGTCGGGCAGCCCACGCAGGAGCAGCATGCGTCCATCACCCAGGCACTGATGCAGCATTTCGGATCGCAGCCGGGCGGGTTGACGGGCATGGCGGATCAGTTTCGCCAGAATGGGATGGGGCAGCATGTGGACTCATGGATGTCGACCCAACCCGGAGAACAGCCGCGGTCGATCGAGCCGCAGCAAGTGGAACAGGGCATGGGGCAGGACGGGGTGCAGGCGGTGGCGCAAAGGGCCGGCGTCAACCCGGAGTTCGCCAAGATAGCACTGGCCGCGGCTCTGCCGATGCTCATGTCGCATTTGTCGCAGGGTTCAGGTAGTTTGCCTGAGCAGGCGAATTCGGGCGGCGGGCTGGCGGGCCTGGCCGAGGGTTTGTTTTCACGCGGTCTTTAACCCACGGGGAGTCCATGGCCAATCTCGATCAGCTTAAGCAAAAATATCAGCCGGTTCTCGCGCTTTTCGACCACTTTGCACCGCAGGGCGCGCAACTGCAACAGGTTTCACTTGAGGGCGAACAGCTCCTGGTTCAAGGGACTGTGCCGTCAACGGTGATTGCCAATCGCGTATGGGACACCATCAAACAGGTAGACCCCACGTACTCAGACCTGCACCATGCCATTGCAACGACGGGCGGGGCGGAGCAGCCCTATACCATCGCTGCGGGAGACAATCTTTCCAAGGTGAGCCAATACTTCTACGGCTCAGCGAACCACTACGAGAAAATCGCGCAGGCCAATGGAATCGCCGATGCCGACAAGATTCGAGTGGGGGAACAGATACAGGTGCCGGTGCTGAGTTAAGTCAGCAAGAGTCGGCAGTTCGACCCGATGCGGAGGTACCCCGAGAGGGTACCTCCGCTGATAGGGTCAAGTTCATCCCAGAACCGGCTAAGCAAGCAGGTTTCGAGTCATACCACAGCCTTTAAACAGCTTGAATCTGAAAGCCGACCTGCCGGGCCGCTTCCAATAATTCTGCATCTGCCGCTATGAATGTGCACACCTGTGGGGTGCCTGATGCCCAGATCGATGCAGCGGCCAATTGAAGCGCATCTGCCACTTTAAGCGAATAAGCAGTCAGTAGCTTTTCGGCTTCGCTTCTCAGCAGCTCACTTGGTTGCAGTTCTCGCCAACTGCGGCGAAGCTGATCAAGTCGTAACCCAGCAACCGCGTATTCCTCTGTAGTCAACTGGCGCATCCGTGACAGCCGCTCAAAGCTACTGCGCATTTCAACCGGCGTGGCCCACCAAACAACAATGGGATGCTGCTTAAGTAACTGGCTCACAAGGGCGCTGGGCTGCTGCTGGACACAGCGCGGCACTAGTCCACTTGTGTCCCAAAAAGCAGGCGTCACTGATCTCCTCGGCTGTCGAGAGCGACCTGGACTGCTGCTTCACGGGATACCTCTCCAGACTGAGAACAGAAAAACCGATCCCAATCCATCTCCTCTTGGGGCATTCTCATGGCTCCCGATGCCACGAGCTTGAGCTCTTATTCTCCGCCCAGTTCGTAGTGGAAGGGTAGGATTCGCGCGACAGGAACGTTGCGCTCTCGAATGACGATCTCTTCACCCTTGCGTACGTATTGAAGGTAGCTGCTGAGCTGGTTTTTAAGCTCGCCGATATTTACTGTTTTCACAGTGCCAGCGTACGCCTTCTTGGCCAAGTTAGCTATATTCGTTAGGTGTTTCGAATGAGCGGAGAGCAACGACGCTGTTCATATTTAAGTGGGTAAGGTTCGTTCGAAAAATCTCCTTACTTCCCAATACAAAACGTAGAGAAGATGCGATGGAGCACATCATCCGGGGTGGTTGCCCCGGTAAGTGCATCCAGTTCGCGCAGTGCGGCGTACAGATCCAGCAGGAGCAGTTCATGCGGCAGCCGACTCTGCGCGGCTGTTTGCGCCTGCTCCACTGCTACCCTCGCAGCCCCTATGGCTGTGTGCTGGCGCAGGTTGGTGAGCATCGCTCCTTCCGGCGCGGCAGCTCCGTCACCGAGCAGCAATGTACGCAAGGCCTCACGCAGCTGTGGCAGGCCCGCACCGGTAAGGGCGGAAGTGCACAGGATAGGGGTATCTGGCGCGAGAAGGTGAAGGCGATCCTGCTGTTTTCCGGGCTCACTTAACGGCAGATCCGATTTATTCAGCGCAATCGCCAATGGGCGGCCCATCGCCGAGGCGAGTAGAACCTCTTCTTCCGCATGGAGAGGAAGGGCGCTGTCCAGCACAAGCAGCACCAGCCCGGCGTCGGCAAAGGCTTCGCGGGAGCGGGCGATGCCCAGGCGCTCTGCCTCATTCCCGGCCTCACGCAAACCGGCTGTATCGATAAGGTGGACGGGGACGCCGGCGAGCGAAAGCCGCTCTTCAACGGTGTCGCGGGTGGTGCCGGGCTCGGCGGTTACGATGGAGCGTTCGCGGTCGAGCAGGTGGTTGAACAGCGAGCTTTTACCGACGTTGGGGCGGCCCACGATGGCCAGCTTGACGCCTTCGCTGAGAAGGCGACCCTGCGTAAAGGTGCGCTCCATGCCGGCGAGCTCCCCACCCAGGGCAACCAGCCTCCCCTGCAAGTCTGCGTCGCCGACCACGGGTGTGTCGTCCTCGGCGAAATCGATACCTGCTTCGAGCAGCGCGATCAAGCTTAAAAGGCCGTTTTTCAAGGGAGCGACGCGGCGGGACAATGCGCCGCCGAGCTGCTGGGCAGCTTGCTGGGCTCCGGCCAGGGTTTGCGCTTCAATGAGGTCGCGGACGGCTTCAGCCTGGAGCAAGTCAAGGCGTCCGGACGCGAAAGCGCGTTCCGTGAACTCACCGGGTTCAGCCAGTCGTGCGCCTGCCTCAAGCACCAGCCGCAGTAAATGATCGAGCAGGACGGGCGAGCCGTGGGCGGCGATTTCAACGACATCCTCGCCGGTATAGGAGCGGGGCGCTTGAAACCAGGTCGCGACGGCTTCGTCGAGTTTCACGCCTGTTGCGGGCTCGATTATCCGGCAAAAGCGGGCGCGGAAGGGTTCATTGGGGGCAGGTTGCAACAGGGGGGTGGCCAGCGTGCGGGCGCGGGGGCCGCTAAGGCGGAGGATGCCGATGCCGCCGCGTCCCGGAGGGGTGGCGATCGCGGCGATGGTGTCGTTGGGCGGGAGCATAAGTCTGCTGGCGGCTCGAAGAGCAGGTTCTTCACTGCCCTCACAATAAATTGCCCAAGGTGGATTTAGCGGCGGCGTTCCCCGTCGCCGCGCCGGTCCGGCCGTTCACGGCGCTCGCGGACAAATGGGACGGCTGGCGGGGCGTATGCGGCGTGGTCGTACCCTGCCGGAAACACAACCAGCACACGATCCCTGCCCTCCCCGACCGAATGCGTTTCCACCCCGGGCGCGTCGCGCAGGGCAAGGTGCAGCAAGCGACGCTCGCGCGAGTTGGACGGCGGAAACGGAAAGGGCTGCCCGGTGCGGAGGGCGGTTTCTGCTGCGGTTTCAGCGCGCATGCGAAGCTCGCGGGCGCGCAGGGCTTTAAAGTTCTCAGCGTCGAACGACACCTTGTCGTGCTCATCGGATTCAAGATGGATGAGCTTGGCGGCGACATGCTCGAGCGCGCGGAGGAGCTCGCCATTGCGCTCCAGGAGCAGCGGGGTGTCCGGTCCCGCGAGTTCCACGTAAACTTCACGATCTTCCAGGTTGTCTGGATCGGCCGCGCCCGCACCGGCGGTGATGCGGTAGCGCAGGCGCAGGCGGCCATCCGTGGTGAGCAGCTTCAGGAACTCCACAATGGTTTCGGCGGCGGCTTGGAGGTCTTGGATCGGCACGTTGTTTAGTTTAAAGGCAAGATCGCCTACTATGCATTGCATGAACAGCCGCACACCGGTTCATTAGTGTGCAACAAGGGTTCTCAGGCCTTACGCGCGTTCACAATCTTTGCATTGATCGTCTTTCCGCCCTTTTTCGCTGCCCGCCGCAGTGCGATTTCGCGCATTTCCCGGCCCATGGTGGTCCGATTCATGGCCATTTGCGTCAGGATGCCGAACAGATTGGACGCGGCCCAGTACAGCGCCAGCCCCGCCCCGATCGACCAGGTCATAAAACCGAAAACAGCGGGCATGGTAAAGGCCATCATGCGCTGCTGCTGCGGGTCCACACCGGGCGACGGTGTCAGGTACTGCACCAGGAACATGGACCCCACAAACAGGATCGGCAGCAGGTGGTACGGATCGGGGGCGCTCAGGTCGGGCACCCACAGCCAGTGCGCCTGGCGCAGCTCAATCACGTTTGAGAGCATGCGGTAGAAGGCAAACAGGAGCGGCCACTGGATCAACATGGGCAGGCAGGAGCCGAACATATTGACGCCATTGTCCTTTTGCAGCTTCATGATTTCGGCATTCATCTCCTGCCGTTTGGGGTCGGTGGCCTTGTACTTCGAGTAGCGCTGCTTGATGGCGTCCATCTGCGGCTGGATGCGCTGCATCTTGAGCGAGGACCGCATCATGAAAATGCGCGACGGCAGCGTGACGATGCTCAAAAGCACGGTGAGGAACAGAATCGCCCAACCCCAATTGGGAACCACGTGGTTGTGGAAGAAGCGCAGAATCAGGAACAGCGGCGTGGCGATCACCGACCACCAACCGAACGAGACGACCTTGTCGAGCGAAGGCCCGCCGTGGACACCTTTCACTGCGGACAGGTCGGAGAGTGTTTTGGGGCCGACAAACAAGCGCGCGTCCAGCGTGCCGCCCCCGTCGGCCAGCGCCGCGCCAAGTACGGGTGCGGGAACGGTTTCGCCGTTCGGCTTTTTTGTGTCGCGAGGGATGTCGACCGCGTTGTGCAGCGTCACCACATTCGCGCTCGCGGGATGATCGGGCAGGAAGATCGCGGTGAAGTACTGGTCGGAAATGCCAGCCCAATCGTAGGCACCGTGCAGGGTATTACCGCCCGAAACTTTCTTGAGCTCAATCTGCTCGGCCTTGCCGTTCTCACTAACGTCAAGCGTGCTGCTGGCGAACTGTGGCAGCGTACCCTGGTCGCCGAAGCCGGATGGCCATGCCAACGCCGCCGACACGGGCGCGCCGTTGCGAGTCACGGTTACCTGGGCGTGGATCACATAGGTGTTGTCGAAGGAGAAGGTCTTCTTTACCTCAAGCCCACCCGCCGCATAGGTGTAGGTGAGGGTGCCGGGCGCGGCAAGCGTAGCCGCCGTGCTGGAGGGTACGTACAAAGCACTCGCAAGCTGCTGGTTCAGCCCGGGGTCGTAGGTGTAGAGCGATAAAGGAAAACCGTATTTGGGCGCGGCGCGGTGGTTCACCAAGTCGAGCGGGCGGCCTCCCTCGTCGTTGTACTTCTTCAGGATCCACGAAGTTGCCTGCGCACCCCCATTCGAAAAGGTGATGCGGTAGAGCGCATTCTCAACCGTAATGGGCGTGACGGCGGTTGCCTGCGTTACCGGGCCACCCGCGGTCGGGGTGCTTGCCGAAAGGGGCGGGGTGCTTGGGGCGGGCTGGGCAGCAATGGCATGTTGCTGTGGTTGCGGCGCGGGCGGTACGTTTTTACCGCGGAAGTATTGCAGCCCGAGAAACACAAGCAGGAACAATGCCATATACATCAGGAGCGAGGACGAGCTGCTGGGCGCGCCTCCGCCCGGGCCGCCTGCGCCCTGCTGGTTAGGATTACGGATTTCTGCCAAGGGTGATGGTCCTTTATAGGGGCTCGCTGACGAGCCTGCTCGCTCTATCGTACCTGTGCTTCACCACGGGAGCTGTCCAGGGGCACTGGATCCCAGCCCCCGCGTGAGAATGGATTGCACCGCAGCAGCCGCCATGCCGCCAAAAGGCCGCCACGCAGAAAGCCATGCTGCGCGCATGCCAACGCGGCGTACTCCGAGCAGGTGGGCTGGTAAGGGCACCCTCCACCTATAGGGCTGACGGCGTGCAACGCGGGCCCAAGCCAACGCTTATACAGCGTGAACAGGCCGTCGATGACCCGGAGGCGAAGCGTGCTCATCGCTTTCTCTTGGACGGTTGAGCCCTGCGCGGCAGGGGAGTATTGTCCGCTCCCGATGCAATGCGCCGGGCAACCGCGGCAAA
>CAXTKZ010000020.1:28526-35785 GCA_964244985.1 uncultured Acidobacteriaceae bacterium
CTCCCCTGTTTCACCAACCTTTGTGCACATAAGCAATCAGCACAGAACAGCCGTGAATACAAGCTCAAAAAGCCTGCACGGAATGTGCTAGTCTGAGCCTCACTTTAAGTCCCCTTTGCGGGGGAACTCTGCCGGTTCCCCATGCCGCATTGGTACTTCTGTTTCGCTTCGCAGCCGCCATTTTGCCGCATCCCGGTCCCGAGGAGTAAGTCTGTGGGCGTCCGCACTCTGATGTCGCCATCCCGGCTCCCCGCGTGCGCTTGCGCCCCAAAGGATTTGTCCGCATGAGTTTCTATCCTGTCGCGCCCGTCGCCCCCCTGAACCCCTGGGTTCGGATCCTGGGTGCACTTCAAAAAAAGATCAACCGGCAAGCATACGAAACCTGGTTCAAGCCGACCCTGTTCAGCCATGCCGACGGCAACGTGCTCGTGGTCCGGGTCCCCACGGCCAAGTTTCAGGGCATCGGCGACCGCTATGCCGACCTGATCGCGGAAGCGATCGACGCGCTGCGGCTGCCTTATGAGCGCGTGGATTTTATCCTGCCGGAGCGCGAGCCCGCGCCCGATGGACAGGCCGCGGAGGATGAAAGGTTCCCGCCCGCCTCGACCCATGGACGCGCCCCCCTGCGTTCGTCCCCCGAACCAATCCAAAACGCACCCATGACTGGTACGGTGGCGCTGCAAGGGGTTGCGCAGCCCGGGGGGGCTGGCGCGCCGCAGCAGGCCCGCTTTGACTGGACCACGGCGGCGCAGCTGAATCCGCGCTATACCTTCGACGCTTTCGTTGCGGGTGCCGGCAACCAGTTCGCGCGCGCCGCGGCCGCCGCGGTCGCCGAGTCGCCGGCCAAGGCATATAACCCGCTCTTTCTGTACGGCGGCGTCGGCATGGGCAAAACGCACCTGATGCAGGCCATCGGGCACGAGCTGAAGCGCCACCGGCCCGAAGCGGTCATCTCGTATGTGTCGAGCGAAAAGTTCACCAATGAAATGATCAATTCGCTGCGCTACGACAAAATGACCAGCTTCCGCGACCGGTACCGTTCGGTCGATTTGCTGCTCATCGACGATATTCAGTTCCTGGCACAAAAAGAGCGGACACAGGAGGAGTTCTTCCACACCTTCAATGCGCTCCACGAAAGCTCAAAACAGATTGTGATCGCCAGCGACCGCTCGCCGAAAGAGTTCATCAAGAAAGACTCGGTCGACATCGAAGACCGCCTGCGCTCGCGTTTCGAGTGGGGGTTGATCGCCGACATCCAGCCGCCGGACCTTGAAACCAAGGTCGCGATCCTGCAAAAGAAAGCTGAAGGAGAGGACCGCCCGCTTCCATCCGAAGTCGCGCTTTTTATCGCATCGAATGTGCGGACCAATGTGCGCGAGCTTGAAGGGGCGCTGACCCGCCTGTTCGCCTGGTGCAAGCTCCACGGCGTTGAGATGTCGCTTACGACGGCGCAGCTATGCCTCAAGCAGTTCATCGACACGCAGGTCCGCAAAATCACGATCGAAGCGATTCAGCGCGCCGTGGCTGAGCAATTTGGGATGCGGGTCACGGAGCTGAAGCAGAAAAATAATTCGCGCGCCGTGGTTGTCCCCCGGCAGATCGCGATGTACCTCGCCAAACAGATGACTGAAGCCTCGCTGCCGGAAATCGGTCGGCAGTTCGGCAACAAACACCACACCACCGTGATGCACTCGATCGGCAAAATCGATGAGCAGCGCCGAGGGGACAAAGACCTGAACCGGATGCTGACGGCGCTGCAGGAAGAACTGTCGAGCTGAAAGCACATGTTAAATGAAACCATTATGAGAAAATAAGGTTTCTGAATGGACCTCAACATGCAGGCGTTCCGTGCGGCGCAGGCACTGATCTATGAAGAGTCTAGATCAGTATATACCACGAGGCTGGTACGGAAAGTTGGCATCACAGGGGGCAAGGCATCGGTACAGGGCGTCTAGCAGTAAAAGCGATTTGTGATTGCGCGAAAGCGAATGTTGCCGACGAGGTGAATTGTAAACCGCCTTTATGTTCCGCTATTCGGTTCACCGTGTTTTACCAGAAGGGATTATGACCATGGGCGCACTTGCTCTTGACTTCTCACAATCGGTTCCCTTTAGGTCGGAAATCGGTTCTTTAGGGGCGCTCTATGAGGAGCCTGTACTGCCGAAACCAGAAGCATCGGAAGACCGAGACATCATCTTCGCTTTGAGCAGGCAGATCAGCAGGCAACTCGCAGCAGCGATAAACAGCAAAAGTCGGGCGGAGTTCATGGCAGTTCGAAATGAAGGGCTCCCTCGATATGCTCGGGCTTTGCGTGCGCTGTCCGACACGGTAATGAATCTTTTTCCAGAATCGGTGCTGGGCGACTTGGCACCTCGCGGATTTGAGCTGCTCTCAGACGATCTCGAAAGGTCACAAGTTCTTAAAGAGGAGTTGAAAGAGCAAGCACTCTTTACGCTATGGACGCTTAAAAAAGTTCGGCCTTTAACAAGGCAACTCTCCGAAACCAGATGGTTGCTCGATGACGAGAAGAAGAAGCGAGATGCCGAGCTCGCGCTTGAGTACAACTACTATGCGATAGGGGCGCAGTTTCATTTGGACGCCGTCATGTCGGTCATCAGACTTGAGAAGAATGTGAATGAAGAAGTTCAGCATGAGATGTGTAATGGTCTGCGCGCTTTAGTAAATGCTTACACTATTATCCAGGACGGGCTCTCCCTGCGGCACACTACTCAAGAGCCAGCCCTTTCTGAGGGTTTGCCGTGGGATGAGGAGGATGCAGACTTGCTAGCCTCCTCGATGAAAGACATAGGTTAGCAACCTTATGCTCACACCCGAAGAGCTGGCAAGCATTCAACAGCGTGATCTCTACTGGTGTATGCCTAATCCTACCGATACGGTGGGGTCAGAACAAAGTAGGGATCGCATCTGGACTGTCGTGTCTACGTCACGAGCTCATAGAGGTAACTGCGTGGTAGGCATACCGCTGTCTACGCAAACCCACAAAGCGCAAGGCCATTTGATCCTTGTGCCCAAATCAGAGTTCAATCCCGAAAACGGCTATGTTCCAACTGACTGCGTTGCACTTACAGATCAGATAAGAGCACTCGATAAAACCCGTTTTCGCAAAAGGGCAGGAGTGCTTTCAGTTCGTTCATTTAGCGCAATTTTGTTGGGGCTGGACCGAGTTCTAGGTCGTTAATAGCTAGTTCTTTACTATTCGTCCATTCATGCTGGCATACAACATGCAAGCCGCCGATAGGGATTCGGCGGCTTGCGCGGCCAGCGCTACTGCGGGTAAGGGGTGACGGTGATGGTCTTGGTCGCGACAGCTGCGTTGCCGTCGCTTTGGTAACCCACAACGGCGACGATGTGGGTGCCGAGCGTATTGAAGATCAGTGTCTGGTTGACGGTGTACGACTTGGTTGGGGAAGCACTGATCACCGTCGCCTGCGAGATGCCGTCCACGTAGATGCGGATCGCGTTGATCGTCCCATTGGCTGCCGTGGCCCCTACTGAAAAAGGAGTCTGGAAGCCTGCATAGGCCGTCGACGAGCTCGGCAGGCAGAATACCGCGCCGGCTCCGGAAGGCACGCAGGGCGGAGCGTCCGACACATTCGTATAAATCTGCGTTTCAAAAGCCGCGCCCGTCTTCTCGTACGCGACTACCGCGATGAGATGTGTGCCCGGAGACATCGGAACTGTTTCGCTGATCTGGAATGTGCTTGTGGGCTGCGGGTTGTAGCGCGTGATCGTCGCGACATTGTCGACGTACACACGCAAGGCGGTAATGTAGGTGCCACTGCTTGCGAGCGCACCCGCGGTGATGGTCGGCGATCCTAAATTAGGGTCCGCTCCGTTGATGCTGCCGATATTGTTCGGCTGGCAGAGAGCCGCTCCCGGCGTTGAAGGAATGCAGGTGCCGCCGGGGACAACGTTGAAGCTGCTGCCGGAGCTGTATGCCTGGCCATGGCTGTCGTAGCTCACAACGACAAGCTGGTGATTGCTGTAGGCAGTGCCGTCACCGATGGACAGCGTGGTGTTGATGATGGGTGAGGTGGACTCGAACACCGATTTCCCGTCGAGATACAGGCGGCTGAGCGTGAAGTTGGGTACGTTGGAAGCGGCTTGTACCGCGACAGCCGCCATGCTGCCGCCTCCTTGCGAGGGGCGGCAAAGAACGACGGTGTGGGTTGTTTGCGGCGTGTTGCACTCGGGCGCAGGGTAATCCGGGTTGTTAAATGTGGATTGGTAAAGAGTTGTCGCCCCGTTCACGCTGTTGTAAGTCAGCGCAAAAATGTCGGAGTACCCGGGAAAACCCGCGGTAGGAGAAACATTGAGGTCCGTAATGCTGGCCGCGCCGAGATTGCCGAGCGTGAAATGCTGCTGCTCCGTGAAAGCACCGCTGCCGGAACCGAGGAGGAGCGAAATGTACGAGGAGCGTTCCGAGCTGCCGTTCGGCTGCGCCGTGTAAGCAGCCGCGATATCCGGGATGCCGTCTCCATTCAGGTCGCCGGCCCGCGCGGATCCGAACTGCACAGGATTGAGCCCAGGGGCAATGCTGCCGTTCAGGGAGTTAAAGGTGTAATGGCCGCCGGAGTTTTGCGCGTCATACAGACTGCTTGCGGTTTGCGAAGCGCCGGTGAACACTGCGTTTTGATCCTGCGTGCCCGCGAAGCTGTCGCGGACGGTCAGCGTGTCCGAGCCTTCCCGCTGTTCGGTGAAGCTGAACCGGCCTTGCGCACTGCCTGTCCCCAAAAATGTCGTCCCGGAGCCGCCCGCGCAAACGGCATCGACCACCAGGGTCGAAGGATCGCCGGAAGCGGCTGCTTTGCCTGCCGCATCGGTCAGGGCGCAGCCGGAATAGCTCAAGGAGCCGTTCAGGCTGATGTTTCCCTGCGTAACGGGGTTTGCAAAATGGCCCGTACCGTCCCCGAAGTACGTTTGTACAAAGTTGTTGGGCGCGGCGGCTGTTCCGGCGTTGCCCATCACGCTGATATCGAGGAAACCGTCCCCGTTCAGATCGGCGGCGGCAAGGCCGGCACACGCGGCGATCGGCAAGGACTGCAGCAGATTGAGGCCTGCGGTGAAGCTGCCGGAGCTACCCGGATTTTGGTAAATGTTTAGATAGGTGCCCTGGCCGGGAACGGCGATGCAGGCTGCAAGGTCGTTGCCTGCATGAGCGCTGAGCGGCCGGAGAAGAGCGTGCGTCATCACACCGCTCACGCCTTGCGGCCCGAATCCGGTCGGCAGCGTGGACAGCGTTGCGAAACCACCAAATCGGTCGTTATACAAGATGTGCGGTCCGGCTGCGCCGCCGTACAGCAGCAGGTCGGGATAGTTATCGTTGTTCAAATCCGCACTTGCAAGCAGGGTGTTTTGGGGAGCTGGGTAGGTTTTTGTAATGTAGCCGCTTTGGGCGGAAGCGGCGGCGGCATACACAAGAAGCAGGGTAGGTACTTGCAAGGAACGCATGAGGCAGACTCTCGGGGTGAGATTTGTGGAGCGTGAACATCTTACATAATGGGTGGTGATAATTACCATGCACCTTTCATCTCGGCAAGTATTGTCAGGTGCTGCGCGGCAGGGCCCTGGAAACTTGGTACGCTTACCCATGCTGCCGATAGCACGTTGGGCAGGAGTCCTCTTCTTGGTGGCTTTGTGGGATGGCGGTTGGGCCCATGCGATGAAGCACACGCAGGACACCGGCTTTCTGAACCGCACTGTCACCGTACGCGGTGTGGAGCGCCGCTACGTGGTGTATCTGCCTCAAAACTGGACCAGGGCGCAAAAGTGGCCGGTGATCCTGTTTCTCCATGGCTCGGGCGAGCGCGGCTCCGAGGGGCTGGATGAAACGCAGGTCGGCCTGCCCGCGGCCATCCGCGTCCACCCTGAACGCTGGCCGTTTGTGGTGGTTATGCCGCAGGTGCCGTTCTCGCACCACCACTGGACCGACGCGGACATGATGGAGACGGCTCTTGCTGCGCTGGACGCGGAAGAGCGCGAGTTCAACGGCGACGGGGACCGGACCTATCTCACGGGGCTCTCGCTGGGCGGCTATGGAACCTGGGAGCTCGCGCGCACCAACCCCCACCTGTTTGCCGCGATTGTGCCGGTATGCGGCGGCATTTTTTGGCCCTATGCCCCTCTGCGCTGGAACGAGCAGGCCACCTTGCCGGAGGAATATGCGCGCGCTCTGCGCCGGGTGCCGGTATGGGAGTTTCACGGTGCCGACGACCCCGTCGTAAGCCCCCGACAAAGCGCGCTGATGTACGACGCCCTCCATGCGGACGACGGCAATGTGCGCTTTTGGGAATACGCCGGGGTAAAGCATAATGTATGGGAAAAGGCTTATGCCGAGCCTGAGCTCCCACGCTGGCTGTTGGCACATTCGCTGCTATCGGATGCCGCGCTTCAACCCGCGGCGGACCGGGTGCTGGTGCCCGTTCATCCCGTGCCGGCCAAGGTCAACCCGGATGTGTACGACGCCTATCTGGGCGAGTATCAAGAGGCTGGGGTAATCCAGATCACGGTGTACCGCGTGGGCGATCAGCTGTTCCAGCGCAACCGCATCGGCGAAGTGATCGAGCTCTTGCCGCAAAATGCAAACACATTTTTCTACCCGACCGGATCGACCGCGCGGCTCATCTTCGGGCGCGACGATGTTCTGTTCAGGGATGACCGGCACGAGGAGCGCTGGGAGCGCCGTGCGAAGTAGCGGGCCGGAAGTCGCTTGAGGAGGCGAGAGGGATGCGTCATCGTGCCGATCTGGATCTGACAAGGGCGCGGGTGCTCGACGGCGGGTTTGCAACCGAGCTGGAGCAGCGCGGTGTGTCGGTAGCCGGGCCGCTGTGGTCGGCGCGCGCCTTGTTTGAGGCCCCGGAAACCGTGCTCGCCGTGCATCGGAGCTATCTGGAAGCGGAGGCAGACGTACTGCTTACCGGGAGCTATCAGGCCTCGGCAATGGGCTTTGCCGCAGCCTGGGGTTTGGGGGATGAGGCGGCGGGCAACGCGGAAAGGGAAGCGCTGCGACGGTCGGTGGCCCGGGCGGTCGAGGCGCGCGCCGGGCAGCATACAGTGTTGATCGCAGCCTCACTGGGGCCTTACGGGGCCGCTTTGGCGAATGGGGCGGAGTTCCACGGCGAGTACAACTTTGCGGATGAAAGGGCGCAGCACGATGCTCTGACGGCTTTCCACGCCGCGCGGATCGCAGCCCTGGAGGACACAGAGGCAGACCTGCTCGCGTTTGAGACGGTACCCTC